>JAEUMG010000199.1 GCA_016793355.1 Hyphomicrobiales bacterium
AACAGGGACCGCTGGCACCCGCACTGGGTTGTTCTCAACGAGGACAAGGCTTGCCCTGGCGGACTCAAGGTCGAGGATATCCCCGATGGTACGAAACCCAGGCTGCCCGAGACCTGGCCCGGCGCACCGATTCTGATCGACAGCCCCGAGTTCAAGACCGACCTGACTGCCGATATTGTCGAAGTCCATGTTCCCCTTGAGAAGATCGGCGCGATCGCGACCGCCTCCTACGACGGGGTGACCGCTGGTCTCAGGGTCAACGCCAACCTCCATGCGCCGCTTCTATGCGTCACTGACGTATTCAAAGTTGCATCCGGCAATCTTTCGCTGCCGGGCAAAGTCGCTCCCGGAAAATAGCCCCGGAACAGGAAAGCGGCCCGACGACTGCCATCGTCGGACCGCTCCATTCATCCCCCTCCAAGCATCAGAGAAGGAAAACCTAATATGACACACGTCAACCTTATCGATCCAGCCTCATCCTCCGCCGCGGTCAAGCCGACGCTCGACAAGATCAACGGCGCCTTTGGCGTCGTCCCCAACATGTTCAGGGCCGTAGCGAACTCCCCGGCCGCGCTGAGCAGCATGTGGGGCTCGTTCGGCGCTCTCGGCGGCGGCACGCTCGGTGCGCGTTTGGGTGAGGAGATCGCAGTTGCCGTTGCCAACGCCAACAGCTGCGAATATTGCCTCGCTGCCCACACCGCTCTCGGCCGGCAGGCCGGAGCCTCCAAAGAAGACATGACGGCGGCCCAGGTCGGCAAGTCCTCCGATCCCAGAACACAGGCAGCACTTACCTTTGCGCTCAAGCTCGTCCGCAATCGCGCGGCAGTCACCGAGGCAGACGTCACTGCGCTCAAGACTGCCGGTTTCGATGACGAGGGCATCGTGGAGATCATCGCCCACGTCGCGCTCAACCTTTTCACGAACTACATCAACGTCGCGCTGAACGTTCCGGTCGATTTCCCGGCTGTCCCATTGAAGCAGGCGGCATGATCCAACTGCGGGCCGGGCTCTTCAACGCAGAGCCTAGCCCTGTACTCAAGTTGCAGAGGAGAAGCCCGTATGTCGCCCCTTTTCGCGCCACCACTTCTTACAAGCGACTGGCTGAACACCACAAGACCGCTCGACATTCCAGACTTCCGCGGCAAGCTTCTCGTGATTGAAGCTTTCCAGATGCTTTGTCCGGGCTGCGTAACGCATGGTCTCCCGCAAGCGCAACGCATTGCTAAGGCGTTTCCGGCTGAGCAAGTCGCCGTCATCGGCCTCCATACGGTCTTCGAGCATCACGAAGCGCAAGGCTCGCGGGCGGCGATCGCCGCCTTCGCGCATGAATACCGTCTTGGTTTCCCGATCGGCATTGACCGGCAAGACGGCCGTCTCCCCGCGACGATGACAGCCTACGAAATGCAAGGAACACCCACATTGGTCGTCGTCGACCGCAAAGGCCTTCGTCGCTTTCAGCGCTTCGGCCTTGTAGATGATCTGACCCTCGGCCGCATTATCGGAACGCTTCTGACTGAGCCCTTTGCGACAAGCGAGATTGACGCGGCAGTTGCGGGTGGGTGCCATCAGGCAGGATGCCCAGTCTCGGACATCACCTGAATGTTGCTCAGGTTGCGCCCAGAAGTCTGGAGACTTCCGCCCTTGGCGTCGGCGCAGAACAATTGCGATTCTATATTGCCAACAATAACATAGCGCTGCCCAGTTTCATCCGCTCCGGCGCGCCATTTCACCTTGGTGCATTCCGGGCACATAGGTTCCACTTTATACCGAGGACATAGGTTACACTTTTTTCCTTTCGAGGGAGCGTCGCATGCCTTGGAAGGAGTGTAACGTTATGAACGAGCGAGTGAAGCTCATCGCCTGGCTTCTGGAGGGCGAGAAGGTTGCGGCCTCAGAGTCCGGGAAATGATGCCCGTACGCGCCCGGAAGGCAGTTTTGTGATTTTTCCAATGCCTCTCGCAATCTCGGCAAATCCAAAAGTCGGCTTTGGCACTTTGCCGGTGACGGGATAGCCTGCGGCAAGAAGCCTTTTCCGCACTCTCACGCAATAACTCACCGATTTCTGCGAGAATCGGGTTTCGCCGTGTCCAGCCCGGTACTTCATGACGGTCGTGCAGATATCGCCGTTTGCGAGCCGCCAGGCGTCCGCCAGATATTGCGTTCCGTACTGGATGTTAGTCTCCGGATTAGCGAGGCCTTCCAAGGTGCCTGTGTAACCGAGCATTGTCGCGGTCGATGGGAGCACCTGCATCAGGCCGACCTCACCGGCATCACCGCGTGCATTGGGGTCGTAGCCGCTCTCCACGCTCATCACCGCTTCAACGATTGCATAGGGAACCCGGTTCTCCATTGCATTCTGTCGCGCCAATCGGTGATAGAGCTCCGGGCCAGCCCACAGCTCGCCCAGTTCGGGCCTCGCAGAAGCGATCTCGCTCCTTGCCAGAACCAACAGCGTCACGACCGCGATCCGCAGGATAAATGCCAACCGATCCCTCAACGGCCCATGCGCCCCATAAACAGGATCCCTTCCATCATGCGTATAGACGCTGCTCCCATCAGGTCAATGGAGGCGTGCGAGTATGAACTAAAACTGGAAATCCATGCCCACGCGAAGAGATTGCGAGCCGGGGTTGATCCTGAGGCGCACGCCGTCGGCCGGGATGACTCCGTCGCGGTCATCGAAGTCAAAATAGAGAAACTCGACCTTGGCCTTGGCGTTGTCCGAGAAGCCCCATTCCATGCCGGCGCCGGCCGTCCAGCCTGTCTGCGTGGTCGCGTCCTTCGGATTCATGGAGACGGTGAAGTCCGACCCCGTGGCGGCAAGACCGCCTGTCCCATACACAAGCAGATTGTCGAGTGCGAATCCCGAACGCAGTCGCATTGTCGAGAACCAGGTTGCGTCGGCTTCGGAATTATAGGCCAGCCCGCTGACGCCCTTGGTTTCGGGTTCCGATATGTCGGCAAATCGGACATCGCCTTCGACGCCGAGAACCCATTGGCCGGTTTGCCAGTTTGCCGCCGCCTCTCCGCTGCTGAAAAGCCTGCCGGCGTCGGGAGCTAGGGCCGCGCCTGCGATCGGGGCGTTCTCTCCGCCGACGATGAAGCCGGTATCGGAGCCAACAAAAAAACCGCTCCAGTCATAAACGTCCGGCGATCTTGCATCCAGCTCGGCAGCCTCGGCGCCGGTCGCGCACAGCAGCAGCATCGAGCCCGCAAGGCAAAGCCACAATTGTCCGATCGGCATGCCGAACCCCCGGGCGCACTGGCGTGCTTTCCCCCCGGAAGCGCGCCGTGCCTCACACGAGGCCCAGTTTAGGCCGCAATTATTCCCCCATCGTTAGGACTTAGCCTTAATACTTTCCTCCCTCGCGCCCTTGGGCTGGGCGGTGGGCTCGATCTCTGAACGGTGCGAACCACGCCAGTGAGGGCGCCTGTAATTTTTAGTTGACAAAATTCGTGTTATGTTCCATTCATGAAGAATGGACTTTAAATCCGCCATCGAACGCAATCGCGCGCCTCTCCTGGTCGAGGTCTTGAAGCTGTTCGCCATGATCGGCCTCGCCGAGGGCATCACGATCGAAAGACTGTCCAGGCCGCTTCACCGGGAGGTGCTCCGCATCCTGCGCACGGTGGAATCGGCCGTCAGGCGGCTTATCGTCGCCGCGGCCCGCGATATCGTGGTGGAGTACAAGCCGAGACCGCCGGCGGCTCGCAAGAAGCCAGGGTCGCCGGGCGGCGACAAGAGCAGGGCCGCCGATGGCGAAGCCAGGCCCAAACGCAAGCGCGGATTTCTTTTCAAGCTGTTCGACCCGGTCAAGCGCATTCGCCGCCGCATCAGGAAGATGCGCCGGGCCGAACCCCGCATCCACGTCTTGGGCGGACCCGATCCGCGAATCCCCGAATTCCTCAGGCCGCAGGCGCCGGCCCCGGCGCCGCCGCCCGCCATCGAAAAGAGAGTGGACGACGGTACGGTCAATGCCGTGCCTCTCGTGCGCCGCCTCGTGGCAGTCCTCGGCGCGGTTCAGGACATCCCGCGCCACGCCATGCGGCTGGCGCGCTGGCATGCCCGCCCCAAGGAAGAGCGCCGGCCCGAGCGCTGGAGCCCCTTGCGCGCCGGCCGCCCGCCGGGATTTCGCCGGCGAAACATCTACGAAGTCGATGCGATCCTGAAAGAATGCGATTGGCTCGCGCGTCTCGGAAATCCTTCGCTCGATACGTCATAGGCGCGGGCTAGAAGTCGATGCCCTGTTCCTTGCAGAAGGCCCTGATCGTTTGCACGTCGGCGGCGGTGTTGCCGATGATGTGAATCTGCGCGAGATTGGCCGAGGCGAAATAGCTCATGGCGAAGGCCCTGGGCTGCTCGAGTCCTCCTGAAGCATCCTTTGAAATGAACCAGCCGCAGGCCGTCTGCAATCCCTTGTCATTGGCCTTGGTGACGTCGACATGCATGATGGTCAGCGAGCCCGGCACCGAAAGCTGGGTCTTCAGATTGTTCTTGATGATCGCGCGGCCCGCTTCGTCCGGCTGCCCCGCAAATGCGGCCGCAGTGCCAAGCAGAATGGCGGCGCCCGCTGCAATGAGCCTCGTGGACGGAAACGCGATTCGCTTCATGGTGGGATCCGTTCGACAGGTTCCGGCCGCACAGAGTCGCAATGTAGCGTTGCGGCGCCTTCCGGCAATCGGTCTTGACAGCTCCGACGCTTTGGCTCCCGTCGTGTCCTCATGGCGGTCCCGCGATCGTCAGTGCCGCGAGCCTGCCAAAGACCTCGTCCAGGCCGTCGGTAAAGCCCATTTCGATCGCCGCCGCCCGTGCCGCGGCATTGGCGTAGCGCATCACCATGGTCATGCGGGACCCGGTTCCACGCGCGGCCAGATCAGTCGTGATCTCGACATGGTAAGACGCATCGCCGCTGAACTGCTCGACATGGACCATGTGATGTGGGGCATCGACCGCCAGGATCGGACCCGAGAAAAAGAACTCTGGCCATTCATAGTGAAACGACCCGCCCGGACGCAGGTCCACTTCGCAGCGCGTCATGTCGTCCTGCGACGACATCCACTGGCGGATCAGATTAGGCTCGGTCAGCGCGCGCCAGACACGGCCGGGCGGATGGGTGAAATCGCGCCGGACGATAATGTCGGTTTCGCCGTCGAGCGCGAGCTGCAGCTTGGCTGGGTCCAGGGTCATGTTCATGACGTGCTCTTTTCAGGGGCGTCGGAAGCAGTTTGGCCGGCTTCGTCCGGCAGACTGTCGAGAACCGCATCCAGCCTCTGGAACTGCGCCTCCCACAGCGCGCGGTACTGGCCCAGCCAATCCCAGAGTGCGGCGACGGCGTTAGATTTCAGGCGGCGCGGGCGGGCGGTGCCTGCGATGCGGGTCTCGATTAGGCCCGCCTCTTCCAGCACCTTCAAGTGGCGGCTGATCGCCGGCTGGCTGATGGAAAACGGGCTGGCGAGGTCCTGCACTGTCGCCTCACCCTTCGCCAGCCGCGCGATGATGGCGCGGCGGGTGGGGTCGGCGAGGGCAGCAAAGGACTGGTCGAGCGTGCTCATAGCGGAGCTTAGTGTATAACATATAAATTATATAACTACAATGTGATTTAGGCAACCGATTCTCGGTGCGATCTCGGCGTGACGCTGCGTGGGGGCCAGGACGGCGTTTCGCGACCGTTCCGGGCCTACCGCGGCGGTAAGCGGGAGAAGCCGCGGGTTCAGGGACTCAACTCCCCGATCAAGACGCAAGCCCCGCGCAAAATCCGTCGCAGGATGTGCAGATCGGCCGGCCTTCACCCTTTCTTGAGCATAAGAACAATCGATGCCGGGCCGTGCCGGCCAACCGCGATGCTTGTAGGGCCGCCTTAACGGCGAGGCTCTTTACTGTTGGGCACAAGGGGAGAGTGATCATGAAGACGAGTCTGATTTCGCTTGTTTCGGCAATGGCAATCGCAACCGCGGCGGTCAACGCGGAGGCCTGCACGCGTTTCGTCTATCAAACCGGCACCGACGGTTTCATCGTCGGGCGCTCGATGGACTGGATGGAGGATCCCGGCAGCGATCTCTATTCATTTCCGCGCGGCATGGCGCGCAATGGCGGCGTCGGCGAAGGTTCGATCGAATGGACCGCGAAATACGGTTCGGTCATTGCCAGCCTCTATGGCGTGGCGACGGTTGAGGGCATGAACGATGCCGGCCTCGTCGCCAACACGCTCTATCTCGCCGAATCCGACTATGGCGACGCCAAGGCCTCCGGCAAGCCGCTGATCTCGGTCGGCGCCTGGACGCAATATGTCCTCGACAATTTCGCAACCGTAGCCGAGGCGGTCGAGGCTCTGAGCCAGGAACCCTTCGCCATCGTCGCGCCCACTTTGCCGAATGGCAGCAAGGCCACGGGGCATCTGGCGCTCGCCGATGCGACCGGCGACAGCGCCATCTTCGAATATGTCAGCGGCCGCCTGGTGATCCATCACGGCAGGCAATACACCGTCATGACCAACTCGCCGACCTTCGACCGGCAGCTTGCGATCGACACCTATTGGCAAGGCATCAATGGCATGAGCTTCCTGCCCGGCACCATCGCCTCGCCGGACCGCTTCGTGCGCATGAGCTGGGCGCTCAATGCCGTGCCGAAGCAGAAGGATGAGCGTCTCGCCGTGGCCACCGCCTTCTCGCTCATCCGCGCTGTCTCGGTGCCGCTGGGGCTTGCCGATCCCGAGCGGCCGAACATCGCCTCGACGATCTGGCGGTCGATTTCCGATATCGGCGCCAAGCGCTACTACTTCGAATCCTCCTACAGCCCGACAATCTTCTGGGTCGATATCGACAAGCTCGATCTGGCGGCCGGCGCGCAGCCCGCGAGGCTCGATCTCAAGGGCAATCCGATACTTGCCGGCGAGGTGTCGGCGAAATTCGCGCCCGCCGAGCCCTTCAAATTCCTGGCACCGTGAACTTGACCGTGGCAGGAACGATCGCGCCGGGCATTCTGCGCGTCGGTTCGGCCATTCCCGACCCGCCATTCGAACTGACAAGCGGCGGCGCGCCGGCGGGACTCGACATCGAACTGATGAAGGCGATCTGCGGCGAACTGGGAGTGACCTGGCAGCTTTGCCGCTATGCGGGAGACGATTTCGAAGGCATTTACGATGCGCTTGATCGCGGCATGTGGGACTGCGTCGCCTCGGGCGCGACGATTACCCCGGCCCGCGCGGCCAAGGCCGATTTCTGCGCGCCCTA
>JAEUMG010000224.1 GCA_016793355.1 Hyphomicrobiales bacterium
TCGCCCACGGCCAGAATATCGCTTGCCGCCTTAACCTCAGGGCCCAAGGCTGTTCCGTCGACATATTTGCGCGCCCATGAGAGAAGGCCCACCGGCACGACGCCCTTCTCGCGCTCAGCCTCAAGCGCCCCAGAGCCAAGCGTCTTTGGCTGGATTCCGACGACCGCACCGGATTCATTTACCTCGAGCACAACAGCTAGCCGCCAGGGCGCAATATCGGCGGGCACTTTCATCTTGCCCAGAATGGCACCCCAGTCGCCGGTGACGTCAATCTGCTTGATTGCGCCTCGGAAGCCGCGCTTGCGATCAAACTGGATCAGACCGCGCGCCAATGCCTGCCGCGCATAGACCTGAAGCTTGGGATCAAGCGTCGTCCTCACCGACAAGCCGCCTTTCAGCAGCCGGTCTTCGCCGTAGAGCGAGATCAGCTCGCGGCGAACCTCCTCGCTAAACGATTCCGCCGCAAAGAGCTGTGCGCCCAGGGGACGCGGCGAAACCTTCAAGGGTTGCGCCTGCGCCTCCTTCATCTCTTCTGCGGTGATGTAGCCGTTGGCATGCATCTGCCCGAGCACCCAGTTGCGCCGTTCTATGGCACGTTCGGTGTTTCTGAACGGGTGGTAATTATTCGGGCCCTTCGGGAGCGCGGCGAGATAAGCCATCTCGGCAAGCGTCAAGTCGTTCAACGACTTGGCGAAGTAGTTCAGCGACGCTGCAGCAATGCCGTAAGAATTGAAACCAAAGAAGATCTCATTGAGATAGAGCTCGAGGATTTTCTCCTTGCTGAAGGTTCGCTCGATTCGCTGAACGATCAGCGCCTCGCGCAGTTTGCGCTCGATGGATTTCTCACTGCCGAGGAGAAAGTTCTTCGCAACCTGCTGCGTGATTGTCGAGGCCCCGACGATCTGGCCCTTGCCGGTCAACTTGACCTGCAGATACCGATAGCCGGCGACGGCGATGCCTTGCCAGTCAAGGCCACCGTGCTCGAAAAAGGTCTTGTCCTCGGCCGAAACGAAAGCCTGCACGAGCCTTTCAGGCACTGCCCCAATGGGCACGAATTGGCGCCGCTGGTCGTAATATTCCGCCAGAAGCGATCCATCGGAGGCATAGATCCGGGTCATGACGGGGGGTTCGTACTGGGCCAGCTGGGTATAGTCGGGCAGATCCTTCGATGTATCCCAGACGACATAGGCCAAACCGCCGGCGAGCCCGAGGAAGACCACGGTTCCGCAGGTGAAAAGCCAACCGAAAAACCTCAGCATCGCGCCCCGTATTGCCAGTGTCCGGCGCGCGGCCAACGCGCCCTGCCGAATGCCCTAACCCAAATCATGCCATCCAGCAAATTCGGCTACGCGGGGATTGTGGCAGGCTGGGGGCGATACGAATAGATTACTGACGCTGCGCGATTTCCGTCGCCATATAGCCATCGATGGCGGCAACCAAGGCCGCCCCCACTCCTTCTCGCCAGGTATCGCTGTTCAGCAGTTTTTCGTCCGCATCACTGGAGAGATAACCAAGTTCAAGAAGAACCGAGGGGATGTCAGGCGCTTTGAGGACAAGAAAGCCCGCCGAACGCATCGGACGGCCGGTCAAGGTGGTGACAGACTTCAACTGTCTGACGGCCTTTTTTGCGAAGAACACGGAGTGGTTCTTCGTTTCGCGTTGAGTCAGGTCGATCAATATGTCATTGACCTCTTCGCTGCCCCCGCCCAAATCCACCCCACCGATCACATCGGCCAAATTTTCCTTTTGTGCCAAGGCCTCGGCTTCGGCATCCGAGGCTTTTTCGGACAGGGTGTAGATTGTCGCCCCCCTTGCAGTCGGGCCCCTTACCTTGTCGGCGTGAATGGCGATGAAAAGATCGGCCTGGGTGCGGCGCGCAATCCTTACGCGTTCTTTCAGGGTGACAAATCTGTCATCGTCGCGTGTCATGACAACATCATATCGTCCGGTAGCGCGCAATTGATCGCGGAACACCTTTGCGAAGGCGAGAACGACGTCCTTTTCCTTGGTTTTGCCAATGCCGATCGCGCCGGGGTCTATTCCGCCATGGCCCGGGTCGATCACGATAACGCGTCGAGCCCTTTCCGGTTTATCGAGCGGAACTGCTTCGGGCGCAGGCTCCATCGCAACTTTCTCGTTGCCCGGCTTGGGGCGGGGCAACGGCACCGGTGGCGCATTCAGGCTTGCCTCCGTGAAGGGTAAAGCCTCCGGCGGTTTGTTGCTGGCCTCATCCTCTAAGGTCGAGTGTACCAATTCGGCCTCGGGCAACGCCTTCACCAGGTCGGCTTTTGCGCTCGCGACCTGCTCTGCCATGTGCGTCCTAAGGAAGGTTGTATTGTCCGTGGGAACAATATCAACCACAAGTCGCGCGGGCTGCTCTCCCTGAGGCGGAATGAGAAACGATCTTTCGATCAGGACGGGCCCGACAACATCCAGAACGAAGCGGGACTGCCCCTTTTCAAGCCTGCCAAAGCGATATTCGCGGATCAGTCCCCGTGCCTGCTGGCCAATTCCCGAGGGAAGCTGGAAATTGACTTCGGGCATGTCGATGACGACTCGGTAGGGATTGGCGAGCACGTAGACGCTGTAGCCGACAGGGGCGCTCAAATCCGCGACGAATCTGCTTCGAGTTGCGTCCCCACCAACCCTCGCCCCCGTTGCGCTGGGAGTTTCAGAAGCCGCCGCAAAATTTTGAAAAACAAGGATAAAACAAAGAATTGCAGTGATGCGCGCGAGCATCCGCCCACAATTCGTCAGCAACGGAATGGAGTGTTCTATATTTGTCACGCCAAGAGTGTCCTCGACCCTGCAATCGGCAGGCTAGCCCCTGCGTGGTTAACCAGCGGTTTCAGTTGGCGGCTTGCCAAGCATTCGGGACTACCCTAAATCAAGACCGTCACCGTCGCGTTAGATTTCGAACATTCTGGTCGAATCAGTGCCCGGTGCGTCAAATTCCGCTTCGGGAAGAGCGTCCGGAAGTTCGAAGCTCGCTTGACCCTGATGCGTTCCGGAAAGGGACTTCGAACAGTCGGAGCCCGCTGCTCCGTGCGAGAAGGTCTCGCGAATTGCAGATCGTCATCACCGCTTCGGTCCGACCGAGGCAAATGGAAACCAGAGGCATGTCCAAGGCGGCGGCAACACGGCAAAATCGGTCTCTTGCGAGAGGCTTCATGGCTGTGACGCTCAGATTCGCGAGTCGCAGGACCAGGATGCTTCACTCGCGCAGGTTGGCCCGCAGGCGTTCAGAACAACGCGTATCCGGAGCCGGGGTATGTATGCCGTTGCCGCCAAGCCGCGCCAAGGATCATAAGACATGGGCAGCAAGATGCTCATCGACGCCACGCATCCCGAGGAAACGAGGGTTGTGGTATCACGCGGCGACCGTATCGAAGAGTTCGATTACGAAAGCGCCAGCCGCAAGCAATTAAAAGGCAATATTTACCTAGCGAAGGTGACGCGCGTCGAGCCGTCACTCCAAGCGGCTTTCGTCGATTATGGTGGAAACCGGCACGGGTTTCTCGCCTTCACCGAAATCCACCCCGACTACTATCAAATTCCGATCGCTGATCGGCAAGCATTGCTGCAGCAGGAAGAAGAGGACGCCCACCGCGAAGCGGAGGAAGAGAACGGCAAGGATTCCGACGAGGCGGCAGAGCATCCGGAACAAGAGCCGGTTTCCGTTACCTCCGATAGAGAAGCTGAGACATCTCGTTCGGCGGAGTCTTCGCGACCGAGCGAAGGTGAGGAGACCGCCAGCGATGAGCGGCCAAGCAGCGAAAGCGTCGGTGGAGGTATCGAGACAATCGATGAGGATCCCGAAGGCCAGCGGGTCGAATCGATTGGCGCCGAGGATGCGCTTGAAGAAGTGCCACAGCGACCGCGGCGTCCCCCCCGCCGCAATTACAAGATTCAGGAGGTCATAAAGCGGCGCCAGGTCATCCTCGTCCAGGTTGTGAAGGAGGAACGCGGCAACAAGGGCGCCGCTCTGACGACGTATCTGTCACTGGCAGGACGCTACTGCGTCTTGATGCCCAACACTGCGCGTGGCGGCGGAATTTCCCGCAAGATCACCGACGCCGGCGATCGCCGCCGACTCAAGGACGTGGCCCGTGACATCGAAGTTCCTGAAGGAATGGGCCTTATCGTGCGTACCGCCGGGGCGCAGCGAACGAAGACAGAGATCAAGCGGGATTTCGATTACCTGATCCGGCTCTGGGAAAATGTCCGGGATTTGACCCTCAATTCGCAGGCCCCTGCCCTCGTCTATGAAGAAGGCAGCCTCATCAAGCGCGCCATCCGCGATCTCTATACAAAAGATGTCGAGGAAGTGCTGGTCGAGGGCGACGACGCGTATCGTGAAGCCAAAGACTTCATGAAGATGCTGATGCCGAGCCATGCCCGCAATGTAAAGCTCTACAAGGATGCCCGGCCGCTCTTCTCGCGATATCAGATTGAATCCCAGCTCGACACGCTGTTCTCGCAGACCGTCACGCTGCAATCCGGCGGATATATGGTGATCAACCAGACCGAAGCACTGGTATCGATCGACATCAATTCGGGCAAAGCGACGCGCGAGCACAATATCGAGGATACGGCGTACAAGACCAATCTCGAGGCCTCCGATGAAATCGCGCGGCAACTGCGTTTGCGCGATCTTGCCGGTTTGATCGTCATCGACTTCATCGACATGGAGGAAAAGCGCAACAATCGCGGTGTGGAGCGGCGCCTGAAGGAAGCGCTCAAGCATGACCGCGCGCGTATCCAGGTCGGCCGGATCAGCCATTTCGGCTTGCTTGAAATGTCGCGACAGCGCCTGCGTCCGGGTCTGCTCGAGGGCTCAACGAAGGTCTGTCCGACCTGCGAAGGCCGCGGAATCGTTCGCTCGATTTCCTCCTGCGCGCTATCAGTTCTCCGTGCGATCGAGGAAAACCTGATCAGCCGAAAGCCCGAGAATCTTACCGTGAAGTGCCATCCCGAGGTGGCCTTTTATGTCCTGAACGAGAAGCGCGATCATCTGCTGTCGATCGAAACGAACTATGGAATTTCGATCTTCTTGTCTCCAAGTCATGAGGTAAAATCTTCCCAGGCGATCATCGAGCGGGGCGCCGAACGCGCGCTGCCGGCAAAGCGGCTTGCGGGGGCACCCGTGATGATCGATTCCGCCTATAGCGAGCCGGAGCCAGCCGTCGACGAGGAACCGCTTGCCGAGTCCGAAGAAATTCCGGAAACGGATGAAGGCGGCGAACCACGCCGAGGCGGCGACACTGAGGACGGCGGACGGCGGCGGCGGCGGCGGGGACGCCGGGGTGGCCGACGTGGCCGCGAAGGTGATAGGCATCGCGCAGTCGAGCGGCAGGGTG
This sequence comes from Hyphomicrobiales bacterium, assembly GCA_016793355.1. GTDB lineage: Bacteria > Pseudomonadota > Alphaproteobacteria > Rhizobiales > Aestuariivirgaceae > JAEUMG01. The sequence goes on from JAEUMG010000224.1 coordinate 5,361, forward strand.
ACATTCCCGGGCTCGGCGAACAGCCGGCGGTGGATGATGGTGAAGAGAACGACGCGATCATGCCTGGCGCGCCGACGGTCGAGTCTGACGTTGGGGCGGCACACGGTCGGGAACGGCGGGATCACGGTCGCCGAGATCGGGGTCGACGGCGTGATCGCGTCGAGGAGCGCGGACGGAAGGAAGCCGCGCCGGACGGCGGCGCCGCCAGTGAGCCAAGCCCGACCGCAGCCGCCGATGAAGATGAGGTGCAGACGGTCAGTGCCGCAGCGGCTGCGCCCCCCCTTAGCGAACCGACCGCGGCAGTAGCTGTGGTCGAGGTGCAGCCGGCAGAGACGGCCGAAACCGTGGTCCGTAAGTGGCAGCCGCCGAGCCCGACGGTCACGCAAGCGCCTGCGCAACCCAAAGCGGGATGGTGGCGCCGGAAAACGTCATAGCGGACGCGGAACCACCGCATCCGAGCGATCAGAATTACGTGATCCGTAACTATAATAGGAGCCTCAAACTCGCCTTATTTGGACGGAATTGAGGGGCCATGTTCTCAGGCAGCGCGCGCGGGATGAAGATTGGCCGGTCCATCGGTTGGATTGCGGGAGTCTGCCTTGATTGCGTACGCCATTTCGTGCTTGCGGTCCTCATCTTCGCAGTTTCGCAAGTCCCGATCTCCGCATTCGCCCAGCAATCCGCGCCGAAGCTTATCCGTGACGCTGAGATCGAAGGATTGATGCGGCTCTATACAAAGCCGATCTTTCAAGCGGCCGGGCTCAGCCCAGGGGCGGTGCGGGTCTACCTTATCAACGATCAGCGCATTAACGCCTTCGTTGCGGGGGGACAGCGCATCTTCATTAACACGGGTCTCCTCACGCAGGCCAAGACCCCCAATGAGGTGATTGGCGTGCTTGCCCACGAGACTGGCCATATTTCAGGGGGACATCTCGCCCGAATGGGTCAGGAAATCGACCGGCAGAGTACGACCGTAATCATTGGCATGCTGCTCGGTGCCGCCGCGATGGCGGGCGGCGTTGCGACCGGCGAAGGCGACGCCGTGCGGGCCGGTCAAGGCATTATGGGCGGTTCAGGGACCCTGGCACAGCGCCTGGTGCTGAACTACGCGCGAGCCATGGAGTCATCGGCCGACCAGGCGGCGCTGAAATTCCTGACGGCGACCGGGCAGTCCGCGGCCGGAATGTTGACGCTCTTCCAGAAGCTGGCCAACCAGGCGATCGCTTCGGCACAGTTTGTCGACCCCTATGTGATGTCGCATCCGATGCCTTTCGAACGAATTCGCAATCTTGAGGTTGCAGCCAAGGCCAGTCCCTATTTCAACAAGAAGGATTCGCCCGAACTTGTAATGCGTCATCAGCTGATGCAGGCAAAACTCACCGGCTTCCTGACACCGCATATGGTCTATCAGAGGTACCCGACTTCGGACAGCAGTATGCCGGCGCGTTATGCGCGTGCGATCGTCGCGTTTCGTTCAGGCGATACCCGCAATGCGATTCCGATTATCGATGGCCTTATCGCCGATCTGCCGAAGAACCCCTATTTTTGGGAACTCAAGGGGCAAGCTCTGCTCGAGGGTGGCAGTCCGGGCAACGCCATTGCCCCCCTTAGGCAGGCCGAAAAGCTTCTACCTTCAAACGGGCTCATAAAGATCATGCTGGCTCAGGCCCTGATCGGGACAGAAACGCCGGAGAATGCGCAGGCGGCGATCAAGACTTTACGAGAGGCGGCCAAGACGGAGAACGACGTTCCCTCAGTCTATAAGCTCATGGCCATGGCCTATGGCCAACTGGGCGACATCCCGCGCGCCGAGCTCGCAACGGCCGAGTCAGCCTATCTGCAGGGCGACAGGAAACTCGCGGTAGAGAAGGCTCAAGCCGCGCTTAAGACTTTCAAGCGCGGTTCCTCCGAATGGCTTCGCGCAAACGACATATTGAACTACACTCGAAAAAAGTAAGAATGCCCTGCAGATGGCGCGGTGGACCTCTGCAGTCACAGTTGCCCACAGGAAAGAGATCATCATGATGCGACGGCCCATTCGTTACGTGACCATCCTAATCGCCGTCGCAGTTGCCGGCGTGTCCGCTTACGCGGCCACCTTCAATGCCGAGCAAAGAAACGAGATCGGCAGCATCGTTCGCGAGTACATGCTGAACAATCCCGAGCTGCTTCGCGAAGTTCTCCAGGAACTGGAGAAGAAGGAAGCGGCGGAAGATGGCGCAAAACTGAAAGTCGCGATCAAGGATAACGCCGATCAGATTTTCCGTTCCTCGCTCGACCTGGTGGCCGGCAACCCGAATGGCAATGTCACCATGGTTGAGTTTTTTGACTATAATTGCGGGTACTGCAAACGCGCCATGCCCGATGTCATGAGAATGGTAGAAGAGGATGGCGACCTCAAGCTGGTGATGAAAGAATTCCCGATCCTCGGGCCTGGTTCGCTTGCCGCCGCAAAGGCAGCACTTGCTTCGAAGAAGCAGGGAAAGTATCTCGATTTTCACCTGGCCATGCTCGGGCATGAAGGCCATCTCGAGGCTGACACTGTCATGGACGTGGCCAAGTCTGTCGGTCTCGATATCGAAAGGCTCAAGGCCGACATGGCGTCGGAGGACGTCGGAAACATTCTGGAGGCCAATATGGAGCTTGCCCAGAAACTCGGTATTCAGGGTACACCGGCTTTTGTCGTTGACGAGACGCTCATCCCAGGTGCCATCGGCTATGAAGGCCTCTCTGCGTCCGTCAGGCAGGTCCGCGACCAGGGCGGCTGCAAGGTTTGCTGAGCAGTCCGTCCAGCGTCTTCCGCGTCGCTCACTGAGCGCTTATAAACAAGCGGAAAGCAACGAGTCGGCGCGGGCCCCAGGGGTGTGGATGAAGCCAGTATTTGTGCTGAATGGCCCGAACTTGAACATGCTCGGCCTGCGCGAGCCCGAAATCTACGGGCAGGAGACTCTGGCGGATGTTCAGCAGGTCTGTGAGGCAGCCGGTGCACGGCTGGGATTTCCGATCGACTTCCGGCAGACCAACATTGAAGGCGAGCTTGTCTCCTGGATTCAGGGGGCACGGGGAGTCGCCTGCGGACTCGTGATCAATGCCGCCGCCTACACGCACACGTCCGTCGCCATCCATGATGCGATCAAGGCCAGTGGTCTCCCAGCCGTGGAGGTGCATCTCACAAATGTTTACAAGCGCGAGCCCTTTCGCCACAAAAGCTTCGTTTCGGGTGTCGTTATGGGCGTGATCTGCGGATTCGGAGGCTATGGTTACGTGCTCGCGCTCGAAGCCCTGTCACGCATCGTCATTCAAACCAGCAAGAACTGAAAGATGCCAACGAAGAAGACCACATCGGCAGGCCCGGAGACGGAGCGGCCAGAACTGTCCCTGATCAGGAGCCTGGCGGATATTCTCAGGGACACCGGCCTCACCGAGATCGAACTCGAACAGAAGGGTACGCGCGTACGGGTATCGCGCTCAGTCGGGATAAGCGCCGCTGTCGCGCTGCCACAGAGCAATCCAGCTCCCATGACCCCTCCTGCTACCGGTAGTGACAGTAGCGCTTCCGCTGCAGCGACCAGCGTCGAGGCCGCAGTTCACCCTGGAACCGTAAAGTCACCGATGGTCGGGACGGCGTATCTCGCGCCCGCTCCAGGGGCAAATGCCTTCATCGAAGAAGGCGTCGAAGTGAAGCAAGGCCAGACGCTGCTGATCATCGAAGCGATGAAGACCATGAATCAGATCCCCGCCCCCAAGGCTGGCAAGATCATCCGGATCATGGTGGCGAATGGCCAGCCGGTGGAGTATGGCGAGCCACTCGTGGTGATCGAGTAATCATGTTCGACAAGATCCTGATTGCTAATCGTGGCGAGATTGCCTTGCGTGTGATGCGGGCATGCCGCGAGCTCGGCATTCAGACCGTGGCTGTGCACTCGACAGCTGACGAAGAAGCAATGCATGTTCGCCTTGCCGATGAGAGTGTGTGTGTCGGGCCGCCTCCGGCTCGCGACAGCTATCTCAACATCCCTGCTATCGTGTCCGCCTGTGAGATCACCGGCGCCGAGGCTGTGCATCCGGGCTATGGATTTCTCTCAGAAAATGCACGGTTTGCTGAGATCCTGACGGAACATGGCATCAAGTTCATCGGCCCCAGCGCAGAGCATATCCGCGTCATGGGCGACAAGATCGAGGCTAAGCGCACGGCGAAGGCACTGGGCATCCCGGTCGTACCGGGATCGGAGGGCGGTGTCGCTGATGTAAGCCAAGCAAGGATGCTGGCGCGTGATATCGGCTACCCAGTCCTCATCAAGGCGACTGCGGGTGGCGGAGGTCGCGGCATGAAGGTCGCCCATTCGGAAGCCGATTTGGAAACCGCCCTGGCGACCGCGCAATCGGAAGCGAAGGCGGCGTTCGGCAATGATGAGGTCTATATCGAGAAGTACCTTTCCACGCCTCGTCATATCGAGATCCAGGTTCTCGGTGACGGCCAGGGTCGCGCTGTGCACCTCGGCGAGCGCGATTGTTCGCTGCAGCGCCGGCACCAGAAAGTCTGGGAGGAAGCACACTCCCCCGCCCTCAATTCGGCTCAGCGCGAGGAAATCGGCGGCCGGGTTGCCCAAGCGATGCGAGAACTCGGCTATGAGGGTGTCGGCACGGTCGAGTTCCTCTACGAGAATGGACAATTCTACTTCATCGAGATGAACACGCGCCTCCAGGTCGAACATCCGGTCACCGAAATGCTCACCGGCTTAGATCTCGTGCAGGAGCAAATCAGCGTCGCTTCAGGTGCTGCCCTGAAATATGCGCAGAGCGACATATCGTTCAGCGGCCACGCGATCGAGTGTCGGATCAACGCGGAAAACCCGCACAGCTTTGCGCCATCGCCGGGCAGGGTCGATGCCGTACATGTGCCTGGAGGATTGGGCGTCCGGATTGATTCGGCGATTTACGCGGGTTATCGTATTCCCCCTTATTATGACAGCCTGATTGGCAAGCTGATCGTGTTCGGAAAGACCCGCACCGAGTGCCTCATGCGATTGCGGCGCGCCCTGTCGGAATATGTCATCGAGGGAGTCGAAACAACGATTCCGTTGTTCCAGCGCCTGGTCGGTGAATCCGATATCATCGACGGCCATTACGACATTCACTGGCTGGAGCATTTCCTGCATCGCCCGTCTCCATGAATGCAACGATAACCCCGCAGATCCTGCTTAAGGCCTATGCCGCCGGGATTTTTCCGATGGCGGAAAGCGCGGAAGACAACGCGCTTTACTGGATCGAACCCGAGGAACGCGGAACAATTCCGTTGGACGGTCTCATTATCTCCCGCACCTTGCGCAAGAATGTGAGACAGCGAAAATTCAGTGTTCGTATCGACTCGGCATTTCCGGAAGTGATCGCGGGATGTGCGGCTCCCTATCCCGGGCGGGGTTCGACGTGGATCAACAGCCGAATACGATCTCTCTACGGGCAGCTTTTCAAGATGGGTTGCTGCCATACCGTCGAAACGTGGGTCGGCGACCAGTTGGTCGGAGGCCTTTATGGCGTGAGAATTGGCGCCGCGTTCTTCGGCGAAAGCATGTTCTCATTGCGGGACAATGCGAGCAAAGTGGCACTGGTTCATCTGGTTGCGAGATTGAATTGTGGCGGTTTTCGGTTGCTCGACGCGCAATTCATGAATGCCCA
>JAEUMG010000243.1 GCA_016793355.1 Hyphomicrobiales bacterium
CGAAGCTCGACCCGACGGGCGCGTTCATCATGTTTGCCGGGCTCTATTACGGCGCCATGTATGGCAGCTCGACGACGTCCATCCTGCTCAATACACCGGGCGAATCCGGTTCCATCGTCACGGCGCTCGAAGGCAATCGCATGGCCCGGCAAGGCCGCGGGGCCGCAGCCCTCGCAACGGCCGCGATCGGCTCGTTCGTGGCCGGCACGCTTGGAACGATCGCGATTACCTTCCTCGCACCGCTCTTCGTGAAGCTCTCCCTGCTCTTCGGCCCAGCAGAGTACTTTGCGCTCATGATCCTCGCCTTCACGACGGTCTCGGCATTGCTTGGAACGTCCCTGCTGCGGGGTGTGGTCAGCCTGTTCCTCGGCCTGGCGTTTGGCCTCGTCGGGACGGATGTCTTGACAGGCCAGCCACGACTCACATTCGGAATCCTCGAACTTTTGCGCGGCATCGACGTCGTTGTGGTCGCTGTCGGGCTGTTCGCGGTAGGAGAAGCGCTTTTCATGGCGTCGCGGCCGGATTTGCGGTCCGCCGAGATTATTCCCATCAAGGGCTCGCTCTTCATGACTCGGGAAGAGTGGCGCCGCTCATGGAAGCCATGGCTGCGGGGCTCGGCGATCGGATTCCCATTTGGTGCCTTGCCCGCCGGCGGCACCGAAATCCCGACCTTCCTCTCTTATTTCGCAGAGAAAAAGCTGTCGAAGCATCCGGAGGAGTTCGGCAAAGGCGCCATCGAGGGCGTTGCCGGACCGGAGGCGGCAAACAATGCGGCTGTAGCAGGTGTGCTGGTGCCATTACTGACGCTCGGCCTGCCGACATCAGCTACGGCCGCCATCCTGCTCGCGGCATTCGAACAGTATAATCTGAAGCCCGGCCCGCTGCTCTTTGCCGGAGAATCGACGCTGGTCTGGGGCCTCATTGCCAGCCTCTACATCGGCAATCTCTTGCTGCTGGTTCTCAATCTGCCGCTCGTCGGATTGTGGGTGCGGCTTCTAGCCATTCCGCAGCCGCTTCTTTACGGCGGCATCCTTATCTTCTCGACGCTCGGTGTGTATGCGCTCAACAATTCGACGTTCGACCTGATCCTGCTCTTCATCGTAGGCATTCTAGGCTTCCTTATGCGCCGCTACGACTTTCCGGTGGCCCCCTGCATCATCGGGCTCATTCTCGGCAAGCTGGCGGAGGCGCAATTCCGCCGTGCGATGACCATCAGCCAGGGTGACCCTTGGGTGTTCGTTACCCACCCCATCTCGGCTGCCCTGCTGCTCATCGCCCTGATCGTGCTTGTCGCGCCGATCATCTATCGCTGGAGGGCTTCATCCTCCGGAATGCCGAAGGCTGCCGGATAGCGACAGGTTCCGGCGCCTCCCTTGAGCGCGCCGGTCGTGAGTTCGTGGCCCATGAAGGCGGCATGCTTCGAAAATGGCGAGGCGATATGCGCGACCGTCTCGTGGTCGAAACCGAAGCGCCTGTAAAATGCCGGGTGACCCAGCACGATGATTGCGTCCTGCCCGGCCTCCCGCATGGCCGCGATGCCGGCCTCGGTCAATCGGCTGCCGATGCAACGATTCTGGTATTCGGGGAAGACGGCCAAGGGGGCGAGTGCGGCGACCTTCGGTTTGCGGCCATCCACCATGACATTGAGCCTGCTGAAGAGAATGTGACCGATGACCCTGTCGCCATCGGTCGCAACCAGCGAGGCGATGACGAGGCCCGCCTCGCTTAAGCGCTCGATGATCAGAGTTTCATCTTCGCCGCCAAAGGCCGCGCGATTGACGGAAAGAACCGCCTCTCGCTGGTCCGGCCGTTCGGCGGCAATGGCGATCACTTGCGCGCCATGAAGTCCAGCTTTCCAAGCTCAACACCATTGTGCCGCAACAGCGCATAGGCCGTCGTCAGGTGAAAATAGAAATTCGGCAAAGCAAATATGTTGAGATAGTCCGAGCCCTTGAAGCTCATTTCCTGGCCTCCGACCTTGAGCGTCACCGTGCGATCGGCGGCATCGGCGAACTGGTCCTTTTTCAAGGTCCTTAAAAAATCCGTGGTCTTGCGAATACGCGCATGGAGTTCCTCGAAGGTCTTCTCCTCATCCGGAAAGGAGGGCACCGGCACGCCGGCGAGCCGCGCACCCGCTCCCTTGCCGAAATCGCAAGCCAACTGCACCTGGCGGGTAAAGGTGTACATGTCGGGAAAGAGACGGGCTTTCAAGAGCGCGTCAGGATCGATCTTCTT
>JAEUMG010000145.1 GCA_016793355.1 Hyphomicrobiales bacterium
CGATGCCGCCCGTCGCCGCCATGATGGTTCGTATGCGGATCAAATCCTGGCACATGCCGGCAGCCGCTAAACCGCAAGTCCCGCCTTGAGCCCTTCATAGACTGCCTCCTCCGCCGTGCGCGGCGCGAGGCAGTCGCCGATCATGTGAAGCTCCAGGCCGAGCCCGCGGATGCCGTCCGCAAGCTCGTCGGTCGGACGGTTCGGGCAGGCAAGCACCAGCGTGTCGACATCCTCGAGAATGACGGCTTGCTGCGCCGCCGTGTGCAGGAAGTAAACCGTCCTTTCCTCCGCGCCATAAAGACGCATCCAGGGCAGCACTTCGATACCCAGGCGGTAGAGACGGGCATTCGCCTCGTCACGGATATAGTTCTGAATGTTCGCCGCGGCACAAATACCGTTCACGGCAAGGCGCACATGAGCGCCGTCCCCAGCCAGGCGCTCGGCAATTCCGACCCCGGTCCAGTCGGCCAGCCAGTCGTAGATGACGACGCGATTCCCCGTCTCCTTGGTCCCTTCAAGAATCTCGCACGCGTGCACAATGCCGATTCCCCTGCCCGCTTCGAAGTCCGGCAGATGGGGACGGCTGCCTGCCGCAAGAATGACGGCTTCGGCTTCAAGGCTCGTGATATCCGCGAGAGTCATGTCGCGCTTGTTATGGAGCGTGGCGCCGGCGCGCCTTGCTTCCGAAACGAGATTTCCGATGATGCCGCCGAATTCGGCGCGATGCGGCAGGAGTTGCGCCAGCCGTGCCTGGCCGCCGAACTGGACTTCGCGCTCGTAGAGATGGACGTCATGGCCGCGCTCGGCGGCAATGGCCGCGGCCTTGAGGCCGGCAGGACCGCCGCCGATCACGGCAATGCGGCGCGGCCGCTCCGCCCTCTTGACCTCGCCATACCGAAGCTCGCGGCCGGTCTCGGGGTGCTGGATGCAGGAAATCGAAAGGCCGAGCTGGAAATGACCGATGCAGGCCTGGTTGCAGCCGATGCAGGCGCGGATATCGTCGGTGCGGCCGGCCATGGCCTTGGCCGGCATTTCCGGATCGCAGATCATCGCCCGCGTCATGCCGCACATGTCGGCGGCCCCTTGCGCGATGATGCGCTCGGCATCCTGCGGCTGGTTGATACGGCCGGCGACGAAGACGGCCGATCCCGTCGCCTGTTTCACCTGTGCCGCGTAGGGCGCGAGATAGGCATGGGCATTGGCCATCGACGGCACGATATGAACGGCACCGGAGGCCGAGGCGGAGGTGCCGGCGATGACATTGAGATAATCGAGTTCGCCGCTCAGCGCGCGGGCGATTGCCAGTGTCTCGGTTTCTTCCAGCCCGTCGGCATCCTTCTCGTCGCCCGAGAAGCGCATGCCGACGATGAAGCCGTCAGGTGTCGAGAGCCTCACGCGCGCGATCGCCTCGCGGGTGAAGCGCAAACGGTTTTCGAGCGAGCCGCCATATTCATCGTCGCGCTTGTTGACCTTGGCATTCATGAACTGCGCCGGCAGATAGCCGTGGCTCGCGACGATCTCGACTCCGTCGGCGCCGGCTTCCGCCATGCGAGCGGCCGTCGCACCATAGCCCTCGATGATTTCGGCGATGAAATCGCCGCTCAAGGGCCGCGGAATGACGCGAAATCGTTCGGAGGGAGAGTGCGAGGGCGCATAGGCCGCCTGCACGACGCCTTCCGGCCTGCCGAGGAGTTCGCGGCCGGGATGAAACAACTGCACGAAGACCTTCGTGCCCTCGCCATGAATGGCATCGACGAGTCGCCGGAAAGAAGGAATGCAGTCATCCGAAGTTCCCATCAGCAATTCGCTCGTGTAGCGCGCGCTTTCATGGACGCCGACAACCTGGATGACGATCAGCCCCGCCCCGCCTTTGGCCCGCGCCCGCTGATAGGCGATCAGGGCGTCCGAAGGCAGACCCTGTTCCGGGAGATAGGTGTCATGTCCCGTCGAAAAGATCCGGTTGCGGATTTCCGTCGATTTGAGCCGGAAGGGTGAGAAGAGATTGGGGAAGGCGTGGGCCATGCGGGTACCTCGGGTGCCGTCTATTGGACCGTATCGGACGCCTCTTTGTCGAGGTCCCGCCGCGGAATGGGTTTGACGGTCCAGGGCCGGTTTCCCTGCCCCGCGCGCGCCGTGCGCTGCTCGACCCGTCCGTTGCCGAGGTAGACGGCATAAGAGCCATTCCGCCAGACATCGAACCGGTCGATGGTCACGGGTACTTCCCCGCACCTGTCGCGCAACGGAAATCGCGCAATCAGGATGTCAACTGCCGGGCAGGCTTGCCGGATCGCAAGTTCGTCATCGGCATAGGCGATGCGATAGTTCCGGACCACTGCCTTGCACAGGCCCTTCCCGCATTCCCATGCGCCGGCATCGGATGCCGGCGACAGCTGGGCCTCTTCGCCATTGGCCTGGAGCCACTTCTCGGCAGCAAAGCGGCCGCGTCGCAGGCTGGCGAATGACAGGGTTCCTTCCGGCGTTCTGACAGCGACATTGGCGGCGGTCCGTTCGACCAGTATGTCCGGCTCGCTTCGATAGAGGGCGATGACAAGAGCCAGTGGGACCAGAGCCAATCCGGTGAACCGGAGGCGGCCACGCGCCAGACAGAGTACGAGCGCTGCGGCCGCGAGGAGCAGCGAAGCCGGCAACGGAACGGAGGGCAGGTTCAGGCGGGCGCCCGGAAGCGTTGAGACCCATGCGGAAATGGCAAGCATGAGGCGGATGCCCTCGCCCATGATCGTCAGCGGCCAGTATTCGAGCTCCAGGGGCATCAGCCACACGCTCGCGACCGCCATCGGCATGATGAGAAAGCCTATCACCGGCATGGCAAGCAGGTTCGCGATCAGGCTGTAGGGCGATGCCCTCCCGAAGTGATAGATGGCGGGAATTGAAGACAGCGTACCGGCAATCAATGTGGTCGCGGCCGCGAGCAGGATCATGCGTGCAGCGAGGCGCAAGGCCGTCATCCAGACCGAGGACGCGACCCGCTTTTCATCGCTCCCGCGGCCGTACCACGCGTCGAAGAACGAAACCAATCCCGCCACGGCGAGAAACGACATCTGGAAACTCGCCGAAATCGCAGCTTCGGGCTCGATCGCGAGTATGAAAAGCGCGGCGAGTGCGAGGTTTCGCGTTGACAGCGCCGGCCTGTCGATCAGGATCGCGATGAACATGATCGCCAGCATGATGTAGGAGCGCCGCGTGGCGATCTCGCTTCCCGACAGCAGCAGATAGCCAAAACCTGCCAGGAGAGCGGCGCAGGCCGCCCATTTCTTGATCGGCCATTGCAGGACAAGGCCTGGCCAGAGCGCCAGCAGGCCTCGCACCAGCGCGAAGACGCCGCCCGCGACCAGAGACATGTGCAATCCCGAAATGGAGAGCACGTGCGCCAAGCCCGATATCTGCATGCTGGTATTGGCATCGCGCGATATCTCGGCGCGCTCGCCGGTAATCAGCGCCTCACCGATGGCGCCGATATCGCCGGCAAGCCGGGCGCGGACCCTTTCGCCGATCGCCGCGCGCAGATTCTGAAGCCCTGCCTGGAATTCTCCGGCAAGCGAGGTCGCGCGATCGAGCACCTCAACGCTGCCGATCACGCGCCCGGTGGCGCCGATCCCTTCGAACCACAGGGTTCGCGCGTAATCGAATCCGCCGGGCGAAACCGGCGCAGGCGGGGGCGAGAGCCGGCATCGCGCCTTTATCCGGTCACCGATCTCGACCGCCGGCCGGGCGGGCGCCAGCAGCTTAACGGCGGAAGGCGTGTGGCCGGGCGCCACGCCCGTCAGTGCCGTTATCCTGAGCGTGATTGATACGCGGTTGCCGCGCCGGGCCTCGATACGTTCGACGGTGCCCTCGCAGAGGACCTCGCCGGTCGTTGCAGGCAGCACCGGGGCCCTGACCCATTCCGTCCTGGTTTTCGCGAGGCAGATGCCCGCAAGCAGCAGGCAGAGGCCAAGAACCAGCGGAAAACGGTGCTTAAGCCACACCAAGGCCAGTGCCAGGCCAAGCGCCGCCACGGCCGCAATCGCTATCAAGGACGGCTCGGTCTCCCGCCAGAAATAGATCCAGATGCCGGCCGTCAGGCAAACGGGCAGCCAGGCGAACAGGGCGCTTTCCTGGGCAGCCATAACCGTCTGGAGGCGATCGGCGATCCGCGCGGGAAAGCTTGGAGGGCGGACTATCCGGTCCGCTTCCAGCATCGTGAGGCTCACTTCGGCCGTCCCCTTACCTGTCCGCAGTCCCCGTGCTAACGCATCGGCGCCTGCCACTGCCTGATTGCCCTTAGGGCATATTGAAGGAGAATTGCCTCAATGTCATCGCCGGTCGTAACGCGTTTTGCTCCGTCTCCGACCGGGTTCCTTCACATCGGGGGCGGGCGCACCGCTCTCTTCAATTGGCTCTATGCCAGGCGCACCGGCGGCAAGATGCTGCTCAGGATTGAAGATACCGATCGCGAGCGTTCGACCGATGCCGCTGTGGCGGCGATTCTGGACGGGCTTGCCTGGCTCGGCCTTGACTGGGATGGCGAAGCAGTCTCGCAATTCAGCCGTGTGAAACGGCATCGCGAGGTGGTCGATGAGTTGCTGCGGCGTGGCTTTGCCTATCGCTGCTATTGCACGCCGGCCGAACTGGACGCGATGCGCGCAAGAGCCGAAGCCGAGAAACGTCCCATTCGATATGACGGAAGCTGGCGCGACCGCGATCCGGCGCAGGCGCCCGCAGGGGTGACGCCGGCGATCCGTTTCAAGGCACCGCAGATCGGCGAAACCATCATCGAAGATGCGGTTCAGGGACGGGTCGCGTTCCCGAACAAGGATCTGGACGATCTGATTATCCTGCGCTCCGATGGCAATCCGACATACAATCTTGCCGTCGTTGCCGACGACCACGATATGGGGGTGACGCATATCATCCGCGGGGTCGATCACCTGACCAATGCCGCACGTCAGACGCAAATCTATCGGGCGATGGGCTGGGATGTGCCGTTGATGGCACATATCCCGCTTATCCACGGACCGGATGGCGCCAAGCTCTCGAAGCGCCACGGCGCGCTCGGCGTCGAGGCCTATCGCGCCATGGGCTACTTGCCGGAGGCCATGCGCAACTATCTCGCGCGTCTCGGCTGGAGCCATGGCGATGACGAGATCTTCTCAACCGCGCAGATGATCGACTGGTTCGATCTCGATGGTATTGGCAAGTCCGCTGCGCGATTTGATTTCGCCAAGCTGGAGAACCTCAACGGGCACTATATCCGCAACACGCCGGATGACGTGCTCCTCGAACATTTCCTCGCCTTTCTTCCGCACGTCGAAGGGGGACCCGAACTGCTGGCGCGAATCGATGCGGCGATGCGGGCGAAGCTTCTGCGTGCCATGTCGGGACTGAAGGATCGCGCCAAGACCCTGGTCGATCTGATGAACGGAGCGAAGTTCCTGTTCGCAGAGCGGCCCTTGACGCTTGACGACAAGGCGGCGCAGTTGCTCAACGGAGAGGGCAAGGCAGCAAATGCGATGAGCCTCGAAGCGTTCGCTCAGATCGGCGAACGGGACTGGATTGCCCCTCGCCTCGAACGAGAACTGAAATCGCTCGCCGAAACCAGAAACATGAAGCTCGGCAAGCTTGCCCAACCCCTGCGCGCCGCCTTGACGGGAACCAGCACTTCGCCAGGAATATTTGATGTTCTCGAGGTTCTCGGCCGCGAGGAATCACTGGCAAGAATCAGGGATCACTCGGCGTAAAACAGGTCAGTGATATTGACCCTTCTGGCGCGGAGTGGGATAATCGGGCAATAGTTGCGAAGCACATCGGCGTTCACCGGTTCGTCGAACTGGGGCGACAGTATGGACGTAAAGCGCAAGGAGGCAGGCATGGCCGACAAAGCAACCACGGCAAAATTGTCGATCGAGGGCAAGACGCTGGACCTCCCCATACGGCATGGAACGCTGGGCCCGGATGTGTTCGATATCACCAAGCTCTACGGTGAAGGCGGCGTCTTCACCTACGATCCGGGGTATACGTCGACGGCATCCTGCGAGTCGAAGATCACCTATATCGACGGCGACGAAGGCGTCTTGCTGTATCGCGGTTATCCGATTGAGCAGTTGGCCGAGCACGGCGATTTCATCGAAACCTGCTATCTTCTCTATTATGGCGAACTGCCGAATGCCGCGCAGCGCAAGGAGTTCGAGCACGCCATAACCCATCACACCATGATTCACGAGCAGATGAGCCGGTTCTATTCCGGCTTCCGGCGCGACGCTCACCCGATGGCGGTCATGGTCGGGGTGGTCGGCGCAATGTCGGCCTTCTACCACGATTCAACCGACATCAACGATCCCAAACAACGTGAGATCGCGTCACGGCGGATGATCGCCAAGCTACCCACGATTGCGGCCATGGCATTCAAGTATCATATTGGCCAGCCCTTCGTTTATCCGAAGAACAACCTCTCCTATGCCGCGAATTTCCTGCACATGTGTTTCGCGGTGCCCTGCGAGGAGTACAAGGTCAATCCCGTGCTCGCGCGCGCCATGGACAAAATCTTCATCCTGCATGCCGATCACGAGCAGAATGCCTCGACATCGACCGTAAGGCTCGCCGGATCCTCCGGCGCCAATCCGTTCGCATGCATCGCCGCAGGCATCGCCTGCCTGTGGGGGCCCGCTCACGGCGGTGCCAATGAGGCCGCCCTGCAAATGCTTGGCGAGATCGGCGACCCTGCCAAGGTTCCCGCTTTCATCGCGCGGGTGAAGGACAAGTCGCAGCACACACGGCTCATGGGTTTCGGTCACCGTGTCTACAAGAACTACGACCCCCGTGCGAAAATCATGCAGAAGACGGCGCATGAAGTGCTGGGCGAACTCGGGATCAAGGACGACCCGTTGCTCGACGTGGCCCGCGAACTGGAAAAAGCGGCGCTGAGCGACTCCTACTTCATCGAGCGCAAGCTCTATCCGAATGTCGATTTCTACTCGGGCATCATCCTGCGCGCGCTCGGCTTCCCCACTTCGATGTTCACCGTGTTGTTTGCGGTCGCCCGCACGGTCGGCTGGATCGCGCAGTGGAAGGAGATGATCGAAGATCCATCGCAGAAGATCGGCAGGCCCCGGCAGCTTTATACCGGTTCGCCGCGGCGCGATTATGTGCCGATGAGCCGGCGAAGTCGGTAAGTCAGGTCTTGCCTTTTTCGTTCATCAGCATCGCGCCGATTTCCGCTTCCGCTACCTTCTTGCCGTCGACCTGAGCTTCCGCCGCATACTTCCACACCGGTGGCCGCTTGTGCGAAAGCTTGACATGGATGTGCACGGTATCGCCCGGCAGCACGGGTTTTCGGAAACGGGCACCGTCGATCGACATGAAGAAGACGAGCTTGCCGGCATGCTCGTCGCCTAGCGTATTGAGGACGAGCGCGCCGGCAGTCTGCGCCATGGCTTCGATGATCAGCACGCCCGGCATGACCGGTGCACCCGGAAAATGCCCCTGAAAAAACGGCTCGTTGATCGTCACGTTCTTGACGCCGGTGCAGGACTGGTCGCCGTCGATGTCGACCAGCTTATCGATCAGCAGAAACGGATAGCGATGCGGCAGCAGTTTCATGATGCGCGCAATATCCGCGCTGCCAAGCGCCGGCGATTGTTCTGCCATCCTGTACCCTCAAAGCGTTTGCGGACGGAATCACCCGTCCGCAATTCAACATACTAGGCTCTTCCCCGCACTCTCCTAGAAGCGGCTTCCGAAGCTGAAACGGAAATACTCGGTCTTGTCATAGTCGGCCTTGGCGAACGGATAAGAGAGGTCGACGCGCAGCGGCCCGAATGGCGACTGCCAGATGACACCCGCGCCGACGGAAGCGCGGAGTGCGGCGGTGTCAAAGACCTGGTTGCATGGCGCGAGGGACGGTGGATTCTGCGCGGCACATTCGGCCGGATCTTTTGTCGTCTTTTCGGGCGCGTCAAACACGGTACCGAAGTCCGAGAAGACCGAACCTTCGAGGCCGAACTCCTCAGGCAAACCCAGCGGGAAGGTCATTTCAACGGTGCCGATGGCATAGACCTGGCCGCCGATCGCGTCCTTGTGGCCGGTTGCCGAGTTTTCCTGCCGCGGACCGACGCCCTGCGGCAGGAAGCCACGGAAACTGTCACCGCCCTTGAAATAGCGGTCCTGAATAGGGATGTCCTTGCCATTCCAGGGCTGTTCGATGCCGGCATTGGCCTCGAGCTTGAGCACCACTTTCTCTTCATAGATCGGGTAGAAGTACCAGCCTGACGCTTCGGTTCCGACATAGTAGACATCGCCGCCGAGACCGGCGAGGTCGACGGCTACCTTCCCGCGGAAGCCTTTTGTCGGGCGAACCGGATTGTCGAGGTCGTCGTAAGTGTAACTGCTGCCGATCATGGACTTCCAGGTGATGCCTTCGGAATCCTTGATCGCAAGGGAAGCCTTTTCGGGCACATCGCCCACGTCGCGACGGGCAAGACTATATCGGAATCCCATGCCCTGGAATTCATCGATACGGAAGCCCGCGCGCAAGGCGCCACCCACAGCGAAGACGGAATATGACGATGCACGCTGGTCATCCGTGTAGGATGCGTAGAGATCGGTGCCGACGGCCAGCGGCATCCCCATGAAATAGGGCTCGGTGAAACTGAAATCGACCGACTGCCGATCGAGACTCAACTGCGTATTGAGCTTCACATACTGTCCGCGACCCATAAAGTTTCGTTCGGCCACCGAAACACCCAGGATCACGCCGTTACTTGTCGAGTAGCCCGCCGAAAAATTGAGCGAGCCGGTTGATTTCTCGACCAGATCGATGATCAGCACAACCTTGTCCGGAGCGGAGCCCGGTTCTTCCTTGAACTCGATCTTCTCGAAGAAATCGAGAGCCGTCAGGCGCCGCCGCGCACGGTCGACGAGAATGCGATTATAGGCATCGCCTTCGTAAAGGCGGAGCTCGCGACGGATAACTTCGTCCATTGTACGCCGGTTGCCGACGATATCGATCCGCTCGATATAAGTCCGCGGCCCCTCCTGAATCTTGTAAACGACCGCCAATGTGCGATTGGCCGGGTCACGGGTGATTTCAGGTTCGACCTTGGCGAAGGCGTAGCCGGCCTTGCCTGCTTCGAGGGTGATCTTTTCAACCGTCCTGTCGATCTTCGTGGCGTCGTAGTCATCTCCCGGGCCCAGAAGGACGCTCCTGCGCAAGGCATTGGGGTCGAGATTTGTGTCGCCTTCGTTGATCGTGACGGACGCAATCTTGTAGCGCGGGCCTTCGTCTATCACGAAGGTAATATAGAAGCTCTCTCCGTCGGGAGCCAGCTCGGCATCCGCGGAGATGATCTTCACGTCCGCATAGCCGGTCTTGAGATAGTAGCGGCGCAAGAGTTCCTTGTCGTAGTTGAGCCGGTCCGGGTCATAGCGATCGGCGGTGGACATGAATTTCCACCAGGCGGATTCCTTGGTCGTAATGACCACTCTCAAATCGCTGTCGCTGAAAGATTCATTGCCGACGAAGCCGATCGAAGCCACTTTTGTTTCGGCCCCTTCGTCGATCTCGAAGACCAAATCGACGCGATTCTGCGGCAGGCGGATGATTTTGGGCTCGACGCGGGCGGAATAATACCCCGAGCGGCGATAAAGCGTGATTATGCGCTGGACGTCGCTTTGCACGCGGGCGCGCGTGAGCACAGTCCTCTCGCGCAGTTCGACCTCCTTTTCGAGGTCCTTGTCCTTGATCTCGCGATTTCCCTCAAAGTTCACCCGATTGATGAGGGGATTTTCCTCCACAACCACAACGAGAGAGGAGCCGCGCAGGAAGATCTTTACGTCGGCAAACAAACCGGTCTGGAACAGCGCTTTGACCGAATCGTCGACAAGCATGGGGTCATAGGGGTCGCCCACACCAATCTGCATGTAAGAGACGACAGTGTCGGGCTCGATGCGCTGATTGCCCTCGACGACAATTCTTGAAATCGTCTGAGCTTCGGCTTGGGAAGCGAAAATACCAGGCGCGGCTATCGGCCCCAGCACGGCAAACAGCAGGGCCCACAACGAAACTGCAAAAAACCGATAACTCATAAGCTAGCCAATCACCCTCAAGTCGACGCCGCCCCGCATCACCTTGGCTTCTTCTTGCCGCCCCTTTTACGCCCTTTGCCGACGAAAGCAAATGAAAGATATCGTCGTATTATCAAAGGCCTAGTATCGGTTTGAAGAATCTCCAGACGTCGTTGCCATTGCCGATCAACATCAGCGCAAGAACCAGCGAAAAGCCAATCCGATAGCACCATTCCTGGGCATTCGCGTCAAGCGGACGGCGGCGCACAGCCTCAATCGCGTAGAACACCAAGTGCCCCCCATCCAGCATTGGAATCGGAAACAGGTTAATCAATCCGATACTCACCGAAAGAAAGCCGACAACCCAGACAAACGGCAGAATCCCCTGAGCTGCTGCATCGCCGGCAGCCTTCGCCATCGAGATCACGCCGCCAAGCTGTGTAGGGCTTTCCTGACCTATAAAGAGCTTTTTCACATACCGTAGCGTTAAATCGATAATCATCCAGGTGCGATCAAGCCCATATTCAACGGATGAAATCAGCGATTGGCGCTCGATGCGCATATCGTTTTCGTTGCTGTGCTCGACGCCCAGGAAGCCGACAACCATCTTGCCGGCCCAAGGATCGGTTTCCTCGCGCGAACCCACCACAATCTCGATGGTCAGCGGTTGCCCGTGACGTTCGATGCCGAGAATGAGTTTTTCGCCGGGCCGGAACCGGACGGTTTCGGCGAGATCGAAAAATGTCTTGATTGCCCGCCCGTCGATCGAGCGCACATAGTCGCCGGGCAGAAGGCCGGCCTTTTCTGCCACACCTCCCTGAACGATTCCGTCGATTCTCGGCTCGTTGAGGGGGACGCCGATGGTAAAGGCCGATACAGCGAATATGAAGATGGCGAGAAGAAAATTGGCGATCGGGCCCGCCGCGACGACCGCCGCGCGTTGCCACAGTTTCTTCTGGTGAAAGTCCCCGTTCGATTTCGGGCGGATATTTGCCGATCCCTCAGGCATGCTGGCGGGATTCGCGTCACCTTCGAATTTGACAAACCCTCCGAGCGGAATCCAGCCGATTTTCCAACGCGTTCCGAAGCGATCCGTCCAGCCGAAGATCTCGCGCCCGAAGCCGACGGAGAAGGTCTCGACGCGTACGCCGCACCAACGAGCGACTTTGAAATGTCCGTATTCGTGGATGAAGACGATGACCGTCAGCGCGAGCAGGAAGGCCAGGATGTAGGCGATGATGCCAACCAGGCCGAGATCGAGATTGAAGAAGAAACTCATGCCCTAACCCCAGCGCGGCAGCGGATCCTGTGACGAAGCATTAACCACACAATCGCGGCATTGAGACAATATTTCGGCAAATCATGGTTACCAGTTGAGAAGGCCGAAACCTGCTGCAGAATGGCCACTATGCAGGCTTCCGATCAGCGCCGCGACCATTGCGGCGGCGACCAGCCCGTCGACCCGGTCCAGCACCCCGCCATGTCCCGGAATCAGATGCCCGGCGTCCTTGACCCCGTAGGAGCGTTTCAGGGCGGACTTAAACAGATCGCCCGCCTGCCCCACCACCGCCAGAATGCCCCCCAGCAAAGCCAGGACGGCAAGGGACCCGAGCCCCGCGGCAAGTCCTACGGCGAGCGCGGCCAGAATACCGCCGGCGATCGCTCCGCCTAGCCCTGCCCAGGTCTTCTTGGGCGATAGAATGGGGGCGAGCCTGGGGCCGCCGATGGTGCGACCGGCGAAATAGGCAAGACTGTCGGCAGCCCAAATCACCGCCATCAGCCAGATGATCGAGAGCGCGCCATAGGCATGGTCTGTCCCGAGCACCATCAAGGCCATGGTGGCCGCGGCCGCATAGGGGATTCCGACATAGGGCCAGACCGCGCTGCGGCCGGCAACGCGGCCAAGCGCGAGGCTGATGGCCCAGGCAACGGCGACGACCCCGGCGGCTGCCCAAAAACCCGGCCCGAAGGGCAGGATGCCGGCCGCAAGTACGGCGACAACATGCAGGGCAAATTGAAGGTCCGCATCGTCATGCGAAAGCCGGACCCATTCGCGGGCAATCAATATTCCGATGAGCAGAACGAAGATTTCATACCAGGCGCCGCCCAGCCACACATCGAGGAGCACGATCGGAATCAGGACCGCCGCCGAAAGCGTCCTGATGCCGAGGTCCTGCCATTTTGTGGATGGTGCGCCGTTTCGCCCGGGGCCTTCCGTCATCAGGCGGTCTGTGCCGCCAGCCCGCCGAAACGACGCTCGCGCCGGCGGTACTCGGCGATCGCCTGTTCAAAGCTTTCGCGGGTGAAATCCGGCCAATGCTCGGCGACGAAGACGAACTCCGTATAGGCGCATTGCCACAACAGATAGTTCGAGATGCGCTGCTCGCCGCTGGTGCGGATCAGGAGATCGGGGTCCGGTATGCCGACCGTATCGAGCCGGCTGGCGATCAGTTCGGGCGTTATCTCCTCGGGGTCGAGCAGTCCCGCCCTGACGTCGGCCGCTATGCTGCGGGCCGCCCTGGCGATCTCCTGCCGGCTGCCGTAATTGAAGGCAACGATCAGCGTCAGCCCGGTATTGTCCCGTGTGAGTTTCTCGCTGTGTTCGAGCAGCGCGACGATGTCGGACTCCAGGCCTTCGCGGCAGCCGATCACCTTGATGCGTATATTGGCGCGATGCAGCTCCGCGACATCCTGAAGGATGAATCGACGCAAGAGATCCAGGAGAAAGACGACCTCAGCACGAGGCCGCGACCAGTTCTCGGCGCTGAAACTATAGATCGTCAAATACTCGATGCCGAGTTCAGATGCGGTGCGCACCGCGCCGCGCAGCGCCTCGACACCCTGTTTGTGGCCGGCGGTGCGCGGCAATCCGCGTGCATTTGCCCAACGCCCGTTGCCATCCATGATGATGGCGACATGCCTTGGTGGAACAACGGATGCCGGTTGCGTCATTGAGCGGTGCCTCCAGGCGTGAGTATCGGCTCACACCTGCATGATTTCGCCTTCCTTGGCCTTCAATGCCGCATCGATCTCGCGGATGGTCTCGTCTGTCATCTTCTGGACATCCGCCGCTTTGTCGCGATGATCATCTTCGCTCATCAGGTGCTCTTTTTCGAGAAGCTTGAGATGTTCCATGCCGTCACGGCGCACGTTGCGCGCGGCAATTCTTGCCTTCTCGGCATACTGATGCGCGACCTTAACCAATTCCTTACGCCGGTCCTGGGTAAGATCGGGCATGCGCAGCCGGATGACCTGGCCCTCGGTCTGCGGGTTAAGGCCGAGGTTCGAGGCCCGGATCGCCTTCTCCACCGCAATGACCAGTCCACGGTCCCAGACATTGACGGAAAGCAGGCGGGGCTCGGGCACGGTGATCGAGGCTACCTGATTGAGCGGCATCATGGCGCCATAGGCATCGACCTGGATGGGGTCCAGGAGATTGGCCGAAGCGCGGCTTGTGCGCAGTCCGGCAAAATCGTGCTTGAGCGCCTCGACGGCGCCATGCATGCGCCGTTTGAGCTCCTTGGGGTCGAAGGGAGCGGGTTGTGCCATGTCAGTCTCTCGTCACTGTCGTCGCACGGCCCTTGCCGCGCAGGACCTCGAGGACCGCGCCGGGCGTGCGGATGGAGAAAACAACTACCGGAATCGCATTATCGCGCGCAAGCGCTATGGCGGCGGGGTCCATGATGCGCAGATCGCGGGACAGGATGTCGGTGTAGGTCAGCCGATCATAGCGCTCGGCATCGGGATGGAGCTTGGGATCGGCCGAATAGATGCCATCGACGCTCGTACCCTTGAAGAGCGCGTCGCAGGCCATCTCGGCGGCCCGCAAGGCGGCGCCGGTATCGGTCGTGAAGAAGGGCAATCCCGTGCCGGCCGCGCAAATCACCACCCGCCCGTGGTCAAGGTGGTGAACGGCCTTGTCGCGCGAATAGGTCTCGCAGACGGTCGGCATGGCGATTGCCGACAGCACCCGCGCGTCGATTCCCCTGGCCTGCAGCACGCCCTGCATCGCCAGGGCATTCATCACTGTTGCCAGAATACCCATATGGTCGGCACTCACGCGATCCATGCCCTTGGCCGCTCCGGCGACGCCGCGAAAGATGTTCCCGCCGCCAATGACCAGGGCCATCTGCGCACCGGCATCGAGACAGGCGATGACGTCATCCGCGACGCGTCCGACGGTCTCGAGATCGATGCCGAATTCGCGGCTGCCCATGAGCGCCTCGCCGGACACCTTGAGGAGAACGCGCTTATAGGCAAGCTTGCTCATATGAAAGGTCCCCGGCTGGCCGCTGCGATCGCCATGCGGCCTTGCGGCTGATTCGCCGCCCAATCAAGATCGCATAATGGAAACGGCCCCGAAACGGGGCCGTTGCAACGCGTGTAACAGGCTCAGAGGCCGGCCGCCTTGGCGACTTCGGCGGCGAAATCGTCGCCGCCCTTCTCGATGCCCTCGCCCAGCTGCATGCGCACGAAACCGGCAATCCTGATCGGGGCTCCGGCTTTCGCCGCGGCCTCGCCCAGGGCCTGGGTCACCGTTTTGGCGCCGTCATGGACATACATCTGCTCGAGCAGGCAGTTCTCCTTGGCGTAGGACTTGAGCCCGCTGGCAACGATCTTTTCCATGACATTGGCGGGCTTGCCGGCGTTCTTCTCTTCGAGGATCGCCTTTTCACGCGCCAGTGTCTCGGCCGGAACGCCGGCCAGATCGAGAGCTACGGGATTGGTCGCCGCCACATGCATCGCCAGCATGCGTCCGAAGGCCTTCAGCTCCTCCTGCTTGCCGGTCGATTCCAAAGCGACCAGCACGCCGATCTTGCCCAGGCCGGGTGCGATCTGGTTGTGCATGTAGGTGCCGACCGCTCCATTGCCGACGGAGAGCGCGGCGGCGCGGCGCACCGTCATGTTCTCGCCGATGGTCGCGACCATCTCGGCCACATACTCGGCAACCGCATGCGGCGAACCGGGATATTTGGCCGTCTTGAGCTTCTCGAGATTGCCGCCGGTACCCAGTGCGAGCTTGGCAATCTCGGTGACCATCGCCTGGAACTTCTCGTTGCGGGCGACGAAATCGGTTTCCGAGTTCACTTCGACGAGTGCTGCGGATTTATCGCCGGTCGCCAGACCGACGAGCCCTTCCGCCGCCACGCGGGTCGACTTCTTGGCGGCCTTGGCAAGGCCCTTGGCACGCAGCCAGTCGACGGCGGCATCCATGTCGCCCTTGGTCGCTGCCAGGGCAGCCTTGCAGTCCATCATGCCCACGCCGGTCTTCTCGCGCAGGTCCTTGACCATCGCTGCCGTTATCTCAGCCATTTTACAACTCCGTTAGGCGTTTGCCGCTTCGGGAAGGGATTCCGTGATCAGCGGATTTTCCGCTTCACCGATATCGCGCCCGAGCGAGCCCTGCGCCTGCGAGATGCCTTCGATCGCCGCGCGGCTGATCAGATCGCAGTAAAGCGCGACCGCCCTGCCAGCATCGTCATTGCCCGGAATGGGGTGCGTGATGCCGGCGGGATCGCTGTTGGTATCGATGACCGCAACCACCGGAATGCCGAGACGGTTGGCTTCCTTGATCGCGAGCTGCTCCTTGTTCGTGTCGATCACGAACATGATGTCCGGCGTGCCGCCCATGTCCTTGATGCCGCCCAGGGCCTGGTCGAGCTTGGTTTTCTCGCGCGTGAGCGTCAACAATTCGCGCTTGGTGAGACCGACATCGGACTTGGAGAGCGTGTCCTCGAGCTGGCGCAGGCGCTTGATCGAATTGGAGATCGTCTTCCAGTTGGTGAGCGTGCCGCCAAGCCAGCGGGAGTTCACGTAATACTGGGCCGACTTCTTCGCCGCATCGGCGATCGATTCCTGCGCCGTGCGCTTGGTCCCGACGAACAGCAACCGTCCGCCATTGCCGACGGTGTCGCGCACCGCAAGCAGTGCTTGATGGAGGAGCGGAACGGTCTGCGCGAGATCGATGATATGAATGCCATTGCGCGACCCGTAGATGTAGCTCTTCATCTTCGGGTTCCAGCGATGGGTCTGATGTCCGAAATGCACGCCCGCTTCGAGGAGCTGGCGCATAGTGAAATCTGGCAGTGCCATGCCTTGTCTGTCCTTTTCCGGTTGATCCGCCGCGGATGATGTGACCGGTTTCCCGGCACCGGAGGGAGGCCTCGCTATGTGGGGAACCTAGGCTCCCGTGCGAAAC
>JAEUMG010000256.1 GCA_016793355.1 Hyphomicrobiales bacterium
TATTATGCGGGCGTGTATGCCTATGACGATCCCGAACTCCATCCCAATTTCCCGCGCAACGATCCGCAGTTCATGGCGGCGTGGAACCAGGTCGATCTTTCGCAATGGGAAGGCAAGGCGGGCGAGCCGGCGAAGGTTCAGAAGAAGAAATTCTCCTATGCCGATCTTGCGACCGGCGACGATCTCATGCGGGCAGGCGCGATCGAATGGCTGAAGGCGCATGCCCAGGATGCCAATCCGTTTTTCCTCTACCTGAATTTTCTCAAGGTTCACAATCCGAACAATCCCTCGCCGCGCTTCAAGGGGAAATCGCCTGGCGGCGGCAATTACCTCGACGCTCTCATTGAGCTTGACGACAATACCGGGCAGGTGATCCAGGCGATCCGCGATCTGGGAATAGCCGACAAGACGCTGGTCGTGTGGACGACCGATAATGGCGCCTGGGTCGATGCCTGGCCCGATGCCGGATATACGCCTTTCCGCGGCATGAAGGGTTCGTCTTATGAGGGGGGCTTTCGCGTTCCGGCGATTGCCTGGTGGCCCGGCAAGATCAAGCCTGGCTCGGTCAACATGGACATGTTCTCGCACATGGACTGGTGGCCGACTTTCGGCAAGCTTGCCGGCCTCGCTCCGCCGCCGCGCGACTGGAAAGGCAATGACGGCAAGCCGATCATCTTCGACGGTATCGATCTGAGCGATTCACTGCTCGGCACGGGGCCCGGGAAGCGAGAGTCTTTCATCTACTTCAATGACCAGGAGTTCGGCGCGGTTCGCGTGAAGAACTACAAGATGGTAATGAGCGCCAAGGATACCTGGCTCGGCCAGAAGCAGCCGCTCAATCCGCCGGCACTCTATGACCTGTGGTGGGATCCGGGCGAGCAATACGACATGATCTTCAATGGGGCCGCGCCAACACGCGGCGACTTCAAGTCATCGCCGGGGCGCTATTCCGGTCAGGATAATGGCTGGATCGGCATCTACATGAATCCGGTCATCGATCAGTTCTTCAGCGAGCTCGAGACGCACCCGAATATCCCGTACAAGCCCTACGGGATGGGCTTCACGCAGATGATCCCCCCGGAGTTCCGTTAAGGGAAGCCGATAGCCGGAAGCGGTGGATATCGCTTCCGGCCGATCTCCAGAAATTGACTCTATTTTTCCCGTGCTTATGCTCGTTGCAGATGCGGCCACACGGCAGGGAGTCCGTCCATGTTTCGTAGGGCCATTGGTGGTCTCGCACTTCTCGGGTTCGTCTCGCTTTGCTTGCCCGCGCAGGCGGAGGAAGCCAGGATCACCATCATTCGTCCACCGCCGCTTGCGGTAAAAATCTCGCTGCCGCGCGAGGTGGTGAAGATCGTGAATGACAGACATGACGACCGGTCGGTCCATCAGGCAGTGGCGATTACCATCGTGACAGTGGCCAATCCCTATTTCGGCGATCGCTATCGCTGGTGGGCCAGTGGCTATCCGCGCCGCGGCTGGGGGCGTTACGGATGGTGGGGTGAGACGGCCGTCTATAGCGGCCCGCGCTATCCGTTTTAGCTGCGGCGGCAGGCCCGGCGGAGCGGCCAATCCTTCTGAGACTTCGCTCCCCGATCGACCCCTGCAGGCCACCATCAGGGTCGTGGCTTGCATCGCAACAGGGGCACCTGTATAAGCCCCCCGCCCGCGGGCGCCGGTCACCCCTGGAGGAAGGCCCGCGGCAATCTGCAATCAGGAGAGCAGTATGTCAAAGATCGTGAATCTCAAGGCCACGGCGCGTGGCCGGGGCGGCAAGGGGGCCTCCCGTGCAGTGCGCCGCGAAGGTCGCGTGCCTGCTGTCGTCTATGGCGACAAAAAAGAGCCCCAACTGGTTTCGCTCGCTTACAACGAAATTCAGCCGCATGTGCAGTCCGGCCGCTTCCTGTCGACACTGATCGACCTTGAAATCGAAGGCGCAACCGTGCGGGCGATCCCTCGCGATGTTCAATTCGAGCCGGTGCGCGACTTCATCACCCATGTTGATTTCCTGCGGCTTGGCAAGAATGCCCGGATCGCTGTCGACGTGCCGGTGCATTTCAAGAATCAGGAGACGTGTCCCGGCATCAAGAAGGGCGGCGTTCTCAACATCGTCAGCCACGAAATCGGGCTTTACTGCCCTGCGGATTTCATTCCGGACGACATCGTTATCGATCTGGCCAATCTTGAGATCGGCAAGAGCATCCATATCGGCGATGTGCAGTTGCCGGCCAATGTGACGCCGGTGAGCCGCGACCGCGACCTGACGATTGCCACCATCACGGCACCCGGTGGCGTCCAGGAGGGTGAGACGGCGGCGGCCGAGGGTGCGGTGCCTGCGGAAGTTCCGGCAACCGCGCAGAAGGCCCCTGCGGCGACACCCGCCGCCGCGGCTGGTGGCAAGGATGCCAAGGCGGCTCCAGCGGCAGCCGGCAAGGAAGCAGCGGCCAAGGGCGGCGAGAAGAAGAAGTAGCCCGCCCACTCTGTGGGGGTGGCTCATGCAACTCGTGGTCGGGCTTGGAAATCCCGGAGCCAAATATGCCGGCAACCGGCATAATATCGGTTTCATGGCGGTGGATGAGATCGTCCGCCGCCATGGCTTCTCGCCGTGGCGGCGGCGCTTCCAGGGCGAGACTTCCGAGGCGGTTATTGCCGGCGAGAAGGTGCTGGTCCTGAAGCCCGCGACTTATATGAACGAATCGGGGCGCGCGGTGGGCGAGGCCATGCGCTTCTTCAACCTCGAACCGACCGATGTGACGGTCATCCATGACGAAATCGATCTGGCGCCAGGAAAGGTGCGGGTGAAACTGGGCGGCGGGCATGCCGGCAACAACGGCATCCGATCGGTAAGCGCCCATATCGGGCCGCATTATCGCCGTGTGCGGCTTGGCGTCGGACATCCCGGCGACAAGAACATGGTCATGCCGCATGTGCTGAACGATTTTGCCAAGGACGACAGGATCTGGCTCGATCCGCTCATTGCGGCGATCGCGGATGAATTTCCGCTGCTTGTTGCGGGCGAAGACGCCAAGTTCCAGAGCAAGGTGCATCTGGCCGTCAAACCGCCGCGCGAGAAAACGGCAAAACCGGAGACGGCCTGATGGGTTTCAAATGCGGGATTGTCGGACTTCCCAATGTGGGCAAGTCGACCCTGTTCAACGCGCTGACCCAGACTGCGGCGGCGCAGGCGGCAAATTACCCTTTCTGCACGATCGAGCCTAATGTCGGCGATGTCGGCGTACCGGATGCGCGTCTCGATGCGCTTGCCGAAATCGCCGGTTCGGCACAGATCATCCCGACGCGTCTGACTTTCGTCGATATTGCGGGGCTGGTGCGCGGCGCCTCGAAGGGCGAAGGGCTCGGCAACCAGTTTCTCGCCAATATCCGCGAGGTGGATGCGATCGCGCATGTGGTGCGCTGCTTCGAGGACTCTGACATCACGCATGTCGAAGGCAAGATCGATCCGATCGCCGATATTGAAACAATCGAGACGGAATTGATGCTGGCCGATCTCGATTCGCTGGAAAAGCGTGCCGCAAATCTCGAGAAGCGCGCCAAGGGCGGCGACAAGGAATCGAAAGAGCAACTCGATCTCGTCAATCGCTGCCTCGTTCTCTTGCGTGAGGGCAAGCCCGCACGCCTGGTCGACCGTACGACCGAAGAAGAGCGGAATTTCCGCATGCTCGGGCTCTTGTCGTCGAAGCCGGTGCTCTATGTGTGCAATGTCGAGGAAACGGCCGCCGACAAGGGGAATGCCTTCTCCGACAAGGTGATGGCGCGTGCGGCGGAGGAAGGGGCCAAGGCGGTGGTTATTTCGGCCAAGATAGAAAGCGAGATCGCCGTTCTGCCGGAAGCCGACCGGCGCGATTATCTCGACGCCGTCGGACTGTCCGAACCGGGCCTCAACCGGGTCATTAGGGCTGGCTACGAACTCCTTGATCTCGTTACCTATTTTACCGCCGGGCCGAAGGAGACGCGGGCCTGGACAATCACCCGCGGCACGCGCGCGCCGCAGGCGGCGGGCGTCATCCACACGGATTTCGAGAAGGGCTTCATCCGGGCCGAGACAATCGCCTATGAGGACTATATCGGGCTCAAGGGCGAGGCGGGTGCGCGCGATGGCGGCAAGCTCCGCCTTGAAGGCAAGGACTATGTCGTGAAGGACGGCGACGTCCTGCATTTCCGCTTCGCCAATTGAGCCCTCGATGACCGCGCAAACGGGCCTGCTTCACTATGAGGATTTCGAGGTCGGCCAGAAGATCGATCTCGGCAGCTATCCGGTGACGGCGGAAGAAATCGTTTCATTTGCCAACGAGTTCGATCCCCATCCCTTCCATCTCGACGAGGAGGCGGGGCGCAAATCGATCCTCGGCGGCCTGTGCGCTTCGGGCTGGCATAGCTGTGCCATGCTGATGCGCATGCTGGTTGATGGGTATCTGAGTCGTACCGCCGGCATGGGCTCGAATGGCGTCGATGAAGTGAAGTGGCTCAAGCCCGTCTTTGCCGGCGAAACTCTCAAGGCCACGGTCACGGTCACGGCAAAGCGCGTGTCATCACGCAAGCCCGACATGGGCATTCTCACCATGCGGGCTGAGATTCACAACGGCCATGGCGAACGCAAGATGGAAATGACCGCCGTCAATCTTGTGAAGGTTCGCCATCCATGATGGGGCTCTATTTCGACGAGATCGAGCCGGGACGTGTCGATGAACTCGGTTCTTACGAGTTCACGCGCGAGGCGGTGCTCAAATTTGCTCGTGCTTATGATCCGCAGGCCTTTCACTTGAGCGAGGAAGCCGCTGCCAAGAGTCACTTCGGAAAGCTTGCCGCGAGCGGCTGGCATACGGCGGCCGGCTGGATGCGCTGCTATGTCGAGACCAGCATGCGGCTTGCCGGCGCGCGGCCCGATCCGGCCGAGTCGGGACCGTCGCCCGGTTTCACGCAGCTCAAGTGGATCAAGCCGGTTCATGCCGGCGACACCGTTTCCTATCGCACGACGATCACCGGCAAGCGCGAGCATGCCGGCAAGCGTGACTGGGGCTTGGTCGAAACCTACAATGAGGGCCACAACCAGCGCGGGGAATTGGTGTTTTCATTCAACGGAAAGGTGCTTGTGAGGAAGCGCTGAGGCCCCTCAATGTCCCTCGAAGGACACCAGCGTATGGGTCTTCACACCCTTGTCGCGCAGGCGGGCAGCCCCGCCGAGATCGGGCAGATCAATCACGAAGGCAGCGGCGACGACTTCACCTCCCGACTTGCGCACGAGATCGATGGCGGCATTGGCCGTACCGCCGGTAGCGATCAAATCATCAACGATGAGGATGCGGTCACCGCTCTTGATCGCGTCGGCATGGATCTCGATTGTGTCGACGCCATATTCGAGGGCGTAGTCCTGGCCGATCACCTTATAGGGAAGCTTGCCCTTCTTGCGGATCGGCACAAAGCCGCGGCCAAGCTGATGCGCGACCGCGCCGCCCAGGATGAAGCCGCGCGCTTCGATGCCGGCGACGTAGTCGATATTGCTCTTGAGGAACGGCCAGGCGAGTTCATCGACCGCGGCGCGGAATGCATGGAGATTGGCGAGCAGGGTGGTGATGTCGCGAAACAGGATGCCAGGCTTCGGATAATCCGGAATGGTGCGAATGTATCGCTTGATGTCGAAGCCGTTGCGAAGGTCCATATCAGTCTCCCGTCACGGCCATTTCACCTCAGGCGGCATGGATGACAAGATCGATTCGACATTGCCGCCGGTCTTGAGGCCGAAAAGCGTACCGCGATCATAGAGCAGGTTGAACTCGACATAGCGGCCGCGGCGGATGAGCTGTTCCTCGCGGTCGGCATCGGTCCATTCCGTCCTGAAATTGGCGCGCACGATGCGCGGATAGATTTCGCGGAAGGCGCGTCCGACATCCTGAGTAAAGGCGAAGTCGGCCTCCCAGTCGCCGGAATTGTGATGATCGTAGAAGATGCCGCCAATGCCGCGCGGTTCGTTTCGGTGCGGCAGATAGAAATACTCGTCGCACCATGACTTGAAGCGCGGATAGTCGGCAATCTGGTGGGCGTCGCAAGCCGACTGCATCGCGGCGTGGAAGGCGAGCGTGTCGGGATCGTCCTGAACGCGACGGCGATCGAGCACCGGCGTCAGATCGGCGCCGCCGCCGAACCACCAATTCGTCGTCACGATGAAACGCGTGTTCATGTGCACGGCCGGCACGTTGGGATTACGCGGATGGATGATCAGCGAAATGCCGCTCGCCCAGAACCGCGGATCGTCGTGAGCTCCGGGAACCTGGCGCGCGAATTCGGGTGAGAATGTGCCATGCACGGTCGAGCAGTGGACGCCGGCCTTCTCGAAGAGCCGGCCATGCAGCATGGCCATCATACCGCCGCCGCCATCTCCCTCGCGCTGCCAGGGCTTGCGCACAAAACGCTGGACCGGAGTGCTTGCGTCATATTCATGCTCCAACGCTTCGAGGCTGGTGCAGATTTCATCGCGCAAGCTTTCGAACCAGGTCCGGGCGCGGTTTTTTTGCGAAGCGAGAGGATCGGCCGGGGCATTCATGGTGCCATCACATGCCGGAATCGCCCGTGCGGTGCAAATAAAAGCGCCGGCCGCGGGGAGGGCGGCCGGCGTCGACGATCGCTAGTTACTAGATCGCAGGATCGGTCGCGGCGGGCGGCGTCCGACGGGCGCGTTCGGCCATGAACTGGTCGAACTCGGCCTGATCCTTCGACTTGCGCAGGCGATCGAGGAATTCGAAAAACTCGGCCTGCTCGTCTTCGAGACGGCGCAAGGTCTCGGCCTTGTACTCGTCGAAGGCGCGATTGCCGCTCGAGGAGAAGCCAAAGCCGCGTCCGCGCGAGCACATCCAGTGCTCGCTCTTGTCGCGCCATTGGTCAACGTGCTTGCGATTCCAGCATCCCATGCGTCCACTCCAGAAAAGATAGGCCACCAGCGCCAAGGCCAGGGGCCACCAGATGATCAAGGCCAGGATCACAGCCGCGATCCAGGCCGGCTTGCCGTAGTCGTCAATTCGCGCGGCTAGGGTCATGTCCTCCTCATGTGAATGTTCATAACATTAACATACATGACCTCGAGGCGCGGCGGCGTCAAGGGCTGCGGCCGAAAAAATCGTTCAAGCGGGGCCGGCGCCGAGACCGAGACCCTGGAGATAGATGAGGATGGCGGATTCCAGCAGATCTTCGGGCGATGCCGGAGCGGGGCGGCCGCGGCCGGTGCCGAAGAGGGACGCGATGCCATGGGCCAGCGCCCAGATATGGAGGCTCATCATATGGACCGGCGCGCGCCGGTCCGGCGGCAGAAGCTGGTTCAATGCGGTCGCGGCTTCTTTCAACACGCCGAAGGCCCGGTCCGCTTCGCGCTGCAGCGCCGGGTCCTTCGAGGGGGCGAGGCCGCTTTCGAACATGGCAGCGTAATAGGCCGGCTCATCGCGCGCAAAGGCCAAGTACGCCCGGCCGAGTTCGTCCATGGCTTTCAGCGGATTGGGTCTGCCGCTATTCCAGCCCTTGGCGAGCATGTCGGCGAAGCGCTCAAAGCCCTGCCGCGCCACTTCGCCGAGAAGCGCGTCGCGATCGCGGAAATGGCGATAGGGCGCTGCCGGGCTGACGCCGGCGCGACGCGCGGCCTCGGCAAAGGAAAAGCCGGCCGGGCCATATTCCCGGATGAGGTCCAGCGCGGCGTTGACGAGAGCCTCGCGCAGATTCCCGTGATGATAGCCCCGCCGGCCATGGGGCGGACCGTTCCAGCTCATGTGTGGAGGCTTAACATGTCAGCCTTGAAGGCAATAGGCGTCATCGCGGGAAGCCGTTGAGCTGCCTTAATGCCTCTCCGCTGACCATGGCGCAGGCAACGGCGACGTTGAGCGAGCGCAGCCCCGGTTGCATGGGAATGAGAAGGCGGGCCTCGGCCGTGGCATGCACATGCTCCGGCACGCCGGCAGATTCGCGGCCCATCAGGATGATGTCGCCGGTCCTGAAGGCGAAATCGACGTAAGGAATCGTCGCCTTCGTCGACGTGAGGATTCGGCGCCGGCCGGCGGTTGCGTCAAGAAATGCGGCCCAGGAGGTCTCGCGCACCACCTTTGCCTTATCCAAATAGTCGAGACCGGCCCGGCGAAAGGAGGCTTCCGACCAGGCAAAGCCCGCCGGCTCGATGATTCTGACGGTGAGCCCGAGGCAGGCGGCAAGCCGCAAGATGGTCGCCGTGTTGGGTGCGATATCCGGCTCGTAGAGCGCTATTTCGATCATGATTCCGGCTGTTTAGTGCCTCGGCGGCGAGCGTGCAAAGGGTCGCTTCGCTGCGACACTTGATGGCTAGACAATCCAAAGACTGAATGCCACAAACGCCAGCGGATCAAGCACCGGCGGGGACTCGCGCCCGACGGCCGGGGAACCTTGCAGAAGAGGGGTATGGGAATCGTGGCCACTGGCGAGCACGCCGACAGCGACCGGCGGGACTTTCTGTATATCGCAACCGGCGCGGTCGGCGCGGTCGGTGTTGCGCTCACTGCATGGCCCTTTATCAGCCAAATGAATCCCGACGCTTCAGTTCTGGCGCTCGCCAATGTCGATGTCGATCTGGGGCCCATCGCAGAAGGACAGAGCGTCACCATCAAATGGCGCGGCAATCCGGTTTTCGTGCGTCACCGGACGGCCAAGGAAATCGAAGAAGCCAGGGCGGTTCCGATCGACGAACTCAAGGATCCCTTGGCGCGCAACAACAATCTCAAGGAAAGCGACCCAGCGACCGACATCAACCGCGTGGTCGGCGGCAAGGAACAGTTCCTCGTCATGATGGGCGTTTGCACGCATTTGGGCTGCGTGCCGCTCGGCGAGCAGGGGGACTACGGCGGCTGGTACTGCCCTTGCCATGGTTCACATTACGATACGGCCGGCCGCATCCGCAAAGGACCGGCGCCGGAGAACCTGCTGGTGCCGAGGTACGAGTATATCTCCGATACCAAAATCCGGATCGGCTAAGAGGGGCGATTAGTACATGGGCGGGCATTCCTCCTATCAACCGAAGAGCGCGTTCGCGAAGTGGTTTCACGAGCGTCTGCCGATCATGGACCTCATCCAGGGGCAGGCGCTCGACTTTCCGACGCCGAAGAACCTGAACTACTTCTGGACCTTCGGCGGCATCCTGACGATGATGCTGGGGGCACAGCTCCTGACCGGCATCGTGCTCGCCATGCACTACACGCCGCATGTAACCATGGCCTTCGACTCGATCGAGCATATCCGGCGCGATGTCAATTACGGCAACATCATCCAGAAGCTCCATGCCAACGGCGCATCGATGTTCTTCCTTGCCGTCTACATCCACATTTTCCGCGGCATGTATTACGGCTCCTACAAGGCGCCGCGCGAGATTTTGTGGATGATCGGCGTGATCATCCTGCTCGTCATGATGGCGACCGCCTTCATGGGCTACGTGTTGCCCTGGGGGCAGATGAGCTTCTGGGGCGCGAAGGTCATCACCAACCTGTTCTCGGCGATCCCGTTCTTCGGCGACTCGATCGTGACCTGGCTTTGGGGCGGCTTCGCGGTCGATAACCCGACGCTCAACCGCTTCTACTCTCTGCACTATCTTTTGCCCTTTGTGCTGGCGGGTCTCGTCGGGCTGCACATCTGGGCCCTGCACGTTCCTGGCAACAACAACCCGACCGGGGTTTCGGTCAAGTCAGGCCAGGATACTGTTCCGTTCCATCCCTATTACACGATGAAGGATGCTTTCGCGATCGGCGTGTTCCTGATCGTCTATTGCCTCTTCGTCTTCTTCGCGCCGGACTATATGGGCCACCCGGTCAATTACGAAATGGCCGACCCGCTGAAGACGCCGGCGCACATCGTGCCCGAATGGTACTTCCTCCCCTTCTACGCAATCCTGCGTTCGATCGATAACAAGCTGCTCGGCGTCATAGCGATGTTCGCCTCGATCCTGCTGCTTCTCGTGCTGCCATGGCTCGACACATCGCGAGTCCGCTCCGGCACCTACCGGCCGGTGTTCAAGCAGTTTTTCTGGATCCTGGTCCTCGATTGTCTGTTGCTCGGCTATATCGGCTCGCGCGTGCCGGACAATCTCTTCTGGGTCGACACGCCATCGCATGAAGGCGGCTTTGCCCTCACCAACAAGCTCGTCGGCCAGATCGCGACGCTCTATTACTTCGTGCACTTCCTGATCATTTTGCCCATCCTGGGACTGTTGGAGACTCCGAAGCCGATGCCGGCATCGATCTCGGAGGCGGTGCTCGCCAAGAACAAACCCGCACTGCCCGGCCACAAGGCCGCGGTACCGGCAGAGTGAGCGGGGATAGAGCCATGATCATGCGCAAGACATTTCTCGCAGCCGTTCTTCTGCTCGCCGGTGCAGGCTTGGCAGGAGCCGCGGAAACACGCCATGCCGCCAAGGACATCGACTTTTCCTTCGAGGGGCCTTTCGGCACCTTCGACCGCGGGCAATTGCAACGCGGCTACAAGGTGTACAAGGAAGTCTGCGCGAATTGCCATTCAATGAAGCAGATGGTGTTCCGCAATCTGAGCCAGCCCGGCGGACCGGGTTTCAGCGGTGCGCAGGTGCAGGCGCTTGCCGCCACATACACGATCCAGGACTTGAACGATCAGGGCGAGCCGTTCGATCGCGAGCGGATCCCATCCGATCATTTCCCGTCTCCGTTCCCGAACGAACAGGCGGCGCGGGTGGCGAATGGCGGCGCGCTGCCGCCCGACCTCAGTCTCATCACCAAGGCGCGGGCCGGATGGACGGGCACATTCGCTCAGCTCTTCTACGGTATGGGTGGGCCGGAGTATGTTTATTCGGTGCTGACCGGGTATGAGGAGCCGCCGGCCGAACTCGCATCATCGGCGCCGGAGGGCAAGCACTACAATCCCTATTTCGAAGCTGGGCCGTGGATCGGCATGGCGCCCCCACTTTCGGACGGCCAGGTTACGTTCGACGACGGCTCGCCCAACAGCGTCGATGCGATGGCGCGCGACGTCGCGGCATTTCTGGCCTGGGCAAGCGAGCCCAAGATGGAAGAGCGCAAGGGCCTCGGCTTCTCGGTGATCATCTATCTCGTGATCCTCACACTTCTGCTCTATCTCGTGAAACGGAAGATCTGGACCAAGGTCGAGCACTGACGCTATCCGATCGGCCGGCAAATCAGTGGGGAGAGACGAGAG
Source organism: Hyphomicrobiales bacterium (assembly GCA_016793355.1). GTDB lineage: Bacteria > Pseudomonadota > Alphaproteobacteria > Rhizobiales > Aestuariivirgaceae > JAEUMG01. The sequence continues at coordinate 11,200 of JAEUMG010000256.1, forward strand.
CGTTTCTCCCCAATTTCATTTAGGCAGCCCGCGAAGTCAGGCCGTCACACGGCGCACAGTATTCCTGCGGTAGCAGATTCAATGGCCTGCTGGTCATCGTTGCCGAGTTTGCCGAGTACTTTGACAATGAACTCGTTCGGCAGTGTGAAAACCTTCCATCTTATGACGCATCGATGTTTTAGTCCTGCCGCCGCAAGATCCTTGATCGCGTGGTCGCTCGGCCACTTATCGAGCATGGCGGCGGTGATCATGGCCATGATTGTGTGATTGTTGGCGTCATTAAACGGGCGGTGCGACAGTATGAGCGCGGGCCGGCGCTTCATTGCCGGGCGCTCCATAAAGGGGAATGGTACGGCGACCGTCTGCCAACGCTCACAGATCACTGAAGGCTCGTTCGTCTTCCGGCGATTCCCACTCGCTGAGCGTCCTTTCAAGCGCTTCCACGAAGCCGTCGCGCGGATCGATAACACGAAACTTCAGACGTTCGCCGCGTCTGGCACGCATCCCCTTCCAGAATTCGCGGGTTTGCCCGACGGGTTTCAAACCTTGCGTGGGCCGCTTGTCTTTTCCCTCGGCCATCTTCTCCCAGTCGCCGGCAACCCCTTCAATTTCGATGCGAAGGCGCGTCCCGGCGCGGAGCTGATAGAGGAGGGCGCTCAGGTCTGGTTCCGCATCGACGTGCTTAAGCCAAATCGCGTCATCATTGTTGAGCAGGGTCGGCATCGGTCCTTCCTGTGAATTCTCGGGGAAGAAATAGCCCAGAGGGTTGCGGTTCACAACCCCACCCCCACCCCGCCCTCAAAATTGGGCTCTGGCCGTAAAAGACACAGTCGGGCATCGTGCTCGGGCCTACGTGCGATGGGGAGTAGTCTCTTGGCAAGATCCTTTCTCGGAATTATCGGCGGCTCCGGTATCTACGATCTGGAGATCGAGCATGCGCGGTGGGAAACGGTCACCTCGCCCTGGGGCGAGCCGTCGGACCAGTTGCGCATCGGCGAGATTGGCGGGTTGCCCGTCGCCTTCCTGCCGCGCCACGGCCGGGGCCATGTCTATTCACCCACGACCATCAATTACCGCGCCAATATCGACATTCTGAAGCGGGCAGGGGTGACGGATGTCGTTTCCCTGTCGGCCTGCGGGTCGTTCAAGGAGGAACTGGCGCCGGGCACCTTCGTTCTCGTCGACCAATTCATCGATCGTACCTTTGCGCGCGAAAAAAGCTTCTTCGGAACCGGCTGCGTCGCGCATGTATCGCTCGCTTATCCGGTCAGCCCCGGCATCCAGGACCGGCTCGAGGCCGCGCTCCAGGCCGAGGCGATCCCCTATGCGCGGGGAGGGACCTATCTCGTGATGGAGGGCCCGCAATTCTCGACCCTCGCGGAATCCCATCTCTACAGGTCGTGGGGCTGCAGCGTCATCGGCATGACCAACATGCCCGAGGCAAAGCTCGCCCGCGAAGCCGAGCTTTGCTACGCGACGGTCGCCATGGTGACCGACTATGATTCCTGGCATGCCGACCATGGCGAGGTCGACATCACCTCGATCCTGAAGGTGCTGAAGGATAATTCCGACAATGCGCGCCGGCTGGTCTATCGCTTCGCCCAGGAATTCCCAAGGGAGCATCCTTCCTGCCGGATCGGTTCCGACAAGGCGCTTGAGCATGCGATCATGACCGCACCCGATAAACGCGATCCGGAATTGCTCAAGAAGCTCGATGCCGTCGCGGGCAGGGTGCTTTTCGGGTGATAGGCAAAAACCTCGTTTTCAGAGTCCTGTCCCAAAAATGAACAGGCTCTTACCCCGCTGACCCGCTCCGATTCAAATTTAGTCGAATTTTCCGGCTCTGGTTAGCGCGCGTTAACCAATTCTTATCAATTGGGTAAGAAAGATTCGGATTGGGGAAATCAGTTTGCGGACGCCACTCACATGAGCATCAATCTTACCGTTCCGGACCTCGCCGAGCTTAAGCCTCGCATCACCGTCTTCGGGGTCGGTGGAGCGGGCGGAAACGCGGTCAACAACATGATCGAAAGCCGCCTCGACGGGGTGGAATTCGTCGTCGCCAATACCGATGCGCAGGCGCTGGCGCAGAGCTCGGCGAGCAAGCGCGTGCAAATGGGAACCGCCTTGACGCAGGGGCTGGGTGCGGGCTCCCAGCCGCAGATCGGGGCTGCGGCGGCCGAAGAGGCGTTGCCGGAAATTCTTGACCATCTTGCGGGCGCCCACATGGCCTTCATCACCGCCGGCATGGGCGGCGGCACGGGCACGGGGGCAGCACCGGTCATCGCGCGCGCGGCGAAAGAGCAGGGCATCCTGACGGTCGGGGTCGTCACCAAGCCCTTCCATTTCGAAGGCGTGCGCCGGATGCAGACGGCGGATCGTGGGATCGAACTCCTCGCCAAGAATGTCGACACGCTCATCGTGATCCCCAACCAGAACCTGTTCCGCGTCGCCAACGAGAAGACAACCTTCGCGGCGGCCTTCGCCATGGCCGACCAGGTGCTCTATTCGGGCGTCGCCTCGATCACCGAGCTGATGACCAAGGAAGGACTCATCAATCTCGATTTCGCCGATGTCCGCGCCATCATGAGCGAGATGGGCAAGGCGATGATGGGCACCGGCGAAGCGACCGGCGAGAAGCGCGCCATTGAAGCCGCGGAAGCAGCGATCTCCAACCCGCTGCTCGACGATGTGTCGATGCGCGGCGCCCGCGGCCTGCTGATCTCGATTTCGGGCGGCCCCGACCTGACGCTTTACGAAGTGGACGAGGCGGCGACCCGGATTCGTGAGGAAGTCGATCCGGAAGCCAACATCATTCTCGGTGCTACATTCGACGATACGCTCGAAGGCACCATGCGCGTGTCGGTGGTCGCCACCGGTCTTGCGCTCGACATGCCTGCCGCCGCGCCGCAGTCTGAAGAAGCCGTTCAACCCAGCCCGTCGCGCCCGGTCTTCGGCTATACCGGCAAGCAGCCGATCCCGGTGAAAAAGCCGATCCAGCCGGCGCCGATGGCGGCGCGTCCGGCACCGAAGCCTGCGCCCGCTCCGGCACCGGCTCCCGTCGCTCAGATGGAGGAGCCTGACGAAACGGAGCATATGGAGGAAGAGGCACCGGTGCCCGAGGCCCAACCGCAGGTGGCGCATGCCATGATGGCGGCGCGCGGCCAGCCCCGCATGCCCCAGATCGAGGATTTTCCGCCGATCGCACAGCGGCAGATGGCCGCCCAGCAGAATCGCATCGAGCATATCGCCGAGCACGCCAAGAAGCGCAAAGGCCTCTTCGAACGGCTGGCCAGCGTCGGCCTTGGCCGCAAGGACGACCCCGCCACAACCCAACGCGAACCGGTGATGCAGATGCGCCCAGAACCCAAGATGCAACAGCAACAGCAGGTCCGCAGCTCGCCCCAGCCGGCAAGTCATGTCGACCCGCAGCTCGACGACGATCAGCTCGAAATTCCGGCCTTCCTCAGACGCCAGGCAAACTGATATAATACCTTGTCGCAGCCGACTCCCGGCGGTCACACTTCCGCCGGGATTCCTGCATCTATGAGGTGTCGGCGAGGGCCGCAACCGGCCGGGTTTTGACGTTGTGGCGCGACCGGCGGCGCGGTTTTCTGAGGGTTTGCATGGGGTATGCCGCGACAGCATTCGGGAATGCCTTCAAGGCGTTGAGCATTGTGCTGGCGCTTGGCGCCGTGGCGGCCTGCTCTTCCATGTCGGACATGCTCGATGGCGGCTCGTCAACCAGTTCGACGTCGAGCACCACGGTTGCCGCCGCTTCATCCGACGGCGCGGTGGCGCCCAATATGGCGGCGGCCGACAAGAGCGAGCCCGTCGCCAATCTCTACAACAAAGGCCTCGAATCGATGAAGAGCGGCTCCTACAAGACCGCCGCCAAGGAATTCGCCGAAGTCGAACGGCAGCATCCCTATTCGAAGCTCGCCACCAAGGCGATCCTGATGCAGGCCTATGCGCAGTATCAGCGCAACGCCTATGACGAAGCGATCAACGCCGCCAACCGCTTCATCACGCTGCATCCCGGCCATCGCGATGCACCCTATGCCTATTACCTGATCGCGCTCAGCTATTACGAGCAGATCGGCGATGTTAAGCGCGACCAGACGGCGACCAAGAAGGCGCTCGAGTCGCTGGAGGAAGTGACCAGGCGCTACCCGGACACGCCCTATGCCGCGGATGCCGCCGCCAAGGCGGTTCTGGCGCGCGACCATCTGGCCGGGAAGGAAATGGAAGTCGGCCGCTACTACCTGAAACGCGGCTCCTATCTCGCCGCCGTCAATCGCTTCAAGACGGTGGTGATCGCCTATCAGACGACAACCCAGACGCCGGAAGCGCTCTATCGCCTGACCGAAAGCTACATGGCGCTTGGCGTGCGCTCGGAAGCGCAGACCGCCGCGGCCGTGCTCGGCTACAACTATCCCAACAGCGAATGGTACAAGGATGCCTATGCGCTGCTGCAGAATGACGGCCTGACGCCGTCCGAGAACAAGGAATCCTGGATCAGCCGCGCCTGGAACGCCGCAAATCCCCTCTAGCCGCGGGACCCTCTCGCGCGCCTGCGCGAGACTCGGCTATAACGGCGCCCATGCTGACCGCCCTTTCGATCCGCGACATCGTCCTTATCGAAAAGCTCGACATCAGTTTCGAGGACGGCATGACCGTGCTGACCGGCGAAACCGGTGCCGGCAAGTCGATCCTGCTCGACGCCTTCGGACTGGCGCTCGGCGCGCGCGGCGACAGTTCGCTGGTCCGGTCCGGTGCCGACAAGGGCGTGGTCACGGCCGCCTTCGCGCTGTCGAAATCGCATCCGGCGATCGCGCTGCTCGAAGAGCAGGGGATCGAGACCGATTCGGAACTGGTCATCCGCCGCATCCAGATGGCCGACGGGCCAAGCCGCGCGACGATCAACGACCAGCCGGTGAGCCTCAATCTTCTGCGTCAGGTCGCCGGGCAGCTGACGGAAATCCACGGCCAGCATGCCGACCGCGCCCTGGTCGACAGGCAGACGCACCGGCGGCTGCTCGATGCCTATGGCGGGCTCGATGAGGAGGCGCGCGGCGTCGCGAGCCTGTGGCAGCGGGCGAGCGCGGCGCAGGCCGCACTTGCCGAGCATCGCGCGCTCATCGCCAAGGCGGAAGCGGAGCGCGATTACCTCACCCATGCCGTGGAAGAATTGAAGGAACTGGCGCCCGGGCGCGGCGAGGAAGCACAGCTCGCCGAAACCCGGCAGATCATGATGAATGCCGAGCAGTTCTCTTCCGCCTTGAGCGAGGCCGAAGCCGCGCTGCACGAGGGCGGCACCTTCACCGGCCGCGTCAATGCCGCCTTGCGCAAGCTCGAGCGCCGCCGCGAACAGGCGGGCGGCCGGCTCGACCGTATCTGCCAGGCACTGGATCGTCTGGTGGTCGAGGCGAACGAGGCCGAATCGGCGCTCGGCGAGGCGCAGCGTTCCTTCGCCTTCGACGCCCATGCGCTCGAGAAAGCCGACGAGCGGCTTTTCGCGCTGCGCGCCGCGGCGCGGAAATACAAATGCGCCGTGGAGCAGTTGCCGGAGACGCTCGAACGGTTCGAAGCCGAGCTCAAGGCGATCAGCGACGGCGCCAGGGAAGAGAAGCGCCTTGCCGCGCTCGCGGAGGAAGCCAGTGCCGCCTTCGAGACGGCGGCGCAGTCGCTCAGCGCGCACCGAACCGCCGCGGCGCGCGAACTCGACCGGGCGGTCGCCGCCGAATTGGCGCCGCTCAAGCTCGAACGCGCTCGCTTCGAGACGCGGATCGACGCGGATACGGCACGACCGGGCGCACATGGTTTCGATCACGTTGAGTTTCTCGTTGCCGCCAATCCCGGAACGCCGCTCGCCCCGTTGATGAAAGTCGCGTCCGGCGGCGAACTTGCCCGCTTCATGCTGGCGTTGAAGGTCATTCTCGCCGCCAAGGGCTCGGCGCCGACGCTCATCTTCGATGAAATCGATACCGGCGTCGGCGGTGCGGTCGCCGATGCCGTCGGCTCGCGTCTGGCGCGGCTCGCCAGGGGGCTGCAGGTGGTTGCGGTAACGCACTCGCCGCAGGTTGCGGCGCGGGCCGACCAGCATTTCCTGATCTCCAAGATGCAGGAAGTCGATGGCGAGCGCATGGTGACGCGCGTCAATGTCTTGTCAAGCCAGAGCCGGCGCGAGGAGATCGCCCGCATGCTGTCGGGCGCCAAGGTCACCAAGGAAGCCCGCGCCCAGGCCGAGCGATTGATTTCCGGGCGCGGCTGATGGCGAAGAAGCCGATTCCGGTCGAGGAACTAAACGAGGAGCAGGCCGCGGCCGAGCTTGCACGTTTGGCGCGCGAGATCGCCGAGCATGACAGGCGCTATTACCAGCATGATGCGCCGACCATTTCGGACGCGGCCTATGATGCGCTGCGCCAGCGCAGCGAGGCGATCGAACTGCGCTTTCCGGGACTGGTCGGACCCGAATCGCCCTCGCAGCGGGTCGGCGCCGCGCCGCAGGAGAAGTTCGGCAAGCTCAAGCATGCCGTGCCGATGCTGTCGCTCGGCAATGCCTTCACCGAGGAGGATGTTTCCGAATTCGTCGGCCGCATCCGCCGCTTCCTGCAGCTCCCGGCTGATCAACCGGTCGAGATCACCGCCGAGCCCAAGATCGACGGGCTCTCGATATCCTTGCGCTACGAAGAGGGGCGGCTGATCCAGGCGGCAACGCGCGGCGATGGTTACGAGGGCGAGAACGTCACCGCCAATGCGCGCGTCGTCGACGATATCCCGGAACGGCTGAAGGGCACAGGCGTGCCGTCGGTGATCGACGTGCGCGGCGAGATCTACATGGCGCACGAGGATTTCGCGCGCCTCAACGAAAAGCAGGCGGAAGCCGGCGAGAAGGTCTTTGCCAATCCGCGCAATGCCGCGGCGGGCAGCCTGCGTCAGCTCGATCCTTCCATCACGGCGAGCCGGCCGCTGCGCTTCTTCGCCTATGCCTGGGGCGAGGCACCGGAGCTTCCGGCAAAGACGCAGATGGGGGTCATCGAAAAATTCAAGGACTGGGGCCTGCCGGTCAACAAATTGATGAGACTGTGCAACTCCGTCGATGAATTGCTCGCCTACTACCACGGCATCGAGGAGAAGCGCGCCTCGCTCGGCTATGACATTGACGGCGTCGTCTACAAGGTGAACCGGCTCGACTGGCAGGAGCGTCTCGGCTTCGTGTCGCGGGCGCCGCGCTGGGGCCTTGCCCACAAATTCAGCGCCGAGAAAGCGATGACCATTCTCGAAGGCATAGACATTCAGGTCGGGCGCACCGGCGCGCTCACGCCGGTCGCGCGGCTCAAGCCGGTGACGGTCGGCGGTGTCGTCGTCTCCAATGCGACGCTCCACAATGAGGATGAGATCGCGCGGAAAGATATCCGCATCGGCGATACGGTGATCCTGCAGCGCGCCGGCGATGTCATCCCGCAGATCCTCGCCGTCGTGCCGGAGAAGCGGCCGCGGGGTGCCAAGCCCTATGAGTTCCCGACGCTGTGCCCGGTCTGCGGCAGCCATGCCGTGCGCGAGGAGCGCGAGGGCGGCAAGACCGACGCAGTGAGGCGCTGTACCGGCGGCCTGATCTGCCCGGCGCAGCGGAAAGAGCGGCTTAAGCATTTCGTGTCGCGCAATGCCTTCGACATCGAAGGCATGGGCGACAAGGTGATCGAGGAATTCTTCGATGCCGGCATGATCGAGGGTCCGCACGACATCTTCACGCTCGAAGCGCGCGATCGAAAATTGCAGCCGCCGCTCGCCCAACGCGAAGGCTGGGGCGAGGCGAGTGCGCGCAAGCTCTTCGACGCGATCGCGGCACGGCGGAAGATTCCGCTCGACCGCTTCATCTTCGCGCTCGGCATCCGCCATATCGGCGAGACCAATGCGCGGCTCCTGGCGCGCGGCTATGGAACGATCGATGCGTTCCTCGCGGCGATGGAGACGGCGGCGAAGGATCGATCCTCCGAAGCCTGGCATGAATTGACGTCGCTCGGCGGCATTGGCGAGATCGTTGCGGGCGGCCTGGCCGAATTTTTCGGCGAACCGCACAACACCAGGGAAGTCCGCAAGCTTCTCGATGAGTTGGAGGTGGTTCCGCTCGAGGCCGTGAGTACATCCTCACCGGTCTCGGGCAAGACGGTGGTCTTCACCGGCGCGCTCGAGAAGATGACCCGCGAGGAAGCAAAGACGATGGCCGAGCGGCTTGGCGCCAAGGTCGCGGGCTCGGTGTCGAAGAAGACCGACCTCGTCGTGGCGGGCCCGGGCGCCGGCTCGAAACTCAAGGATGCACAGAAATACGGCGTCGAAGTCATCGACGAGGATGAATGGTTCAAGCGGGTAGGGAAGGGGTAGCGACACGTCCTTCCCTTGCGGGCTATCGGATTCATGCAACTCGTTTTGCGCCAAGGTCCTCCCTCCGCCTCGCCGCGAAGCGGCGTGGGGAGGGTGGCGCGAAGCGCCGGGTGGGGTGTACCAGCAAAATCGATGCGCCCCGGAACTGGCTGCACCACCCCACCCGCCTCCCCCGGATCAAGTCCGGGGGAGGCACCCTCCCCACCTTCGGTGGCGGAGGGAGGAATATCGGTGCGAATGAAAGTTGGGTGAATCCGATAGCCTTGCCGGAGACGGCTCGGGGATACCGGCCCAAAACAATGCTGGTGCGCATCTCCACTTACGCATCCGGCCGCCGCTCCAGCGGAGTCCACCTTCTCCCCTCGCGGGAGAAGGGATTCGAAAGGGTGCTCCACCGCAATTTCGTTCAAGACCGGCGGGAGCCCTGTGCTAGATTCCGGACATGCTGCACGTTTCCCCGCGAGCCTCCGTATTCGGGACCGATTCCCGCCTGGACGAGACCTTCTTCTGGCGGCTCGAGCGCTATGGCGATCTCGACTGCTTCACCGCGACCTTCCGCAAGCATGTATTTCCGCCGCATACGCACGCGACCTATGTTGTCGGCACGGTGATCGAGGGCCTTCATTGCTATATGCACAAGGGCCGCATGGTGCGCACCGGGCCAGGGCATCTCTGCTTCATCAATCCGGGCGAAGTGCATGACGGCGCGCCGGTCGATGGCGGCTATCGCTACCGGATGATCTATCCGACCGAAGAGCTGATGCAGGAGATCATGGGCGACGCGACCGGGCGCAAGGAAGGCCCGCCGCGCTTTCTCGAACCGGAAGTGCATGACGAGGAAGTGGCCCGCGAGTTCGCCGAGGCGCATCTGAAGCTGGAGGACGGCAGGCAGCCGCTGGCCGGCGACGAGGCTCTCGCATCGGTTTTGGTCAAGGCGGTGCAGCGCTATGCAACGTCATCGCTCGATCTGCCGGGAATCGGCGTCGAGACCGCGGCGGTGGCGCGGGCCCGCGATTATCTTGCAGCGAATGTCGATCAGCCCGTCGATCTCAAGACACTGGCGAAGGTCGCGGGGCTCAGCGGCTATCATCTGATCCGCGTGTTCCGGAGGGCGACGGGGCTTAGCCCGCATGCCTGGCTGATCGATCGCCGCGTGCATCTCGCCGCGCAACTGATCAGGGCCGGAGAGCCCTTGAGCCTCATTGCCGGACGCTGCGGCTTCTCGGACCAGAGCCATCTGACGCGGCTGTTCAAGGCAAGGCTCGGCGTGACCCCCGGCCAGTATCGCGCCCTTCGGCATTAGCTTCGTCTAGTCGTTCGCATCGATCCGGTCATAGATGCGCTTCAGGCGCGGGGGCGGATCCTCGGCACGGGTGATCGTCGCAGTCATCTCAGGCATCGCCGGGTCTTCGGAAACGGGCTTGAGGCTCTTGCCGATCTGCGGGCCGCCGAATGAGGGCAGTGCGGTCTCTGTCGCCGGCCCGTCCTTCGGACCCGATCGCATGAAATCGACCAGGCCGATCGCGATCAGTCCGAGGACGAGAGCCAGTCCTATGAACGGCGCCAGGCCAGGCCAGGTCTTCGGCGCTTCCTTCGCGGGTCGCCTGGGCTTGAAGCGCGCGACCAGATCCCTGCGCTGCCGGGCTGTCAGGCGTCCGGCCGGCAGCTTGCGCAATTCGCCCGCAAGTTCTGCCGCCGCGCCGCGCCTTCCGTCTTCGAGGAGCGCCTTGCCCAGCCGCTGCATCTGCGCATCTTCTCCGAAATGCCGGGTCAGGAACTGCTCTTCGAGGTAGCGCGCGAAGTCTTCCGGGTGGCGGCCGTCCATCCCGGCAAGGATGCCCGACCGGTAGCGACGGCCGAGTGATTTCGCGAGACGGGAGAGATCGGCATGACGATCGGCGATCTCGGGCTCTTCCCTAACGCGGGCCCGCCAGGCCGTTTCTTCCGCGGCGCGCTCGCGCTCCACCTTGTCCTGTCCGGCGCGCACCGCCGCGCGGGCCTCGTCATAGGCCTCCCTCGACTCGCGCGAGCCCAGAACCTCATAGGCCTGCTGGACCTCGATAAAGCGTTCGGCCGATCGGGTTTCGGCCGGCGCGTCGGGGTGGAATTTCTTGGCAAGCGCCCGATAGGCCGCCTGGATCGCCGCCGCATCGGCATCCGCCGTCACTCCCAGAACCCGATAGTGGTCTTTCGCCGCGTCCATCGCGATGGATTCTATATGCGACTCGCGCGCAATTCAGCCCGCAATTTCGTTCAAGACGGCAGAATGTCCGGTTGCTACACGGGCGGCCCATTTCGAAGGACCCGCCATGCAACGCGCATCATCGCGCAGCGAGTTTGTTCAGGGCCTCCTCGACATCATTCCGGTGATCGTCGCGGCATTCCCGATCGCGCTGTTGTGGGGAACGCTTGCCGCGGGGAAGGGGCTTTCGACCCTCGAGGCGAGCCTGATGAGCGCGGCCGTCTTTGCCGGGGCGGCGCAGTTCGTCGCCATCGAATTGTGGAGCGATCCCGCACCCTGGCTGTTCCTCACGGTCACCGTGTTCATCGTCAATATCCGGCATGTGCTGATGGGTGCCTCGCTTGCCCGGCATATGGGCGACATTCCGTCGGGCTGGCGGGCGCCGATCATGTTCCTTATGGCGGACGAGAACTGGGCCTTCTGCGAAAGGCGCGTGCTGAAGCAGCCCTTGACGATTGGCTATTATCTCGGCCTCGGCCTGCCGATGATCACGGTGTGGGTGAGCTGTACCGTCATCGGGGCGCTGGCCGGCCAGCTGCTCGGCGATCCCAAGGCCTATGGCTTCGATTTCGCCATGGCGGCGATGTTCATCGCGATCCTTGCTGGTTTCTGGAAGGGCTCGCGCACCGCAGCCGTTCTTGGCGCCAGCGCGGCGGTGGCGGCGGCCGCCAAGATCACCATCGGCGGGGCATGGTTCATCGTGCTCGGCGGGCTGGCGGGGGCGGGGGTTGCAGCCCTTCTCCATGCCGAAAAGGAAGAGGTGCCGGCGACATGACGCTTCACTGGGCGACAGTGCTGGCCATCATAGGCATGGGTCTTGCGACTTATCTGACGCGGGTGAGCGGGCTCTTCCTCATGCGCGCCGTCAATGTGCGCGGGCGCTTCAAGGCGGCGCTCGATGCCCTGCCGCCGGCAATCCTGATGGCGGTCATCGCACCGACCATCACGGCAGGCTGGGCGGAAGCGATCGCCACGGTCATCACCGCGACCGCTGCGGTTGTGCGGCTGCCCCTGATTGTCGTCCTGCTGACCGGGCTCGCCAGCATCCTGGTCCTGCGCTACGCCTTTGGGTAGCGTATATGATAGACTCTCTTCCAAAGGTTGTGTTCCGGTCAGAGTCCGGCTGGTCGGCCGACCTCCGCCTCCAGACAGGCTCTAGAACGCACAGAGAACGTCGTAGAGCGGCCTTCTGGGTGGGGCCGGTAGGGGGGTAGCCGGGAGGGCTCGAAGTCGCTCCACGGGCTCGCCAGGGGCCTAGAAATCGATTTCTATTTAAGGATTTTAAATCCTTGTGGTGCAACCTGTCCGATGTAAGTGAACGACATTGCCCGAAGATGATAATCTGCCTCCATGGCCGATAACCCGACAACCGGCGCGACTGCAGGGCCCATTCCGGCGCCCCCGCGGCACACCCGGCTTGGTTGGGCGGTTGCGGGCCTGCTGCTTGCCATGGCGGCGGGTGCCGCCTTCATCGGCTTCGACAGAGCCCATGAATCGGCTGAACAGGCCCGAAAGGCCGAAGCAGCGGCAAAGGCCGCGCGCGAGCTGCTGGACAAGGCCAGACTCGAATCCGGCAAGCTTGCGGAACAGCTCGCTGCCGCCCGGAAGGCCCTGGCGGATGAACAGCGCCGGATTGCCGATCTCGAGGCGGCACGGGAACACGAACAGGCCGAATTTCGCGAGGCCGAGACAAAGCGGTGGACGGAAGCGATCGAAGCAGCCAACCGGCAGGCAAGCTTAGCCGCGGTCGAAAAACGCAAGGCGCTATTCAATGAAGGGGCGGCCCTGACCAGCCTTTCCAATCTTGCCTTGAAGCAGGGCTCACCCGGCGATGCCGTGAAGCTGGCACTTGCCGCATGGCCGCGGGCGGGCGATGCCGACCGGCCGGCGCTGCTCGTCACATTCGAAGCGCTTGCCGCGGCTCTGCCGCAGCTCCATCAGCGCAAGCTTCTTGCCGGCCACACCCACAAGGTATGGAGCCTCTCGCCTTCGCCGGACGGCGAACGCCTGGTCACGGCTTCGCTCGATGCGACCGCGCGCATCTGGGACGTCGCGACGGGAGCGGAACTCGCCGTGCTCAAGGGCCATGGCGGCGAAGTCTGGTCGGCGGTGTTTTCGCCGGACGGCTCGCGCATCCTTACTGCCTCATCGGACAAGACGGCGCGAATCTGGAATGCGGCGACGGGCGCGGAGATCAAGGTCCTGACGGGGCATCAGGATGTCGTCTTCTCGGCGGTTTTCTCGCCCGACGGTCTGCAGGTGATAACGGCATCCTGGGACCAGACGGCCAGGCTTTGGGATGCGCAGAGCGGGGCCGAGCTGGCGGTGCTGCGACACGCCGAGAAAGTGTGGAGCGCCGCCTTTTCCCCGGACGGGGCGCGCGCGATCACCGGTGCGGCCGACAACACCGCCCGCATCTGGGACACGAAATCCGGATCCGAACTGGTGGCGCTCAGGGGGCACGAGAGATGGGTGACGCGGGTGCTGTTCGCGCCGGACGGAACGCGCGTGTTGACGGCATCGGAGGACAACACGGCGCGGCTCTGGGATGCTTCGACAGGTTCGCTCTACGCGATACTGTCTGGCCATGTCCGCGCCCTGCGCGATGCCGCCTATTCGCCGGATGGAACACGGATCGCAACCGCATCCTTCGACAAGGCGGCGCGGGTGTGGAGCGCCCAGACCGGAGCGGAACTCGCCGAACTGGAGGGGCATGACGACATCGTCCGCTCGATTGTCTTTTCTCCCGACGGAAAACGCATCCTGACCGCATCCGAGGACGGCACCGCACGCCTGTGGGATGCAACAAGCGGAGCGCAACTCCTGGTTCTTGGCGCTCACACGGGCCCGGTTCTTTCAGCGGTCTTCCTGCCCGACGGCATTCATGTCGCAACCGCATCGGAAGACAAGACGGCACGGGTGTGGGACGTCTCGTCGCCGGAGATCGGCGATCCGATTGCCGTGGCCTGCAGCTATCTCGGCAACGACACGGATCTTTCCCAGCTTCGCACGCGCTTCGGCCTGGGCGACGTGGTGCCAATTTGCGGCAGCAACGCTCCGCTGCCGGTGGAGCAGACGAAGCTGGAGTAGCGTTACGGAGAACGTCCGCGATCGATCCCGGCCGGCCTACTGACCTTGACACGAAATCCGTGTAACACTATTTTCGTGAGTATGAAGAACGTGACGATAAGCCTCGAGGAGGACGTCGCCCGCTGGGCGCGCATCCGCGCGGCCGAACTCGACACCAGCGTTTCCAAGCTCGTCGGTGAAATGCTGAAGGAGAAAATGCGCGGCGATCGCAAGACCCAGCGGCAGGCGATCAAGGACTTTCTTGCCCGGCCTGGTTATGCGTTGAATTTCCCTGGCGGGCGACTGCCCAAGCGCGAGGAACTCTATGACCGTCCCGGTCTTCGTCGATTCGAACGTATGGGTCTACAAGAACAGCACGACGGAGACCTGGAAAGCGACGAGAGCGAGAAATTGGATAGAAACTCTTCAAGACACAAATGACATCTGGATCAGCTATCAAGTCGTTGTGGAGTTCTACAATGTTGTGCTCCGCGGCGCGGTCAGCGATGAGGAAGCGCTGACGGCCCGCGAGGACGTGCGCGACCTTCTCACGCTTCAAGTCATTCCCTATGATGACGATCTGATCTTCAGAGCCTTCGCGATCGAGGATCGCTATCGCTTCTCATGGTGGGACTGCCTGATCGTTGCCGCGGCCTTGAAGGCCGGGTGCCGCTATCTTCTTACCGAGGACATGCAGCACCGCCAGACTCTCGACGGGCTCATCATCATCGATCCGTTTCAGTCGGAGCCGGCGGAAATCCTCCACTGACCGCTTAGCCGATCGGCCTGCAGGCGGCATCGAGCCAGGCAAGGTCGTTGCCTTCAAGCGCGGGGCCGATCTCGCGGCGGACGCGGGCGTGATAGGCGTCGAGCCAGGCGATCTCGTCGGGCGACATGATCGAGGGTTCGATCAGGCGGCGGTCGATCGGGCACAGGGTGAGCGTCTCGAACCAGTGCATCGGCCGCTCGCCGCCTTGGATCGGTTCGGCTTCGCGGACCAGCAACAGATTCTCGATGCGGATGCCGAAATGATCCTGCTTGTAGAAGCCGGGCTCGTTGGAAAGGATCATGCCGGGCTCGAGCGGGGTGCGATCGGATTTGTTGATGCGGGCAGGGCCTTCATGCACGGAGAGGAAGCTGCCGACGCCATGGCCGGTGCCGTGATCGTAATCGAGCCCCGCCATCCACAAAGGCAGACGCGCGAGAATGTCGATCTGGCTGCCGCAGGTCCCCTTCGGAAAGCGCACGCGCGAAATGCCGATCATGCCGCGCAATACGCGGGTGAATCGGTCCTTCATCTCGGGCGTCGGCGTGCCGATGATGACGGTGCGGGTGATATCGGTGGTGCCGTCCTGATACTGCGCGCCGGAATCGATGAGATAGATTTCATTGAGCTTCAGCGGCAATGATGAAGCGTCGCTGACGCGGTAATGCGGAATTGCCGCATGCGGGCCGGCACCCGAAATCGAATCGAAGGAGAGATCCTTCAGCATGCCGGTCTCGAAGCGAAACTTCGCGAGCTTCCTGGCGACTGTTACTTCAGTCTGATCGCCCTTCGCCGCTGCTTCATCAAGCCAGCAGAGGAAGCGGCACATGGCGGCGCCGTCGCGGCGATGGGCGGCGCGGGCCCCTTCCTGCTCGGTTGCGTTCTTGCGCGCCTTGGGAAGGACGCAAGGGTCCTTGCCGGCGACGATCGCCGCGCCGGAATTGGCAAGCAGGGCGCGGATGCGCTCCGGCGCCCAATCGGGGTCGATCTGCACGCGCGCCCTGGCCGCACCCAGTGCGGTGAGCGCGGCATCGATCTCACCCGGCGATTTGACGATAGCGACGTTCTTCAGATGCGCCTGGGTATCCTCGGGCAGTTTCGCCGGATCGATAAAGAGTTCGGCGGGGCCGTCCTTGTGCAGGATGGCATAGGCCAGGATCACCGGCGTATAGGGGACATCGCTGCCGCGGATGTTGAACACCCAGGCGACCGAGTCCGGCATGGTGAGGACCACCGCATCAGCCTCGGCCTTTTCCAAAGCCCTGGCGACGTCGGCGAGCTTGTCGGCGGAGCTGCGGCCGGCAAACTGCGTCGGCTGAACATCGACCGTGCCATCGGGACGGCCGGGATGGTCGCGCCACACCGCATCGATCGGATTGTCCGTGACGGGAACGAGTTTCGCACCCGCCTTGGCGCAGGCCTTCTCGAATTTCACCACCTGATCGGCGGTCAGCAGCCAGGGATCGTAGCCCAGCACCTCGCCCGAGCGCAGTTCCTTCTCCATCCATTCGGCGGGCGGCTCTTCGACGAGATGTTTCGGCGTGAAGAGGCCGGTATCGACCTGCTGCTTCACCTGGATCGTGTAGCGGCCATCGACGAAGATGGCACCGCGATCCTTCATCAGGATCGCCATGCCCCAGGAACCGGCAAATCCGGTGAGCCAGCGCAGGCGCTCGGCATAGGGTGCCACATACTCGCCCTGGAACTCGTCCTGGCGCGGGATGATGAAGCCGTCGAGGCGGCGGCGGGCAAGCTCCTCGCGCAATTGCGCGACACGGGCGGCGGAGAGGTGCTTTTCGGAGACGTCGTCGAAGGACTGGAACATGGGGGCTCGTGTAGCGGGAGGGGGAGGGCGGTGTCAAAGTGCGGTTGTGTTGTTCTCCCTCCCCGTCGCGCAGCGATGGGGAGGGTGGACGCCGCAGGCGGACGGGTGGGGCATACGCGACAACCCCACCCGGCGCGTTTCACGCGCCACCCTCCCCGAAGGCGGGGAGGGAACTCGTACTATCCACCCGATATCGACGCATCCACTCGCGATTGGTTTCATCCGAAAGCTTGGCGACGCCGGGTTTTATCTCGGCGGGATCGGGCGCGGCGATGCCCAGTGCATCGCAAATGCGGATCAGGCTGGCGGCAGGATCGGCGGCAAGAGTCTCATAGCCCATGCGGAGCGGGGTTATGTGTTGTTCCGCGAACCATGCGTGCCAGGCCGTATCATAGGCCGCGAGCTTTTCGACTTCCCCTTTCAGTCGCGCGAAATCGTAACGCGGCTCCTGCGGCGGCGCGAGGCGCTCGATCTCGGTCCCGTCGGGCGCCACATGCCAGAGCCCGGTCTGCTCGGCCTTGATGTAGGAGATCGCCTGTTCGAGCTTGTTCTCGCGATAGAGGTGGATGTAGAGAATCTTGCCGAATGCTCTTTCGAGGCGCGCCTTGTCGGAGGGAAGTCCGGGATAGATCAGGTCGAGCAGGCTTGAGAGTTCGTCCAGATTTTCGCGCATGAGGCGAAGGCCGAAGATGCTTGTTCCACCCTTTCCCGCTTTCTTCGCGGCATCGAGATAGACGATGGCGTAGTCGCGCTCGCTCATCGTCGCGGGATCGGGCAGGCGCCACGCGGCCGCCCAGTCCGGCATGAATTTGCGGCCGTAGAAAGAATCGGGAGCGCCGGCGCGATTCGTCGCTGCGAGGAGATCGCAGAGCAATGTGCTGCCGGTGCGCGGCGTACCGCAGATGATGTAGCTGTCGAACATGGCGCGGCTGTAGCGGGCACAAGGGGCGGGAGTCAAAGCCCGCACAGTATCTCCATCGGTGGGCTTGACCCGCCGATCCAGCCTGGATGGCCGCCTCGCCAGCGGCCATGGAGAGTATTTGTGGTCGGGCGAAGTAGACTTTTTACTTCGCAGTAATGCGGCCCTCAAGCTTCGGTGCGAACTCGCCCTTGTCGCGGACATAGACCATGACGTCATTGGCAAGCAGCTTGGCGTCGCGGGCATTGAGGATGACTTTTGCGTCCTTGAGCACCGTATAGCCGTCGCCGCCGCCCAGCATGTAGTCATTGGTGGCAAGCGTGTA
>JAEUMG010000046.1 GCA_016793355.1 Hyphomicrobiales bacterium
CTTCTTCCTGCCGTCGATCCTGCTGTCGGGCTTCATGTTTCCCTATCGCGGCATGCCGGAATGGGCGCAGACCTTCGGCGAATTCCTGCCATTGACCCATTTCCTCAGGATCATCCGCGCCATCATGCTCAAGGGCGCGACCTTGCCGGCCGTCGCGCCGGAGATGTTTTCGCTTGGACTGTTCGTCGTGGCCTTCGGCCTGCTCGCCCTGCTCCGCTTCCGCCGCACGCTCGACTAGCGATTGCCGCGAGATCCTCTCCCGCTTGTGGGAGAGGGGTCGAGGGTGGGGGGACGCACTGAACTCTCAAATCACCCCCACAACAAGGCGAGGCTGATGACGCTTCGATGGATGAGGGATGTGCGGGACTCAGTCCGTATACAGACCGTCATGCCAGCGAAAGCTGGCATCCCCTGAGACGGTGCCGTTGCCGAAATGACCCAGGGGACCCCGGCTTTGCGCCGAGGTGACGGAGAACAAGCAGGCGCGCGGTGTTATTCGTCACCCCTTCTCCCCTCGTGGGAGAAGGCGGACGCCGCGAAGCGGCGGCCGGATGAGGGGGCGGCGCAACGCGAGAAGCGTTTGACAAATGGCGACACCCCCTCACCCGCTTCGGGCCTGACGGCCCTCGTCGCCCTCTCCCACGAGGGGAGAGGGGAATGTTGCCGGCTGCGCCGTCGCGCCTCACCCCACGGAGGGGAGAGGGGTAAGGTCTGATCTGTATACTGATGAATGGGCTCTACGACGTGTCGTCGAGCGGCGGGTTGCCGTCAGTGGCGAGCCAGTGGCACTCTTTCAGGATGTCGTCGACCTCGTGGATCGGCCGCCGGCGGAAGCCGGGCGGGCGGCCGGGGCGCAAGGGGCTCCAGCGCTCGGGGCGGCGCTCCTCCTTGGGACGCGCCTGCCAGCGGGCGAGCCGCATGGCCTGGCGGGGGATGTCTTGAACCGCGTCCAGGACAGCCATGAGGCGGCGGATCAGCGGCTTGGCATTGACCGTGCCGTCATCGGCCTTCTTCTCCACGACAGGTTCCGGCGGTGGCGGCGGCGGCGGGGGTGGCGGCTCCGGCACGGGCTGGCGGATCCCGCGGAAGATCGGATGGCGTGTATCGGGAGGATCGGGCGGGAAAAAATAGGCCCGCGGCTCGGGCCCCCGGCGTTTCTTCTTCCTGAAGCGGCGGCCAAGGCGCTTGAGCGGATCGAAGAGGTTGAACAGGGGACGGCGTTTCTTCCTTGGCCTGGCCTCGCCATCGGATTTGGCCTTATCGGAAGACTTCTGCCTTGGCTTAGGCGGACGCGGCTTCGGGGGCTCGAGCACGATGTCGCGCGCCGCGGCAACGATCAGCCGCCTGACGGCGGATTCCATCGTGCGCAGGATTCTCAACACAGAGCGGTGGAGCGGCTTCGGCACCCGCTCGACGGTTCCGCCCTCGACGAGGCCGATCATGGCGAAGAGCGCCATGACATGGCCGATGAGCGGCAGGCGCTGGTGTTCTATGGCGGAAGCCCTGTCCATGGCGGCTCCATAGAACACAAAACGAACTTGGTCAAGTGAAATTGCTGAGAAAAATCGTCATGCCTGCGAAAGCCCGCGTCCGGCCAACCGCGCCAATGGCTAATCGGCAAGCAGCTTCGCGACCGCCCGCTGCCAGCCGGCATATTTCTCGTCGCGCAGCGCCGGCTTCATCCTGGGCGAGAAGCGCCGGCCGAGCTTCCAGCTCTTTGCGAACTGCTCGGGCGGCGGGCAAACCCCGGCACTCAACCCCGCCAGATAGGCCGCACCGAGCGCCGTCGTCTCGAGAATCGTCGGCCGATCGACCGGCGCATCGAGAATGTCGGCCAGATATTGCATGGTCCAGTCGGAGGCGACCATGCCGCCGTCGACCCGCAGGATGGTCTTGCCGCTTCCGCCCCAGTCGCGCCGCATGGCATCGACGAGATCGCGCGTCTGGTAGCAGACCGACTCGAGCGCGGCCCGCGCCAGCTCCGCCGGTCCGGTCGCCCGCGTCAGACCGAAAAGTGCGCCGCGCGCTTCGGCGTTCCAGTAGGGCGCGCCGAGCCCGGTAAAGGCAGGAACCAGATAGACCTGCTGGTTGGGATCGGCGCTCTTCGCCAGAGGCCCGCTTTCGCTCGCCTTGCGAATGATCTTCAATCCATCGCGCAGCCACTGCACCGCGGCGCCGGCGATGAAGATGGCGCCTTCGAGCGCATAGGTCCGTTCGCCATTGAGCTGATAGGCAATGGTCGTCAGCAGCCGGTTGTTGGAGGCAACACGGCTCGGCCCGGTATTGAGAAGTGCAAAGCACCCGGTGCCATAGGTCGATTTCATCATGCCCGGCTGGAAACAGGCTTGCCCGACGGTCGCCGCCTGCTGATCGCCGGCTATCCCGCGGATCGGAATGGGAGCGCCGAACAGCTTCGGTTCGGTCTCGCCGAAATCGGCCGCGCAATCCTTGACCTCCGGCAGCATGGCGCGCGGCACGCGCAGCAGCTTCAGCAGCTCATCGTCCCACGCGCCATGGCCGATATCGAAGAGGAGGGTGCGCGATGCATTCGTCGCATCCGTGGCATGCACCTTGCCGCCCGTGAGACGCCAGACGAGGAAACTGTCGATGGTCCCGAAGCACAGCGCGCCGGCTTCCGCCTTTGCCCGCGCGCCTCTGACGGTATCGAGAATCCAGGCGCATTTGGTGCCTGAAAAATACGGATCGAGCAGCAGGCCGGTGCGCGCCGTGACGAGCGGCTCCCGCCCCGCGCTCTTCAGTTCCGCGCAAAGACCGGCCGTGCGCCGGTCTTGCCAGACGATCGCCTTGTAGACGGGTTTGCCGGTCCTGCGATCCCAGACCAGCGTCGTTTCACGCTGATTGGTGATGCCGATGGCAATCACATCGCTCGATTTTGCCTTGGCCTTCCGCAACACGGCACGCATGGTGGCGAGAACCGTCGCCCAGATTTCCTCGGGATCATGCTCGACCCAGCCGGATTTCGGAAAGTACTGCCTGAATTCGCGCTGGGCAGTGGCGACCGGCTTGAGCTTGGGCGTGAACAGGATCGACCGCGTCGACGTCGTGCCCTGGTCGATCGCCAGAATGTATTTCGACATGAAAAATCCTCGCCCCGTTGCCAGGGCGAGGATTGCTGCTCAGCGCGGAAAAATCAATGTTTGCGGGCAAGCTTCGCGGCGATTTCCGCGACGTGTTTGCCCTGGAAGCGGGCACCGCCCAGTTCGTCCTTGCCGGGCTGCCGGCTGCCGTCGGAATTGGTGATCGTGGTGGCGCCGTATGGCGAGCCGCCGCGGATTTCATCGACGCCCGACTGTCCGGTCCAGGAATAGGGAAGGCCGACGACCACCATGCCGTGATGCAAGAGCGTGGTAATAAAACCGACCAGGGTGGTTTCCTGTCCGCCATGCTGCGTTGCCGACGAGGTCATGGCTGAGCCGACCTTGCCGATCAGCGCACCCTTCGCCCAGAGCGGTCCGGTCTGGTCGATGAAATTGCGCATCTGCGAGGCCATGGTGCCGTAGCGCGTGCCGCAGGCGAAGATGATAGCATCGTAGTCGGCGAGTTCCTCGACCTTGGCGATCGGCGCCTTCTGGTCGAGCTTGTAATGC
>JAEUMG010000118.1 GCA_016793355.1 Hyphomicrobiales bacterium
AGCCTTTGCGCGCGGCATGGAGCTCTATTTCGAACGCCATGACGGCGAGGCCGCGACTGTCGAGCAATTCGTCCAGTGCTTTGCAGATGCGTCGGGACGCAATCTTGCGCAGTTCTTCCGCTGGTACGAACAGGCGGGAACTCCGGAACTCATCGTCGAAACGAAGTACAACCGGGCTGCCAAGACCTTCGACCTCACAATCGAGCAGCATCTCAAGCCTACACCCGGCCAGAGCACTAAGAAGCCGATGCATATGCCTCTGCGGCTTGGGCTGGTGAATGAAAAAGGCGAGGACATTCCGCTCGATCTCGACGGGGTTGGCGTTCTCAATGCACCGGTCATCGAGCTCAAGGATCGCAAGGCGACTTTCCGCTTCCGCAATGTGGCGTCACGGCCGGTCCTGTCGCTCAACCGGGACTTTTCGGCACCGGTCAATATCACCATCCAGGAATCGCTCGCCGATACGCTGTTCCTCCTTGGACATGACCGCGATCCCTTCAATCGCTGGGAGGCGGCGCAGCGGGCGGGCACGCGGCTGATCCGCGACATGATGGAGACGGCGGGGGAAAGGCCTGCGACAGAAGGACTCACCACCGCGATTGGCAGGGTCCTGGCGGACGCCACGCTCGATGCGGCCTTCAAGGCGCAAATGCTGACGCTTCCGAGCGAGAGCGACATCGCATCGGCAGTCGGCAGGGATGTCGATCCGGACGCCATTTATGGTGCGCGGCACGAAATTTCGGCGGCTATCGGCCGGGCGCTCAAAAGCCAGCTCGCCGATATCTGGAATGCGACCGGCGAGACCGGTCCCTACCGGCCCGATCCGGCCGGTACGGGACGGCGGGCGCTGCGCCAGGCCTGCCTGCAACTCATTGCCGCGGCAGATCCCGCGGAAGGCGCGCGGCTCGCCATGGATGAGCTTGCGGACCCGGCAAGCATGACGGCAGAGATCGCGGCCTTGAGTGCGCTTGTCACAATTGACCTTCCGGAACGCGACGCCGCCCTCGCGCAATTCCATGAACGTCACAGCGGCGATCATCTCCTGGTCGACAAATGGTTCGCGCTCAATGCGCAGGTCCCCGGCCCGGATGCCGCCCGGCGCGTCGAAACCCTGATGCAGCATCCCGATTTCAAGCTGACGGCGCCAAACCGCCTTCGCTCGCTGGTCGGCGTCTTCGCCACGGCCAACCAGACAGGGTTCCACGCCGCCGATGGTGCGGGGTATGAGGTTCTTGCCAGGGCCATCCTGGCGCTCGACCCGCTCAATCCGCAGGTGGCCGCGCGGCTTACGACAAACTTCCGGAGCTGGCGGATATTCGAACCAAAACGCCGGGCCCTGGCCGCACGGACCCTTGAACGAATCCTCGCCCAACCCAAGCTGTCGCGGGATACGTTCGAAATCGCTTCGAAATCGCTCGGAAAAGACGAAACGGTCGCCTGATCCGGGCCAGATTCCAGCCCGGCACCGGCTTGCGATTCGACCCGGTCCTGCCCTTGCCAAATCACCCCAACTTCGAATCAATAGGGTTGATTCGCTTGGGCGGCGATCTCGGTAAAAAGTAACCTGACTTTCTGACTCGTCGGGGCGGCGTGGGACGGGGGACAAGTTTTGGGCAAAGCGCAATTGGGGGAGCTGTTCTTTAGAGAGCGCGCGCTCCGCTTCAGCTTGCCCTTACCCTTTTTGCGCCAGATCACCATCACCGAACGCGCGCTTCGCCTGCTCATCACCACGCTGATCTCGCTG
This sequence comes from Hyphomicrobiales bacterium, assembly GCA_016793355.1. Lineage (GTDB taxonomy): Bacteria > Pseudomonadota > Alphaproteobacteria > Rhizobiales > Aestuariivirgaceae > JAEUMG01. The sequence continues at coordinate 1,745 of JAEUMG010000118.1, forward strand.
TTCCTGATCACGCTCGCGGTCGCGCTTATCCTGCAGCTGACCTACAGCCGCTCGAGCCACATGGCCCAACAAGGCCGCGAAACGATCCTTCATGCGAGCGCGGCGGCCGCCAACATCAGGCAGGCCTATCTCGATCAGATCCGCTCGGGCTACACTCCAAGAAGCCTTTCGGAGGAGGACTTCAGAAAAGCCCTCGTGCCCGGCGCACTTGAAGAAGGCCGGCTCTTTGCCATCGTCAACACCGACGGGCTGATCGCCCTCAGCCTTCCCGGCAACGCAGACCTTGCAGGACGCTCAATCCTCGAAGTCCTGAGTCCACGTTTCGTCACCGACATGCGCATCAACGATACGCAGATGACGCGGCTCGCCATGGTCTCAGGCGAGGAAGCCTATGTATCGCTGCATGATCTGGTGCCGTTTCCGGGAAGCCTGCTCGTCATTCAGAAGCGCGCGGATGTGATGCGGGCATGGCGCGAGAGCGTCGAACAGGTTTCACTGCTGTTTGCGGTGACTTTCCTGGTTCTCATGCTGCTGGGCGCCGCCTTCCACTGGCAGGCCGCAAAAGCGGCGGAGGCCGACCAGACCCTCAGCACCGCGACCGAGCGGCTCGACATGGCGCTCGATCGCGGCCATTGCGGCTTGTGGGACTGGGATGTGGCGCATGGCAAGATTTTCTGGTCGAAGTCCATGTATGCGATTGTCGGGACCGAGGAGAAGGGCGAGTTCCTGAGCTTCGGCGAGGTGGCGGAGCGCATTCACCCCGACGATGCGCCGCTCGAAGGGGTGGTAGAGGAATTGCTGCGCGGCGAACGCAATTCCCTCGATCAGGAATTCCGCATCCGCCATACCGACGGGCACTGGGTCTGGCTGCGCATCCGCGCCGCCCTGTCGCGTGCGCCCGGAGAAGGCGCACCACATCTTATCGGCATCGCCATCGACGTCACCGCACAGAAAAATGCCGATCGCCTCAACCAGGAGGCGGAACTGCGGCTCAAGGATGCAATCGAAAATATTTCCGAGGCCTTCGTCCTGTGGAACCCCAATAACGAACTTGTCCTGTGCAATTCCAAGTATCAGCAGTTCCATTCGCTGCCGGCCAGCGTGTGCGTGCCCGGTACGCCTTACGAAGTCGTGACCCGGACAGCAAAGGAACCGGCAATCCGCCAGCGCATGCCATTGCAAAGTCAGGATCCGTCCGAGGGAAGCACCTTCGAGGTGCAGTTGGGCGACAGCCGGTGGCTTCACATCAACGAACGGCGCACGAAGGATGGCGGCTTCGTCTCGGTCGGGACCGACATTACGGCGCTGAAGAAACACGAAGAGCGGCTGGTGCTGTCGGAGCGCGAGTTGATGATGACGGTGCGCGACCTCCAGAAGGAACGCATTCTCGCCGAGCAGCAATCGCAGCGGCTGGCCGATCTTGCCGACAAGTATGCCCGCGAAAAGACCCGCGCGGAAACAGCGAACCGGTCGAAGTCGGAATTCCTGGCAAACATGAGCCATGAACTGCGTACTCCGCTCAATGCGATCATCGGCTTCAGCGAGGTGATCGAAACGCAGATGCTGGGGCCGATCGCCACGCCGAAATATCTCGAATATGCGCGCGACATCCACAAGAGCGGGCAGTTCCTGCTCGACGTCATCAGCGATATTCTCGACATGTCCAAGATCGAGGCCGGCCGCGTGCAGCTCGAGCTGCGTCCCGTCCCGCTGTCGACCGCGATCGAGGAAGTCCTGCGGCTCATCCAACCACGCGCCGCCGAGGGCGGCGTCGAGATCGTTCAGCCGTCCCTGCGCGAGATCACGGTGACGGCCGACAAGCGCGCGCTCAAACAGGTGCTCATCAACCTCTTCGCAAATGCGGTCAAATTCACCCCGGAAGGCGGCCGCGTGACCGTGGCAACCGAGACGGAGCCGAAATTCGCGAAGATCACCATCGCCGATACCGGCATCGGCATCCCGGCCAAGGACATCGAGAAGCTCGGCCGGCCTTTCGAGCAGGTCGAGAACCAGTTCACCAAGAGCAAGGGCGGGTCGGGACTCGGGCTTGCCATATCGCGGTCGCTGATCGAATTGCACGGGGGACGCATCGACATTGCCAGCCGCGTTGGCGCGGGCACGACGGTGACGGTGCGCCTGCCGCTCAGTGCGGCCTGAACTACCCTATGTTCCCACCAGCATGAGCGCCAATGGAAAGGTCACGACCATAACGATCGTCGTGAGGATGAGCGTCGAGGCGCATTCGCTGACATAGACGTCATAGCGCGGCGCCAGCAGAGAGGGGAAAACGGCCGTCGGAATAGCGCAGATCAGTATCGCTTCATGCGACAATGGCGCCGACACGCCAATCAGGAAAACAATTGCGACCATGCAGAGAGGCTGAATCACCATCTTCGCAATGACATTGCCGATGATTTCTAGATCGATCTTGAGCTTGAAAGCGGCGCTCACCAGGCCCGAAGCGAAGAGCGCCACGCCCGAGGTCGTCGCCCCGATTAATCTCAGCATGGATTCCATTTCCGCCGGGACGCGCAGATCGACGAGCACCAGGAGGAAGGCCAGGAGCGGAGCCCAGACCACGGGTTTCCGAAAGCTGCTGATCAAGGCTGATCTGATGACATGGTCATCCTTGACCGGCGCCGCCGATGCGCCCGCAAGCTTCGCCCGGCTCGCGTCGATTTCGAGCAAAACCACCGTCGCCGGCACCACGATGAGAATGCCCAACGCGTTCGCGGCGCTGACCGAGAGAAGACTCGAGTGGCCAAACAGATCCTTGAAGATCGGTACGCCCATGAAGGCAACCGAGGGAAAGCTTACGGAGCAGGCCAGCAGCGCGGCAGCGCCGAGATTGTGCCGCAAGAGGTGCCGGCCGATCAGAAGGGCAAGCACATAAAATCCGGCGAAACCGATGAAAAGCGCGAGCAGAAACGGCATCTCCGCAAGCATTTCTCGACGCGTCGTGGAGGAAATGCCGACAAACATCAAGGCGGGAAAGGCGAAGTCCAATACCAGGGCGTTGATGCCCTTGACCTGATCGGCATCGAACCGATGCGACCTGCCCGCCCAATAGCCAAGCAGGATAACGAACAGCACAGGCAGAAGTACCGATAAGGATGTGAGCAGCAAATCACCGTCCCCCAATGCCGCGCGCGCTCACCATAACCGCCGCCCAAGCGATTGCAAGCCGCGGGAAACAGGTCTCCACCGTTTCGCCGCCTTGTCAGTTGTGGGAAAGGATGAGAAGAGTAAAGCACCAGTTGCGGTGCGTGGTGTTTTTTCGCGGATGACCAGACAAAGGAGAACGACGTGTTCACGTCCACGATCCCGATCAGTTCCGAAGGCGGCCATACAAGCTTTCAGAACAATGTCCCCGACCCGGTTGCTTCAGGCGCAGAACTGCCGACGTTCAAATTCGCGCTGGAGAAATCGCAAGGCCGTGTCGACGGCGGGAGCTACGGCAAGGAAGCCACCGTCTCGCAATTGCCGATTTCCAAGGCGATTGCCGGCGTTTCCATGCGCATGGAACCGGGCGTCATGCGCGAGCTGCACTGGCATGCGACGGCGGCGGAGTGGGCCTATGTCACGGAAGGCCGGGTGCGTACGACGGTGATCGATCCGCAAGGCTGCTCGGAGACCAATGATTTCGAGCCGGGCGATGTCTGGTACTTCCCGCGCGGGCATGGACATGTGATCGAGACGCTGGGCAACAGTCCGTGCCACTTCATACTCGTGTTCGATAACGGCTATTTCTCCGAGTTCGGCACGTTCAGCATCAGCGACTGGATCGGACATGCGCCGAAGGAGCTGCTGGCGAAGAACTTCGGCCTGCCGGCATCGACATTCGACAAATTTCCGAAGCAGGAAGTCTATTTCGCCAGGGGCCGCATTCCGCCGGATGTGCCGGCACCACCCTTGCAGGGCTGGCGGCCGCCGCCCCTCACGCATAAGTACCGGCTTCTGTCCCAGCGCCCCTTCGACACGTTCAGCGGCGGGCTGGAGTGGCGGGTCGACGGCTCGCAATTCGCCATTTCGACGACCATGACAGGTGTCGTGCTTGAAATGGAACCGGGCGCCCTGCGCGAGCTGCATTGGCATCCCAACGCCGCCGAGTGGCAATATATCCTGTCGGGCACGTTCAATGTGACACTGTTCGGGTCGAAAGGACGCTGGCGCCAGGAAACCCTGGAGCAAGGCGATGTCGGCTATATCCCGCAGGGCTTCGGCCATTCGATCGAGAATGTCGGCAAGGAGAAGGCACGCATCCTCATCGTCTTCAATAGCGGTCACTATCAGACCATCGACCTGTCGCAATGGATCGCCGGGAACCCAACCGACATTCTCGCTACGAATTTCGGGCAGGATCCGGCAGTCTTCGAAAAATTCCCGAGGAATGACGTCTTCCTGGTGAAATAGGGCGAGCCGGCAGGCGCGGGAGGACGCAATGGCGTGGGGCGGTCTTATCACCGGTCTTCTGACAGCCGAGCCGCGCCCCCTCACATTCTTTGAGAAACAGGCCTCCTATCCGTGGTTGATCGTCGGGCTCGTCTCGATCGGCGCCTTCATCGGGCAACTCGATGCAACCATCGTGCAGCTCGCCCTGCCGACCCTGGGCAAGACATTCACCGCAACGCTTGAGGCCGTGAGCTGGGTCTCTCTCGCTTATCTCGTCGCCTTTGCCTCATTCCTGCCGATCTTCGGACGGCTCTGCGAGATCTATGGCCGAAAGAGCCTTTATGTCATCGGTTATGTCATCTTCATCGTCGCGAGCCTGGCATGTGGCTTTGCACCCGATCTTGGCTGGCTGATCGCCCTTCGCGTGCTGCAAGGCATTGGCGGCTCGATGCTCGGCGCCAACAGTATCGCAATCCTTGTCGCTGCGATCGATGAGGAACGCCGCGGTCGTGCACTTGGCTATTTCGCGGCGGCGCAGGCGGTGGGGATGTGTGCCGGACCGGCCGTCGGCGGTCTGGTGCTCGGTCTTCTCGGCTGGAGCTGGGTGTTCTGGGTCTCGGTGCCCTTCGGACTTGCCGGGGCGTTCTTGGGCTGGCTGATTCTGCCGCAGACCCGAGCCTTGGACACGCGCAAGCGTTTCGATTGGGACGGCGCCCTGCTGCTCGGACCGGCCATTGTCATGGCGGTGCTGGCGCTCAACCAGGTGACGGCCCGGGGCGCAACGTCGCCCTTCATCCTCGGGCTTGTCACCGCCGCGGCCGTGCTGGTCTGGTTACTCATCCGAAGGGAGCGAAATTCTTCCTCGCCGCTTGTCGATCTGAGACTATTCGCGAGCGGGGCGTTCACCCGCGGGATCATCGCCGTCGTGCTCGGCTATTCCCTGCTCTATGGGATGTTCTTTCTCATGTCCTTCGCGCTCGAGCATGGCTATGGCGACACGCCACTCGCCGCCGGCCTGCGCCTTTCGGCCATTCCCATAGCGCTCGGGCTCGTTGCACCCTGGAGCGGCGCCCTGAGTAACAGGCTAGGCGATCGGCTACTGAGCGCAGCCGGCATGGGACTTTGTCTGGCGGCGCTCACAGTTCTCGCATATGCGGAAGCAAACCCCGATCTTGCGCGTCCGATTTCGACTGCGGCGTTCGTCATCTTCGGTGCCGGCCTCGGCGTGTTCATCGCGCCCAACAATCATGCAACCATCCAGGCTGCCCCGGCCAACCTCTCCGGCGAAGCGGGCTCCATGCTCAACCTCATGCGCGCGCTCGGAACGAGCCTTGGCGTTGCGGCCGCCTCCTCGACACTCTCCTGGCGGCTCGAAAGCGTGACGGGACTGCATCAGACCTGGATCCCTTTCGCGGGGCATCGCACGCTCTTTGCTATCGAGAGCAGCCTTGGAGTTCTGGCGCTCATGGCCGTAGCGGCCGCCGGCCTCTCTCTGGCGAAAGCAGGCGTTAGTCGGCGTCGGTAACGCCCGACTGTTCCCTTCGCGGCCGGCGTCTGCGTTCGTCGCGCTCGCGAATTCTCTTGGCGAGCAGTTTCCGTTCATCCGGCGTCAGCACTTCGATTACCGATTTGACGGTGAGCACGCCGCCATCGATCATCAGGCGACCGGTCGCGGAGAACTGATCGATTGCATGCTCCACCGATTCGGGATCATAGGGCTCCGCTTCAAGCGCGGCTGCAATCTTCTCTGTGTTGGCGCGCATTTCAGCACGGCGCGCGCGGAACTCGCCGCGGAACTTGCGCAAAATGCCGATGACCAGATCGCGGCGTTCGCCCTTCAGTTCGGACACAAAGGCACGCGGCAAAATCTGGAGGCTGGAATATCCCTCAATGCGATCGGGCGGCGGGGGCGGCCCGATGATGAGATGGGCGACAACGACGCCGATCGCCGCCAGATTGAGCGCCAGGGAGACGATCAGGACGATCCACCAAAGGCGCGCGCGGCCGGCCTGGACCGGCGGTATTTCACTTGCCGTCAAATCGCTCATGAGGATCCGCCTTCAATCAGATCGGACAGGTCGGATACGCCGGTCACATCAATGTCCTGGAGCATCGCCGTGTCCTGGCCCACGGAAAGCGACGGAATCAGATTATCCACAAGCCCAGCGGATCCCAGATAGATACCGAACGCAAAGGACGCAGCGAGCGCGGTGGCAGCCGGTGCCCAGGCACTCCAGACGCGAGCCGGCCGGGGCGAGGCGAACGCCCTGCCGACAGGCGCGGCGGCCATGATGCGCGACAGGGCCGCAGTCCGCTTCGCCGGATCGATCCTGGGCCGGCCGGCATGGGCAAGAATGGCGTCGATTTCGCGGGCCTCGGTCAGGTCGATGGAATCGACAAGGGCGGCGAGCCCGCGCTCTTCGGGCGGCCAGCACGCAGGATCGGCCCCGAAGGCCTCAACAAGCCCCGCCAGACGCGCACTCTGCTTCGAATCCATCGTCCCGTTCCTTCTCAGTCCAGCCGCTCAATGTCGGCCAGCAAGTCCTGCCATTGCCCGGCCAGAGCCTTTTTCAGGCTGCGGCGGGCCCGTGCCAAGAGCGATTCGAGGGCATCGACGCTCAATTCCAGCGCCGCTGCCGCGTCACGGTTCGACAGACCCTCATAATAGACGAATATCAGGGCCATTCGCTGTCGCTCCGGCAGCGCGGCAATGGCCGTGTCGATCTCGGCAGAAACCGAACTACGCAAGGCGACGATGTCCGGGCCGGCCTTGTCGCTCGCCGGTTCAGGTACTTCGTCGGCATTAAGCATGGGCTTTCGCCGCAGTCGATCGATGGCCAGATTGGAAACCACCCGCATCAGCCAGGCCCGGAGCGCCTGCCCCTGCCGAATCTGGCCCGGGTTTGTCCAAAGCTTGATGAACGCATCCTGGACGATGTCCTCGCAATCGCTGGCGCGGCCCATCATTCGGTAAGCAACGCGATAGGCGGCATCATAGTGCCGGCTGACAAGCGCGGAAAAAGCGGCCCGATCCGCCTTGCCGACGCGCTCCAGCAATGCGGCGTCGGCGCCTGCGGCCAGATCGCCCCCGGTTCCGGCGGATCCCCTGTCCGCAAGCGCCTGCATCAACTCCTTCCGTATCGCGTTCCAGAGGCCGGACTATTGGCTGGTCTGGCTTGATACTCTCTGACTGCGCCGCGCGGCGCTGCGAAAGGCCTTCGCCTCTTCCGGCGTCAAGGCGCCGTCCCGGTCGGCATCGGCCTTGTTGAACAGGGTTTCGATGTAGTTGTCCAGTTCGGCGCGCGTGACCGTTCCGTCGGTGTCGGCATCCATGCGCGTCATGATGCCGGCCTTGCGACGCTCGGTGCGCTTCTGAAGATTCTCGCCAATCTCGCCAGCCGTCACCTCGCCATCGCCATTGCCATCGAAGCGCTGGAATCGCTTGACGGCGCGCGGTTGAATTTCATTCAATTCAATCTTCCCGTCGGCATTTTCATCCAGCGATTTGAAGGCCCTTGTCGTCGAAGGTATCGAGGGCTCGTTGGCCTGCACCACGCCCGTCCCGCCCAAGCCAAGCAGCACCGCACCAGTCAGCAGCAGTTGTCGTCCCGTAGCCATGATTTCCTCCCAAAGTTGGAAGGCCCCGCGCCTTCCAATCATCAAGACGGGAGAAGGGTCCGGTTTCCGTCGCGGCGCATCTGCAAATCATAGGGGCCGATGAGAGTCTTGAAGATCTCGCTCACGGTCGCGCGGGTTTCAAGCAGGAGCGCTTCGGCGCGGGCAAGATCGGGGACCTCACTGGCGTTGGCCAACAGCCGCGCCAGACCGGCCGGAGCGCTATCGGCGCTGAATTCCGTTGCAACGCACAGTCGCAAGACCTGAGTCAGCCGCTGGTAGAGCGCAAGCGCGGCCTTCAGCGGCTGGACTTGACCCTCGCCGAGGACTCCGGCGGCAGCAATCTTGGAAAGGGCCGCCGCCGTGTTCTGGTCGAGGATTTCGGGATGCGCATGGGCATGCGCGAGCTGCAGATACTGCGCGATGAATTCGATATCGATGAGGCCGCCAGGGGCGCGTTTGATGTCCCAGGTCTCGGTCTTGCCAAGTTCGGTCAGCATAAGCCGGCGCATGTCCAACACGTCGCGGCGCAGCGTCTCCAGATCCGCCGGTCGGCACAGTGTGTCGCGGATCTGCCCGGCGAGTGTTTCGCCGAATTCCGGATCCCCTGCCACGACGCGCGCGCGGGTGAGCGCCAGCCGCTCCCAGGTCCAGGCCGATTCGCGGTGGTAGAGGTTGAATGCGGCAAGGCTCGTCGCCACCGGCCCTTTATTGCCGGAGGGCCGCAAGCGCATGTCGACTTCATAAAGCACGCCTTCTGCAGTGGGCGCCGTGACCGCGGAGATGAGGCGCTGGGTCAACCGCGTGAAGTACTGGTTGGGACTCAAGGGGCGCTTGCCATCCGAAAGCTCGGTGCCCTCGGGCACATCATATATCAAGATCAGATCAAGATCGGACGATGCCGTCATCTCACGGCCGCCGAGCTTGCCCATGGCGAGGATGGCCACGCGGCTGCCCGGAATCTCACCATGGCGCGCCCTGATATCCTGTGCGACGAGCCGGAGCATGATACGAAGCATGACTTCGGCAAGCGCCGAGAACGCTGAACCCGCCTCGCCTGCACTCACCGTTTCGGACAGGATGCGGACGCCAAAACGGAATATCTGTTCATGCGCCAGGACGCGGGCACGATCGAGCGCCTCCTCGATCGGCGTGCCTTCGGGAATCGCGGCTTCGGCGAGAGACCAGATTTCCTCTCTGCGCGGCAACGGACCGAAGAAGCGGCGATCGAGCACCGCATCGAGGACTTTCGGCCGGCGGCTCAATTGCTCGGCAAGACGAGGTGCGGCGCCAAGGACGATGGCAATGAGCGAGAGCAGACGCGGATTGGCCTTGAGCAGCGAGAATAGCTGAACGCCGGCCGGCAGGCCGGCCAGGAAGCGATCGAAGGCGATGAACGCCTGATCGGCATCGCCGGCCCGCGCCAGACTGACCAGCAAGGCTGGCATGAGCTCGGTCAGCAATTCGCGCGAGCGGGCGCTGCGGGTCGCCGTGTAGCGGCCGAAATGCCAGCCGCGCACCGTTGCCGCTACTTCGCTCGGTTGCCTGTAGCCCATGGCGGTGAGCGTCATGATGGTCTCGGGATCATCCTCGCCGCCCGTAAAAACCAGGCTTCCCGTGTCGGTGCCAAGCTCCGGGGCGTCCTCGAAGAGCGCCGCATAGTGCCGTTGGACGGCGGAAAGAATGTTGGTGATACGTGCCTTGAATTCCTGCTCGCCGGGGTAGCCGCAGAACCGCGCGAATCTGTCGAACGCCTGCGGATCGTCGGGCAGCGTCTGGGTCTGCTCATCATTGAGCATCTGCAGGCGATGCTCGACAAAACGCAAGAAGCGATAGGCGCGCTTCAGCCGATCGGCGACGGCAGGCGTGATCCACAGCGCTTCGGCGAGCGCATCGAGCATCTCCAGCGTGCGCCTTCCGCGTAGTGCCGGATTGCGGCCGCCGGCAATCAATTGCTGGGTCTGGACAAAGAATTCAATCTCGCGAATGCCGCCGCGGCCGAGCTTGATGTTGTGGCCCAGTGCTGTAATCGCATCATGGCCCTTGACCGCGTGAATTTGGCGCTTGAGCGAGTGAATGTCGGCGATCGCCGCGAAGTCGAGATACTTGCGCCAGATGTAGGGACGCAAGCGCGCGAGGAATTCCTCGCCGAGCGCAATGTCGCCGGCAACGGGGCGCGCCTTGATCATCGCCGCGCGCTCCCAGTTCTGACCGAGATTTTCGTAGTAGATCGCCGCGGCTTCGAGTGCGATGGCAATCTGGGTGGCGCGCGGGTCCGGGCGCAAGCGCAGATCGACGCGATAGGCATAGCCATCCTCGGTCATATCCTGAAGCAACGCTACCAGCCGCTTGGTGAGCCTTACAAAGAAGGTTGAGGGTTCGAGCGCGGGTGCGAGCTTGGCGGATTCAGGATCGAAAAGGACGATGAGATCCACGTCGCTCGAATAATTGAGTTCGCCCGCACCGTGCTTTCCCATGGCGAGGACGACATAGCCGCTTTCGTCGCCCGGGCGCTCGGGATCGGCAAGGGTAAGCCGGCCGAGGCGCGCCGCTTCGCGAAGGAGCCAGTTGACCGAGACACTCAACATGGCATCGGCAAAGCGGGTCAGAACATCCACGACGGTCTCGACCGGCCACACGCCGCCAATATCGGCAAGGGCGACGAGGAGCGCAGACTTGGCCTTGATCCGTCTCAGCGCACGCTTGAACTCTGCCTCGCTTTCCAATGCAACGATCAGCGCCGTCTCGGCAATCAACGCGTCGGCATGTTGCTCGGGGCTCTCTAGCAAGCAGGTTAAGGCCGATTCGGGATCGCGCAGGATGAGATCGGTCAGAAAAGGGGATGCAGCGAAGATCGAATCGAGCAGCAGGCGCGCCTCCACTCGGTCCGCCAAGACGTTACGAAGGCGACGCGCCGCGTCCCCGTCATCGGTCCGCAAACGCTCCCAGGCGAGCGCAGCAGCGGCCGATTCTTCATGCCTGGCTGCCGACTGCAGCCGGTCTTTGAGAGCCCCCGTCATGAGACGATGTTATCGTTCGCCGCTATAGCGGGGAAGAACCAGCTTGACGCGCAATCCCGGCTTGTTGTCCTCAAAGAGAAGCTGGCCGCCATGCAATTTCATGACCCCGGCCACGAGGCTCAGTCCAAGACCGTTGCCGGGCTTGGTACGGCTTTGGTCGAGACGGACGAAGCGCTCGACGACGCGATCATACTGATCGGGTGGAATGCCGGGGCCCTGATCCTCGACCGAAATGACGACGGAATCGCCTTCCGCCGCCGCCGCCAGCTCGATCACGGCGCCCTCCGCACCCGTGGCAATACCGTGTTTTGCGGCATTGTCGACGAGGTTGCTGACGGCTTGAGCCAGCAATTGCCGATCGGCGCGCACGATCAGGTCGGGAGCAATGCGGGTTTCGAGCGATCCGCCCTCATCCTCGACAATGGGACCATAGAGTTCGGCAACATCCTCGAGAACCAGCGAGGCATCGGTCCGCTGCAGCCCCTCGCGTGTCTGGCCCGACTCGGCGCGTGCGATGGACAGCAGTGCATTGAAGGTCTGCAGCAACCGATCGGACTCATCGAGCGCGCTGACAAGCGCCTCGCGATACTGCGCGCAGTCCTGCGAGCGCAAGGCGGACTCGACCCGCAATTTCATGCGCGACAGGGGCGAGCGCAGATCGTGGGCAATATTGCTCGAAACTTCCTTCATACCGGCCATCAGCCGTTCGATCTGATCGAGCATCTGGTTCAAGGCATGACCAAGGCGATCAAGCTCGTCGCCGGTTCCGGATACCGGCATGCGACCGGCAAGATCGCCGGCCATGATCGAACGGCTGGCATCGGTGATCGAATCGACGCGACGCAGGAAGTTGCGACTCATCCAGAAGCCGCCAATGAGACCCAAAGCCAGGGTGATGAATATTGCGCCGAGTATGGTGCGCTGGAAAATTTCGCCGAGCTGCCGGATGCCGTTTACATCGCGGCCCGCCAGGAGGTGATAGTTGTTTGGGAGCTGCGTGTAGTAGGCACGTGAATTGTGCAGCTTGACTCCGGTCTTTGTCTTGCTGTTGGTGGTGAATTCGATCCAGCCATGCTCACCCTGGGCTTGCGACGGCCACAAGTCGAGATTGCCGGCAATGGGCCGACCATCGGGCGCCACGAGGAGATAGGTCGATTCATCCTCGTCCTGCACCCGGCGACGAATGGTGTCGACGATGCCGACAACGCCGCGCAGCCGATACTGATCGGCGAGCGCCTGTACATCGGCGCGGATCGTCTCGTCGCTTTGCCGTTCGAGAAGGCCCGCCGTACTCCAGTAGACATATGCAAGGATCGCGCCAACCGAGAGCGCGAAAAGAAACAGGTAGATTGCCGAAAGCCGAAAAGTCGAGGATTTCAGATGTGCCAGGTTAATCGGCACGGATCATATATCCGGCTCCGCGCACGGTCTGCAGCATCGGCTCGTCGAAACCCTTGTCGATCTTTCCGCGAAGGCGTGACACGTGCACGTCGATGACATTGGTCTGGGGATCAAAGTGATAATCCCAAACATTTTCAAGCAGCATGGTGCGGGTTACGATATGACCGGCATTGCGCATCAGATATTCAAGAAGCTTGAATTCGCGTGGCTGCAGGAGGATCGACTGTCCGGCACGGGTGACGGTGCGGGTCAGGAGATCCATTTCAAGTTCGCCAGCCTTGAGCTTGGTCTGCTGGGTCTCCTGCGCCTTGCGGCGGCCGAGGCCCTCGACACGGGCGAGCAATTCCGAAAACGCATAGGGCTTGGCAAGATAGTCATCGCCACCTGCCCGCAGGCCCTTTACGCGCTCGTCAACGTCGCTGAGGGCTGAGAGAATAAGCGCCGGCGTGGCAATACCCTCGTTGCGGATGGTGCGAATGATCGAGAGGCCATCCCGCTTGGGCAACATGCGGTCGACGATCAACACGTCATGAAGCCCTTCGCGCGCCAGCGCCAGGCCTTCTTCGCCATCCGCCGCATGATCGGCAACGTGCCCGCTTTCGGTCAGTCCCTTGACCAGCCAGGAAGCGGCATCGCGATCGTCTTCAATGACCAAAACCCGCATATTGTCCTGCAATGGAGATTCATCCGGAATCGCTCTTATAGCTTGCATGACTCGTTGCTCCTGAACAGTCCCCCGTTTCGAAAGGGGACGCGGAGGCCGGCTGAACTCAGGGGATGGGAGTGGCCGACCTCCGCGCATGGGCTTAAGCGCGAGCGGGGGGAAGCGCTTGGAGCCCTAGCGTCGCGCACGGGACGCTACTGACTAACCCTTGGCGACGGGCATCGCGACGAAGCGCTGCGCGTCACCGGAGCGAACGAGCATCAGCACGCGCTTCTGCTTGCCGCCCTTGAGGGCACCGACCGCAGCCGTCACATCGGCCGGATCGTGGACTTCCTTGCCGGCAACCTCGAGAATGACGTCGCCTGCCTTGAGGCCTTTTTCCTCGGCCGCGCTGCCGGGCTTGACTTCGACGACAGACACGCCGTCACCGTCATTGCCGGGTGCAAGCTTGAGGCCAAGATCGGCGAGGCTCGCAAAGCTCGGGGCCGCGTCACCGGCGGAAGCCTGCTTGTCGCCAGGCATCTTGCCGATCTCGACATCGATCTCCATGGTCTTGCCACCGCGGATCAATTCCACCTTTGCAGACTTGCCGGGGGCGAGTCGTGCCACCTTCTTGGCGAGGTCGCGCGGGTCGGAGACCTGCTCGCCATTGACCTTGGTGATCGTGTCTCCGGTCTTGATCCCGGCTGCGAGCGCGGGCGAGTTCTCGGTCACATCGGCAACGATCGCGCCCTTCTCAATGTCGAGGCCCATGCTTTCGGCAATGTCTTCGGTCACCGACTGGATCTGGACGCCAAGCCAGCCGCGGGTCACGCTACCATTGTTCTTCAGGCTGTCGACGACATCCTGGGCCGTGGAAGCCGGAATGGCGAAGCCGATGCCGACACTGCCGCCCGATGGCGAGAAGATAGCAGTGTTGATGCCGACGACGTTACCTTCCAGATCGAAGGCCGGCCCACCGGAATTGCCGCGGTTGATCGACGCGTCAATCTGCAGGAAGTCATCATACGGGCCGGAACCGATGTCGCGGCCGCGGGCGGAGATGATGCCCGAAGTCACCGTACCGCCGAGACCAAAAGGATTGCCCACCGCGATGACGACGTCACCGACACGTGGCTCCTTGTCCGCAAATTTCACGAACTGGAAAGGCTTGTCGGAGTCGATCTTGATGAGCGCCAGATCGGTCTTGGGATCGGTGCCGATGACTTTGGCCTTGTGCTCCGTGCCGTCATTCATCTTGACCGACACCTCGTCGGCGTCCTGCACGACGTGGTTGTTGGTCACCGCATAGCCGTCGGCCGTGATAATAAAGCCCGACCCCTGGCCCATCGCGTTGCGGGGCATCTGCTTCTGGTTCGGCATGCCGTTCTTGAACTGCGGGAACTGCTTGAAGAAGTCGCGGAACGGACTGTCTTCAGGCAGGTTCGGTATGCCGAACTGCTGGCTGTCCTCGTCACTGTCCATATCGCCCGATTTTCCAGCGGCGACATTGGCAAACTTCACCTCGACCGAGATCACGGCCGGCATGACCTTCTCGACGAGGTCGGCATAGCCCTGAGTGCTGGTTGCGACGACCGGCTGCGTTTCGGCATAGACCGGCAGCGTCGGGGCAATCAGCGAAGCGGCCGTGAGCGCGGTTGCGCTCAAGAGACCCGCGGCCAACAGGCCGAGAAAACGAGACTTTTTGGTGGTGGAAACGGACATGTGCGAATTCTCCTTCATCCCGATCCGTTGCAATGATTGGAAGGTAGGAGACGCCCGCTTACGGCGACCTTTCGGCGCCATGAAAGATTTGTAAGGCTTGCGGCGAAAGCTAGGCGACGGGCGGGTGACTCTCGAGACGTGCCTTCTCCTCCGCGCTAAGTGCCCGTTCTGCATCGCTAAATATGGGCCTGCGACGGCGGAGCAGAATGAATGCGGTCGCGGCGGCAAGGATAACGAATGGACCCAGCCAAAGAAGGGCCGTCGCGAGGGAAAAACGCGGCCGGAGCAGCACGAATTCACCATAGCGGGCAACGACGAAATCCATGATCGCGGCGTCGCTGTCGCCGGCAGCGAGTCTTTCGCGGATGAGCACACGCAAATCCCTGGCGAGTGGGGCTTCCGACTCGTCGATCGACTGATTCTGGCAGACGAGGCAGCGCAGTTCCGCCGAGAGTGCGCGGGCGCGGGCTTCGAGCGCCGGATCCTTCAGCATTTCGCTTGGTTCCAGTGCCAGTACCGATTTGACTGGCAGAAGAAGCAGAATGGCCAGAATGATGCTTGCAGCCTGGCGCGCCATGCTTACTCCGCCGGTGCCAGGGCCTGGCGGCGTGCCGGCTTCGGCGCGCCGACGCGATAGCGCCGATCCGTCAGCGACACCGCGCCGCCCAAGAACATGATGAGCGAGCCAATCCAGATAAGCGAGACGAG
>JAEUMG010000135.1 GCA_016793355.1 Hyphomicrobiales bacterium
ACCTTGCACAAGACCGGCACGCGCCGCGACAGGCGGTCGATATCGGCCATGGTGAAATCAACCTCGCCCTCATGCGCGGCGGCGAGGAGATGCAGGACGGTATTGGTCGAGCCGCCCATGGCGATGTCGAGCGTCATGGCATTCTCGAAGGCGGCGAAGCTGGCGATCGAGCGCGGCAAAACGGTGGCATCGTCCTGCTCGTAAAATCGCCGCGCGAGGTCGACGACGAGATGCCCCGCCTCGACGAAGAGCCGCCTGCGATCGGCATGGGTGGCGAGCACCGTACCATTGCCCGGCAGTGCCAGGCCCAAGGCTTCGGTGAGGCAGTTCATGGAATTCGCCGTGAACATGCCCGAGCACGAGCCGCAGGTCGGGCAGGCGGAGCGCTCGATCACCTTCACATCCTCTTCGCTCACCGTGTCGTCGGCGGCGGCGACCATGGCATCGACGAGATCGAGCGCCTTGACCTTGCCGCCGAGCGTGGCCTTGCCCGCTTCCATCGGGCCGCCCGAAACGAAGACGGTCGGGATATTGAGGCGCAGGGTCGCCATCAGCATGCCGGGCGTGATCTTGTCGCAATTGGAGATGCACACCAGGGCATCGGCGCAGTGGGCATTCACCATATATTCGACGGCGTCCGCGATGATCTCGCGCGACGGCAGGCTGTAGAGCATGCCGTCATGGCCCATGGCGATGCCGTCATCGACGGCGATGGTGTTGAACTCCTTGGCGACGCCGCCGGCCGCTTCGACCTCGCGGGCGACGAGCTGGCCCAGATCCTTCAAGTGCACATGGCCGGGCACGAATTGCGTGAAGGAATTGGCAATCGCGATGATCGGCTTGCCGAAGTCCGAATCCTTCATGCCGGTGGCGCGCCAAAGGCCGCGGGCGCCGGCCATATTGCGGCCATGGGTGGTGGTGCGCGAACGATAGGCTGGCATGAGCGGGCTCCGGACTACTGCGGCTTTCCGCGATACACCACTTGCCGCGGGTTTGTCGAATGCCGCGGGGACATGACTGCGTTTCGGTTAAGATAGTCTCACCTACTCGCGGCCGGAACACTCCCATGCGGCCGGCGGCGCCACTCCTTGCGGCAGCCTGGTCATCGCATTGCCGCAGGTCCCCTCCAATTGCCCCGATGTCAGATTGAGCGCGCCGGTCAGGTCCGTCCCGCGCAGATCGGCGAGCTGCAGGGTCGCATTCTTCAGATTGGCGCCTTCGACATTGGCACCCCTGAGATCGGCGCGGGCCAGGAAAGCGCCGGTGAGATCGCCGCCGCTGAGGTCGGCCTCCACAAGACTGGCCCGGCCGAATTCCGCCCGTTGCATATGGCTGCCGGTCAGCTTCGCGCGCGTCAGGTCGGCGCGGTCGAAACTCGCCCGGTCGAGATTGGCATTGCGCAGATCGGCGGCGGTCAGATCGGCGCGATCGAGGGTCGCGTGATCGAGCAGGGCACCGGCGAGGTTCGCGCCGCTCAGGATCGACCGGCTGAGATCGATCTTGGTCATATTGGCGCCGGCAAAATTGGCACCCGTCAGATCGCTGCGGCTCAGGTCGGCATCGGTGAGATTGGCATTGCGAAAGTCATCGCCCGCCATCAGCCGGTTCACTTTCGAACAGCCGGACCAGTCGACGCCGGGCGCCGGATAATCGGAACACGCGGCAAGGCTTGCCGCCGGCCCGCAAAGCGCAAGCGCCAGAATTGCAACTATCCCGATCGTCCAGCGCCGCATGATCGCGTCTCTCATTTCTCCAGTCCCGCGCGGATGCCGCCATCGCCGGGGTGTCCGGCACTTGCGGCCCGGCCCGAACAGGAATATTGCCCAAATCTGCTTCATTTTCGAGGGGGCCATAGCCATAGCCCTTGCGCGCCACGACAATACGCGATCGAGCGTGCCGGCCCGTGCGCTCTACCGGTACATCTGGGAGACCAGCCGATCGACGCAATTGCTCGTCTGCGTCCTGACGATGATCATCGCACCCCTGCCGATGGCCTATCTCGAACTGCAGCGGCGCATGGTCGACGAGGCAGTCACCAGCCGCAATCTGGGTCTGCTGGCAAAGCTCGCCATCGCCTATCTCGTGGTGATCTGCATCAAGAGCGCGCTCAAATACGCGCTCAACATGACCAAGGGCATCGCCATTGAAACAGTGGCGCGCGACATCAGGCGCCGGGTCATGGTCAAGGCAACGGAGACCCACGACCGGACGCGCGCCGCGGGAGATCGCGTGCCCGGCGCCACGCTGGTATCGATCCTTGCGGCCGAAACGGAAGACATGAGCGGATTTGCAGGCGATGCCTTTGCGGTACCGCTGCTCAGCGGCGGTACCATTCTCTATGTGGTCGGCTACCTCATCTGGGTGCAGCCAGAGATCGCGCTGCTCGCGCTCGGCGTCTACCTGCCGCAGATCATCATCGTGCCCGTCACGCAGCGCCGGATCAATCGCCTGGCACGGCTCAGGATCAGGCTCACGCGTTTCCTCGGGCATGTCGCCGAGCATGGCCATAAGGCGCATGGCGGAATCCTGCGCAATGCGGGGCGCACATTGATCGACCGGCTCTATAGCGTGCGGATCTGGATCTATCTGCGCAAATACTTTCTTTCGGAGCTCGGCAATTTTCTGGCAAGCCTGGGGCCCCTGATCGTGCTGACAGTCGGCGGTTATCTTGTCATCACCGGACGCACCGAGATCGGAACGCTGGTCGTCTTCATCTCCGGGCTGCAACGCATCGCCGATCCGTGGGACGAGATGGTCAATTTCTATCGCGCGATCTCCAATACGTCGGTCGTTTTCGCGATGATCAACACCAAGCTCGGTTCCGCTTCGCCGGCTGATAGTTGATTGGTGTCCGGTTTGCCGTTTCCCGGTCGCGACTCACGCTCCGCCTCTTCTATGATGGCGCTCGATGGGTAACAAGCGGTCGAAAAAGGCAGCGAAGAAGGCGAAACGCCCGGCGCGCCGGGTGTCCGCAATGAAGCCTGTCCCCCAGGTGGGAGCGCTGCCGTGGCGCAGGCGCAACGGCGCGATCGAGTTCCTGCTCGTCACATCGCGGACGACGGCACGGTGGGTCATTCCCAAGGGCGGCACCATGGCTCACCTGGTCGACATGAACGCAGCGCGCCAGGAGGCCTTCGAGGAAGCGGGCGTGGTGGGCCGCATGCGGCGCAAGCGCATCGGGTTTTACACCTATCGCAAGATCGATCCGGACGGCGCGGCGCAGCTTTGCAGGGTGAAGGTCTTCGCGCTCGAGGTCCGGGGCGAAAGAAAAACCTGGCCCGAAATGCGCCAGCGCAAGCGGCGCTGGTTCGCGGTCGATGGCGCCTTTAAGAGGATCGGCGAGCGCGACCTGCGCATGATCATTCGCAGCTTTGCCAAAGACATCACGCCGGCGAAGGCCTTGTAGCGAAAGAATCTGATTCTTAGTCCTGCCAGCGGAAGCTGGCATCCCCTGACGCGGTGCCGCTAGAGCGGGATGTGATTGGATGGAATCGGTTTTGCGAACAGACCTCATGGTGACGTGCCCGCGAAGCGGGCCTCGAACCATGAGTAATACCAACGGCGTGAAGAATTGACTCTGGTTGGGATTCCCAAATCAGCTGAACTCTGACTCTATGGTGGTTTCTTCAACGGAGGCCACCGATGTCTGGAGCTGTGCGGATTACCCGGCTTGATTTGTCTGCGGCGGATT
>JAEUMG010000217.1 GCA_016793355.1 Hyphomicrobiales bacterium
CGAAGTGGGCGTCGATGTGCCGGAAGCAACCGTCATGGTCATCGAAAACGCCGAGCGCTTCGGCCTCGCCCAGCTCCATCAATTGCGCGGGCGCGTCGGCCGCGGCCATGGGAAATCAACCTGCATCCTGCTCTACAAGCCCCCCTTGGGCGAGACCGCCCGGTCCCGGCTCACCATCATGCGGGAAACGGATGACGGCTTCCGGATTGCCGAAGAGGATTTACGCTTGCGCGGCGCCGGCGAAATGCTGGGAACGCGCCAGGCCGGTCTGCCCGAATTCCGCATGGCCGATCTCTCGGTCCATGGCGAGTTGCTGGCTGCCGCCCGCGACGATGCTGCCATCGCCCTCTCGCGCGACCCCAGGCTCACCTCGCAGCGCGGTGAAGCCTTGCGGATTCTGCTCAATCTCTTCGAAAGAAGCGAAGCAGCGCGGCTTATCGCGGCAGGCTAGCTTCGCGCTCGCCGCGCTCGGCGGCGGCAATGACGGCTTCTGCCGTCTGGCGATCGATCGCGGTACCGCCCGCCGCTGCGTGAACGCCTTCCGGAAACACCAACCCGCAGGAGATGATGAGCTTCAGCGCGTCTTCTACGCTCATGTCGAGTATACGGGCTTCCGATACGTCAAAAAAATACAGGAATCCCGAGGTCGGATTGGGTGTCGTCGAGAGGTAAGCGGCATACATGCGTCGTCCGGGTTCCAGCCCGATCGTGCCGCCGTCGACCTCCCGCGATATGAAGAACAGCGTGAAAAGCCCCTTCCTGGGAAACTCGATCAGCGCCACCTGGCGGAATGTACCGCCGCTCTGCGAGACGATCGTCTGGAATATCTGCTTCGTACCCTTGTAGAGCGAACGGACCACGGGCATCCGGTTCAGCAGATAATCCCAGTAGGATATGAGCGTGCGGCCGACGAGGTTGGCGGCCAGCGCACCGATAAGCGTGATGCAGACCAGCGTGAAGAGCAGTCCGACGCCCGGCACGGAAAACGGGAGATAATGCTCGGGCGTATAGACCGACGGAATGATCGGCTTCACCCATTGGTCGAACAGGGTTACGAACCAGTAGGTCGCCCATAATGTGATCGCAATCGGTGCCGCGATCACAAGGCCGGTGAAAAAATAGGTCTTGATTCTGCCGAAAAAAGCCCCACCCGAGCGGGTTTCCGGGTCGCTCGGTTTGCCTGGGGGAGGATTTCGCGCGTCATTGGCCATGCGGACATTGCTGTTTGCTACAGCACCCGCGCGAAGGCAAGCCTCAGCGAGACCGCATCACGAATTGAGCTTGCTGACGTAGCAGGAGACGCCGGCGGACTTGAGCTTGCTGCACAAGTTGCGCGCCGAATTCTGATCGTCGAATCCGGCAAGGCGCAGGCGATAAACGATGCCGCGGTCGCCGAGATCGGCTTTCATGACGACCGGCTTCTGGTCGGCGAGAATTTCGTGCTTGGCCTTCAGCTTCTTCCAGACGCTCCACGCAACCTTCTCGTCCTTCTGCGAGGAAATCTGGACAGCCCAGCCGGAGAGCGCGACGTCTTTGGACGGCGATGGCACCACTTTGGCAGCCGGCGCCAGCGCAGGCTTCGGGGCGGGTTCGGCAGCCGCAACGGGCTCGGAGGGGGCTTCCGCTTGGAGTACGGGCTCTTCGATGTTCGGTACCGGCTCGACGGCGACGATTTTCTCTGCCGGCTCTTCCGCGGCAGCCGGCTGGACGCCCGCCGGCGCATCCTCCTCGATGGGAACGCGGTCGATAATCGTTTTCACGCGCCGGCTTTCTATGGCGACGGTCGTCTCGGTCCCCTGGTCGGGCCCGGCATCGGCAAGCTTCATCGAGCCTTCAAGGAGCGTGGGTGACGCTTCGGCGGAGTTCCCGGCCTGCGAGACGGAACTGGTCTCGATCATGTCGCTGTCATCCGTGGCGTCCGCCCCGGATACCAACGGCACGGTTGGCACGACGCCGCCAAGCGCCGCAAGTCGCTTGCGCGCCGGCTCGAAATTCGGGTTCTCGGCTAGCACGAGCATGAGCGCACGGCGGGCCTCCAGGGGCCGGTTCAGGGCTTCCTGAGTCAGCGCCTCGCCGAAGCGCGCCAGATAGGCTTGCGGATAGTTGTAGCGGAGCGCTTTCTCAAAGTCGCTCAGCGCGAAAAGGTATTGCCCGCTGTCGCGCAACACGTTTCCGCGCCCATAATAGGCATGGGCAAATTTGGGGTCGAGAAACAGCGCGCCGGTGAAGTCTTCGATGGCCAGCGCCGGACGGTTGCTGCTCTGATAGGCAAGAGCCCGGTTATAGAGCGCGGTGGCGCGCATCTTGGCGTCGAGCGCGTCGATGCCGACTGCCGCCGTGTAATCGTCTATCGCCTTCTTGAATTCGTTGCGGCGCTGATGGGCGAGCCCGCGATTGAGAAGCGCATTGGCGAGTGTCTCGACCGGCAATTGCCGCGACTCGATCGCGGCCGAATAGGCCGAAATCGCTTGCGCATAATCGCGCGCGTTCAATGCTTTGTAGCCCTGATCGACGAGCTGAAGCGTTGCCTTGCTTGGCGTCGCGGCGAGCCCGGTCGCTGCCGATGGCAGCAGCACCAACGCGGCACAAACCGAAGCAAGAAGTACAGACCGGACGCTCATGTCCGAGACTGTCGCCGATTAAGGTTAAAGCTTACCTAAAGCCGCCGGCGCTATTCGACCGTGACCGACTTCGCGAGATTGCGCGGCTGGTCCACATCGGTTCCGATGATCACCGCTGCGTGATAGGCAAGTAATTGCACGGGAACGGCATAGAGCAGCGGACTGATGAACGGA
>JAEUMG010000237.1 GCA_016793355.1 Hyphomicrobiales bacterium
CGGAAATCGATGCGCGCATAGCCGTCGAGTTCGAGCGTGCGGCAGATGCGCTTGGCGAGACGCTGGATCCGCGTGGTCAGCTCCGGCGTCAGGCCTTCGGCCGGGCCTTGCGTGATCTGATGGCGCTCCTGATAATCCGGATCGTGCTTCACCCGCGTCGTCGCAATGCGGCTGGAGCCGGCAGGAAGGTCGCCGAACTCCAGCTCCCAGACCGGCAGCACGCGCAGACGCTCGCTGCCGAGCACGCCGACATAAATCTCGCGGCCGTCAATATACTGCTCGGCAATCGCATCGGTGCCGATTTTTTCATGGATGAAGGCGACGCGCTCCGCCAGCTTCTCGTCATTGTCCACCAGCGAGGCCTGGGCGATGCCGAGCGAGGCGTCCTGGCTGAGACTCTTGACGATCAGCGGGAAGGCGAGCCGGGGCGGGCGCCTGACCGACCGGCCGATCGGGAACACCGTGAAGTCGGGCACCGGAATGCGATGATAGGCCACCAGTTTCTTTGACAGCGCCTTGCCGCGCGCCAGCATGAGGCCGCGCGGATTGCATCCGGTATAGGGCAGGCGGAGCAGTTCGAGATAGCTCGCGACATTCTGGTCATACATGACGTCGCCGTGAAACTCCTCGAGCAGATTGAACACGACATCCGGCTTCCAGTCGCCTTCGATGGCATCGCGAATCGGCTTCAATTCGTCCTTGAGGCCGAGCGCATGAACGTCGTGGCCGCGCGACCGCAGCGTGCTCACCACGTCGTACTCGGTCTTCCAGACGTGTACCTCCTTTTCGGAATAACCCTTGATCGAATCCGGCGGTATCAGCTCGGGATGTACCAGGACAAGCACTTTGAGGGGGCGTTTGGCTTTCTTCATAGCGCAAACCAGGGCCGCCGGGCGCGGTTATAGAGCGATTGCACGATCTTGGAGGTGAGCAGCACGGTAAAGTCGATGATCAGCTGCTGCTCGGGCCCGGCGGCGCGCAGATTGAGATCGCGGCAGCGGATCATCATGTCGTCGAGCACCGCCTCGATGTTGAGCTGATACTGCCCGGTCCATTTTGCGACCGTGCTGCGGATCTGGGCGCCATGGCGGCGCAGAAACCCGGTGGCCAGCGGTGCCCGGCGGTGCCGCGGATCGTCGGAGAAGATGCGCCTGAGATCGCGGTCGTAGACCGTCGGCGGGTCGGTGATGTAGCGCTTCTGCTTCGTCTCATAATAGGTGGCGAGTGTCGTGGCGTTGCGGCTGGCGGGCTCCACCACCCTGCGGCCGGTGAGTTCCGGCTTGGCCATGCCGATTTCCGCCATCAGCGCGTCGACATATTCGAGTTTCTCCAGGGCCGGCCAGCCCTCATAGCGCTTGCGCCAGTTGGCGCGCGGCCCCATCCACACCGCGAAAGTCTCCGCAAAATCCTCATCCGGGTGGCTCTGCCCGTACCACAGCCGCAGATGCTGGACGTAGTTCTTGCTCGCCGGGTTGGGGCGATAGTACTCCGGATAGGGCGTCGATGAGCGGCCGAACAATTGCTGCCAGCGGCGGCGGCGCTGCAGGTTGTAGGAATGCTGCAACACGTGTCCGGTCTCATGGCGCAGGATGCGCATGCATTCGGCGCGGGTGCCGCCCTCGACATCGAGGATCTTCTTGCGCTCGAGCCGCATCAGCCGAGGATGCGCAAGATAGAACGGAATGGCGATTCCCGGCGTCGCTGCCGAACTGAACCATTCGTCGGACAGCCAGGCATGCGGCCGCACACGGATGCCGCGCCGCTCAAGTTCTTCGTGCAGATCGGCCACGCAGTCTTCCAGCCAGGTTCCGTTCAGCGAAAGCTTGAGGTCCTTGATGCGCAGCTTCAGCAATTCTCGGTCCGGGAGCGAGGCCCAGGGATACCGACGCGGCATTATCCGATCCATACTCCCTTTCACGGCAGTATTGTCATGTACTTTCCGTCGAAGCAAGAAACCGGCCCGGCAAGCGCGGCGCGCTGGTGACAGTGGAAGAAAGGCGCGCTCGGCCTCGCCGGTCTCGCGCCGCCGGACGAGAATCTTAAAACTCCCGTCGCGAGCGGATGGCCGCGGTGAGCGTTCCTTCATCGAGATAGTCGAGTTCGCCGCCCACCGGCACGCCATGCGCAAGCCGCGACAGTTTGATCGGCAAGGGCTTCAGAAGATCGGTGATGTAATGCGCGGTCGTTTGCCCCTCGACGGTGGCATTGACGGCAAGCACCACTTCCCTGATCTCGGGCGCCGCGGCGCGCGCGCTCAAGGATGCAATCGCCAGATCCTCCGGCCGCACGCCCTCGATCGCCGACAATGTGCCGCCCAGCACATGATAGAGACCGCTCCAGGCGCCGGCCCGCTCCAGGGCCCACAGGTCGCTCACATCCTCGACGACGCAGATGACGCTGCGATCGCGCCTTGGATCGCTGCACAGGCTGCACGGATCGACGGTGTCGGCATTGCCGCAGACCGAGCACACCACCACCTTGTCGCGCGCCTCGGCGAGGGCGAGCGCCAGGGGACTCAGTAGCTTCTCGCGGTTCTTGATGAGATGCAAAACGGCGCGCCGGGCCGAGCGGGGGCCCAGCCCGGGCAGCTTGGCCAATATCTGGATGAGCCTTTCGATCTCCGGCCCGGCCGTCCGCCGGCTCATGTTCAGAACGGCAGGTTGAAGCCGGGCGGCAGCGGCAGGCCGCCGGTCATCTGCTTCAGATGCGCCTGCGTCTGCTGCTCGATCTTGGCCTTGGCATCTTCATGTGCCGCGACGATCAGATCCTCGACGATCTGCTTCTCCTCGGGCTTCAGCAGGGACGGATCGATCGCCACGTCGGTCATCCTTCCCTTGCCATTGATGGTCACCTGCACGAGCCCGCCGCCTGACTGCCCGGTGACGGTCGTCGCTTCGAGCTTCGCCTGCATCTCTTGCATGCGCGCCTGAAGCTCCTGCACCTGTTTCATCATGTCGCCGAGATTCTTCATGGGGACTCGTCTTCCTTCTCTTCGTTTGGCGACGCGGCGATCTCATGGGAATCGCGCACATCGGTGATTTCAGCGCCGGGAAACCGCGCCAGGATCGCGCGCACATCGGGATGTCCGCGGGCTTCGAGGAAAAGCCCCTCGCGACGGTCGCGCGCCTGATGCGCCAGGGGCTTCTCGCCGCCATCGCGTGCGACCACCACCATCCAGCGCCCGCCCGTCCACGCTTCAAGCTTGCGTTGAATCTCATTGGCAAGCCCTTGCGGCGCGTTGGGCTCAAACGCGATCTCGATCTGGCCGGGGGCGACGCGGATCGGCCGTACCAGGGTCTCAAGCTGCTGCTTGAGCTTGATGTCGCGCCGCTCGCCGGCCAGCGCGACGATATCGCGGAACGAGGCGACGGGCCGGGTTTCGCCCTTGCCGTCAAGGGGTGGCGGTGCCGGCTCGGGCTTGAGCGCCAGCGGGCTGCGCTGGATGGCCGCGCGCTCGGCGCTTGGCGCTTGCGGCGGGGAGGACGGTCGCGCCGCGGCCGGCGCCGCGCGATCGCCGGAGCGCGCCAGGGCCACGAGTTCCTCGCCCGATGGCAGGTCGGCGGCATAAGCGAGCCTGATCAGCACCATCTCGGCCGCCATTAGCGCATTGCCCTGCAATTCGGTCTCCTTGATGCCCTTGAGCAGCATCTGCCAGGCGCGCGACAAATGTGCCATGCCGATGCGCTGCGCATAATCCTTGCCGCGCGTTCTCTCGATCTCGGTGCGCGAGGCATCCTTGACCGCATCGGGAACCACTTTGAGCCGCGTCACCCAATGCACGAAATCGGCCAAGTCAGTGAGTATGGTGGTGGGATCGCCGCCTGCTTCGTGCTGGCTTTCGATCTCGGTAATGGCGCGCGGCGCATCGCCCGACATCACGGCATCGAAGAGCTCGATGGTGCGCGAGCGATCCATCAGGCCGAGCATCGACTGGACATCCGCGGCGGTGATCCTGGCATCGCCATAGGCGATGGCCTGATCGAGCAGCGATAGTCCGTCGCGCGCCGAACCTTCCGCGGCGCGCGCGATCATCCGCAATGCCTCGTCCTCGGCTTCGACATTCTCCTTCGCCGCGATGGCCTTCAGGTGATCGAAGAGCAGCGCCGTGGTGAAGCGCTTGAGATCGAAGCGCTGGCAGCGCGATAGGATGGTCACCGGCACTTTGCGGATTTCGGTCGTCGCGAAGATGAACTTCACATGCGCGGGCGGTTCTTCCAATGTCTTGAGCAGCGCATTGAACGCGCTCTTGGACAGCATGTGCACTTCGTCGATGATATAGACCTTGTAGCGCGCCGAGACCGGCGCGTAGCGCACGCTCTCGATGATCTCGCGCATATTGTCGACGCCGGTATTGGAAGCGGCGTCCATCTCGATCACGTCCATGTGCCGCGATTCGAGGATGGCCGCGCAATGCGCCGTCAGTTCGGGCATGTCGATCGAAGGCGCGTCGCCGTAATTGAGGGCACGCGCGATGAGCCGGGCGGTTGTCGTCTTGCCGACGCCGCGCACGCCGGTCAGCATGTAGGCCTGCGCGATGCGGCCCGTGGCGAAGGCATTGGCGAGCGTGCGTACCATCGCTTCCTGTCCGACCAGGTCGGCGAAAGTCGAAGGCCGGTATTTGCGGGCAAGGACGCGATAACCGGCGTTGCTCGCCCCGCTGGTGGTTTCGCTCACAGGCAAGCCTGCCAGTTTTCTGGTTCGAAGGCGGGAGGCTGGACGGGCAACCCGGGCCAATCTCGTTAGGGCTGCTTCCTTCCGGACCTGACCCGGTTGGCGAGCGGCACGTCCGCCGCCAACCCCCCGCGGCCTATATCGGCGCTCGACGTTAGAAAGGCAAGAACCATAAGCAAGAGTTAGGCTTTCCAACCGGCTGTTGTGAGGATATATCTATGAGCCTCGGCGCAGCCGGCGGACGGCCTCGCCGATAGCTGCATCGAGGGAGAAACCCACCATGAAACTACCTGTTATCGGAGCCGGGTTCGCGGCAATGGCCGCGATCGGGCTCGTCATTGGCTTCTCGGCACCCAAGGCCGAAGCCGCGAACACCTGCGTCGTGACGATCGTCAAGAATTTCAAGAATGCCTGCCCGCCCGGCACGAAATTCGCCGGCGGAGGAACGGGCAATATCGGCATTCTTCCCGATCCGGCGGCTGTGGTCTCGCCGACGGTCACGCCGACCAGCGGACCGGCGGCCTGCGTCAAGACCAACGTTCACAATCTCAAGAACTCCTGCAACCGCGCCGGCTGATATCCGCCGGGCGCACGAGGACTGAAGGCTTCCCCGCGTGGGCCCCGCCCGCGCGGGTCTTTATGTCGAAGGCCTCCCATTTTCGCAGAAATGCATTAAGTGAGCGGCATGGCCCTGCTCGACATCATCAAGCTTCCCGATCCGCTGCTGCGCCAGCCCTCGAAGCCCGTCGCCATGGTGACGGCCGGGACGCGCAAGCTCATGGATGACATGCTCGAGACCATGTATGCCGCACCCGGCATCGGCCTCGCCGCCGTGCAGGTCGGGGTGCCGGAACGGGTTCTGGTGATGGACCTTTCCAAGGACGAGGAGCCGAAATCGCCGATCTTCATGGTGAACCCGCAGATCGTCTGGTCGAGCGAGCAGAAATCCGACTACGAGGAGGGCTGCCTATCGATCCCGGAATTCTTCGAGATGGTGACGCGGCCCGCCGAGGTGAAAGTCCAATACCGCGACCGTCAGGGCGAACCGCGCGAGATGCACGCGACCGGCGTGCTCGCGACCTGCGTCCAGCACGAGATCGACCATCTCAATGGCGTGCTGTTCATCGACTATATTTCGAGACTCAAACGCGACCGGGTGATCCGCAAGTTCGTCAAGGCCCAAAAGCTCGGGAAGCTGTAGTTTACTTCCCCTCTCCCCTTGTGAGAGAGGGCGACGAGGGCCGAGGGCCCGAGGCGGGTGAGGGGTATCGCGCCATGTCACAAGTTATCGTCACGTTGCAACGCCCCCTCATCCGGCCGCCGCTGCGCGGCGTCCGCCTTCTTCCACGAGGGGAGAAGGGGGGGCCATCATGAACCTCGTCTTCATGGGGACTCCCGATTTCGCCGTCCGTGTCCTCGACGCGCTGGTTGCCTCGGACCACGGGATACTTGCCGCCTATTCCCAGCCGCCGCGACGCGCCGGACGCGGTCAGTCCGAGCAACCGTCCCCCGTTCATCGGCGCGCGCTCGAACGCGGCATTGAAGTCAGAACCCCGATCTCACTCAAGGATGCGAGCGAACAGAAGCGCTTCGCCGATCTCAATGCCGATGCGGCGGTTGTCGTC
>JAEUMG010000255.1 GCA_016793355.1 Hyphomicrobiales bacterium
GGAGAAGGGAAGAAGAATGACACCTCGCGCCTGCTTGTTCTCCGTCACCCCGGCGCAAAGCCGGGGTCCCCTGAAACATTTCAGCAACGGCAGCCTCTCAGGGGATGCCAGCTTTCGCTGGCATGACGATCTGTGTACGGAGCAAGTTCCACTTCACCGTTGACCTCGTCCTGAGGTGGCCGCGCGGCGGCCCTCGAAGGACGGCCATGGCCCGGTATCCAAACGGCTAGAAATCCGCCTCCCTGAACGGTGCATGTGCGGCAAGGATTTCCTGCTCCGCGCCGATCGCCCGGCGCTCGCGGGCAAGATACTCCGCCACCGCCCGCGACAGGCGCGGATCGGCAAGGTAATGCAGGCTGTAGGTCGCGGCCGGGACATAGCCGCGGGCGAGCTTATGCGGCCCCTGCGCGCCGGCCTCGACGCGTGCCAGCTTGCGCGCGATCGCGAATTCGATCGCCTGGTAATAGCACGCCTCGAAATGCAGGGAGTCGTGATGTTCGATCGCGCCCCAGTTGCGTCCGTAAAGCGCATCCGAACCGATGAAGTTCAGCGCCCCGGCGATGATCCGTCCGTTGCGCCGGCCCATGATCAGAAGAATGTGCTTCGCCATCGCCGCGCCGACTAGGCTGAAGAAGCGCCGCGTCAGATAGGGCGTTCCCCATTTGCGCGAACCCGTTTCCATGTAGAAATCGAAGAACGCATCCCAATGCCGTTCCTTGATGTCATTGCCCGTCAGCCAGTCAAACTCGATTCCGGCCTCGCGGACCGTCGCCCGCTCCTTGCGGATGTTCTTGCGCTTGCGCGACGAGAGCGCCGCAAGGAAATCGTCGAA
The DNA here is from genome assembly GCA_016793355.1 of Hyphomicrobiales bacterium. Lineage (GTDB taxonomy): Bacteria > Pseudomonadota > Alphaproteobacteria > Rhizobiales > Aestuariivirgaceae > JAEUMG01. The sequence continues at coordinate 833 of JAEUMG010000255.1, forward strand.
GCTGTCATAGCCCGCATTATGCCAGTGAAACTGGATATCCTGCCGCTTGAGCCAGCCTTGGCCTCCGAGCGCCTCCCAGTCCTCGCGCGGCAGAAATGTCATGTGGACGGATGAAGCGGAGAGCTGCGCGCACAAGGCAATCAGCCCATCCGCCAATGCGGCGCGCAATTCCGCCGTCGGCGCAAGCAGTCTCGGCCCCGTCGCCGGCGTGAACGGCACGCTCGCCTGCAGCTTCGGATAATAGTCCCCGCCGGCGCGCTCATAGGCTTCGGCCCAGCCATGGTCGAAGACATACTCGCCATAGCTGTGGCTTTTGAGATAGCAGGGCGCGATGCCGGCCGGCTTGCCATCCTCATCCGAAAGAACGAGATGAGCGCCTTGCCATCCCGTGCGCCCGGCCGCCGAGCCCGACTCCTCGAGACACCGCAGGAAGTCATGCGAAACGAAGGGATTGAACGCCGCGCCGGCCGGATTGGCAAGCGCATCCCAGTCGGCTGCCGCGATCTCCTTCATGCTGCGAATGATGCGGGCATTCGCCATGCGCGCGCTCATTCAGGCCGCGAAGCCTTCGAAGGTGATCTGGTCGCTGTAACGCCGCGCATGCCGCGCCTGTTCACGCGTGCGGATCGTCCATGAAATGATCGGCAATCCGGCCGCGCGCAGACGCGTGACCGGCTCGAAGGGGAGCTCGGCAGCGCAGAAGGAGACGAAATGCGGTCGCGTGCGATCGGCATGCGAGAGCGACCGCAATTCAAGGCGCCGCTCAAGCGGCAGATGCGCGTAATAGGCATCGGTCGTCCGGTCGGCGACGATGCCGCGCACCGTCAAGGGCGAGCGCTCCCGCACATGCGCGATGATGTCGGGGTCGAACGACATCAGGGCGCATGGACCCTCATAGGTCTCGAGCACGCTGAGCGCGCGATCGGCAAGCCGGTTGTCGCCGTTCCACAGGCTCTTGATCTCGATGACCAGCGTCGCGCGGCCGGCAACCTGGTCCAGCATCTCGGCGAGCGTCTGCATTCTCGCCGGGGAATTCTTGAATGCCACCTTCTGCAGCTCTGATGCCGGCCGCGCGATCACCGGCCCGGTGGCATCGGTCAGCCGCTCCAGAGTGTCGTCATGAAAGATCATCGCCTCGCCGTCGCGCGACAATTGCAGATCGCATTCGATGGCGTAGCCATGATCGACCGCCTCGGCGAAGGCGGCGGCGGTATTCTCGAGGACGCCCTCGGCCTTGTCATGCAGCCCGCGATGCGCGATCGGCCGCGCGACCAGCCAGTCGAGCCGCCGGAGCTCGGGCGTGAAACGCACCAGGCTTACTCGACCTCGGCGACTGCCTCGACCTCGACCGCCACATTCACCGGCAGCGAGCCTGAGCCCACGGCCGAGCGCGCATGGCGTCCCTTGTCGCCGAAGATTTCGACGAGCAGGTCGGAGGCGCCGTTGATGACTTTAGGATGATCAGCAAAATCGGGCACGCCGTTGACGAAGCCGACCACCTTGACGATCCGCTTGATCCGATCGAGATCGCCGCCCACCGCATCCTTGAGCTGGGCCACGACGTTGATGGCGCAGATCCGCGCCGCCTCGGCCCCTTGTTCGACCGTGTAGTCCTTGCCGAGCTTGCCCTGGAACTCGATCTTGCCGTCCTTCAATGGCACCTGGCCGGCGGTGAAGACGAGGTTTCCGGTACGCACCCAGCCCACGTAGTTGGCGACCGGTTTGGCCGGCACCGGCAAAGTGATGCCGAGTTCGGCGAGCCGCTTGTCGATCTGTCCCATCTTGATCTCCCTGTTTGGTCTCTACTATCCCGTGCCGGCTCTCAGCCGGTCAACAGATCGCGCGGCCGCTCGCCGCGAAAAAACGCGTCGAGATTGTCGACCGCGCGCATTCCCATGGCGGTGCGGGTATTGTGCGTCGCGCTGCCGAGATGAGGAAGCAGAAATACATTGTCGAGCGTTCTGTAGCGGGGGTCGATATTGGGCTCGCCGCGAAACACATCCAGCCCCGCGGCCGCGACATGTCCGCTTTTCAACGCAGCGATCAGGGCGCCGTCGTCGACGATCTCGCCGCGCGCCGTATTGACGACGATGGCTCCCTGGGGAAGCAGCGCCAGCGTCTTGTCGTTGATCAGTCCGCGCGTTTGCGGGGTCGACGCGCAGTTGATCGACAGGAAGTCGCAATGCGGAAGCATGTCCTCGAATCGCTTGTGGTAGCGTGCTCCCAGTTTGTCCGCCTCCGGCACGTCGGAACGGTTGTGGTAGTGCAGGTCCATGTCGAAGCCCTTGGCACGCCGCGCCACTGCACGCCCGATCCGCCCCATGCCAAGGATGCCGAGCCGCTTGCCGCTCACGTCATGGCCGAGCGGGTGGGTCGGCGACCAGGCGCCCCAGTTTGCCTCGCGCACCATGCGTTCTCCCCAATAGGCCCCCCGGGCCGCCCCCAGCATGAGGAGCAGGGCGATGTCGGCCGTCGCATTGGTCAGCACGTCGGGTGTATTGGTCACGGCAAGGCCGCGCGCCTTCGCCGCCGTCAGGTCGACATGGTCGAAGCCGACCGAGAAGGTCGCGATGATCCTTATGCTCTCGGGCAGCCGCTTCAGGAAATCCGCCGTCATCTTGTCGGCCGGCGTGATCAATAGTCCTTCGCAGCCCTCCGCCCGGGCCAGCAGCTCATCGGCCGTCAGCTGCCTGTCTTCGACGTTGAAGCGGACATGATAGGTCTTGGCCAGGCGATCCTCGACCGGCTTCGGGAGTTTTCTGGCAACGCATATGAGCGGTCGGTCAGCCACTGTTCGGATCATCTTTCTGCTGTATTCTGATAGTGTGGTCTGGCGGGATGGTTGGGCGCCTTCATGCCGTAGCCCGCCCAAAAATGCCAGAGGTAGCGAGAGTTTCATATGAAGCATGGGTTGAGGGTGGTGGTCCTGGCGCTGGGCGCGCTGCAGGCGGCGTCGGGGTCTGGACTGGCCGCCGACGTGGTCTTGGCGCCGCACCGGGCCGTCTATGACGTTACCCTCAAGCGGACGTCCGAGCGCGCCGATCTGTCCGGCGCCGACGGACGCCTGGCCATGGAATTGGGCGGCTCCGATTGCGAGGGCTGGACGACCAGTTTCCGCATGGCCAACGAGTTTCGCCCGCGAGAAGGAAACGGGCGGGTGATCGATACCCAGTCGGCGGGTTGGGAGTCGGGCGACGGCCTCTCGATGCGCTACAACCAGCGCGAATTCCTTGACGGCAGCCAGCAGGCCGAGCGCAAGGTTTCTGCCAGGCGCGATGCGGCCGGTGGTATCGGCCAGGCCGAATTCGAGAAGCCCGAGCAGCGCACGCTGGAGCTCTCACCCGATACCGTGTTTTCGATCGAGCATCAGAAGCGACTGCTGCGCGCCGCCATGGCCGGCAGCTCGCATGACTCGACCCTTGTCTTCGACGGATCCGACGATAGTGCGGGCTATCGCGCTATCGCATTCATCGGGGCGAGGAAGGCGCCCGGTCAGGCAAGATCGGCGATTGCCGGCGCAGCCGGTGAGGTCCTGTCGAAGCTGTCGGCCTGGCCGATGACCATATCCTTCTACTCGACGAAACCCGGCGAAGACGGGGGCGAGGCGACCCCGGCCTATCAGATCGGTCTGACGATGTACGAGAACGGCGTCGCCGACAATCTCGTGCTCGATTATGGCGATTTCGCACTGGGCGGAAATCTCAAGGTGCTTGAGTTTCTCAAGCAGGAACCCTGCGAGTAGCGGGGAGGAGCGTCAGCTTCCCTCAACCATGACGATCACGCGGGTCCCGACCGGGGCACGGGCATAGAGATCGACCACGTCCTGGTTGACCATGCGGATGCAGCCCGAAGACGCATTCTTGCCGATCGAGAGCGGTTCCGTTGTTCCGTGTATGCGGAATAGCGTGTCATTGCCGTTCTGGAAGAGATAGAGCGCCCGCGCCCCAAGCGGATTGTCCGGGCCGCCCGGCATGCCGTTGGCCCAGATCGCCTTTTCCGGATGACGCTCGATCATCTCCTTGGGCGGCGTCCAGGTCGGCCACATGACCTTTCGCTGTACATCGGCGAGCCCCGCCCAGCGGAAGCCGTCCTTGCCGACCGCGCAGCCATAGCGAATCGCCTCCTTGTTATCGAGAACGAGATAGAGTTGGCGCGCCGAGGTATCGACGATGATCGTGCCCGGCCTGTGCCGGCCGGTATATTCGACCACCGTGCGGCGATATGGCTTCGGCAGTTTCTTGTAGTCGAATGGGGGCAGGGGATAGGGATCGTTCTCATCGGCCAGCGCGGGATAGGCCATTGGTAACGGCAATGCACTCGCCAGCGCGCCGGCAATCAGCTTGCGCCGGCTGATCCGCAATCCGCGATCTGAAGCCGATTCAGTCATCAAATTCCTCCAATAAGCGACCCGATCCTTGCTTGCGGAGATACTACTCCCGCTTGTATTGGGCGTAAATGCGACAGCGGGAGCGGCGCCGGTCAATTCCGGGCGCCGCTCCGTGGATGATGCCATGGCCGGATCAGTTGCCGGCAAGCGAATTCATGCTCTCCATCACATTTTCGAGATTGAAACTGCCCGGCTTCTGTCTTGGCGGGAAGTCCTTGAAGCTCTGCAACCACTTGGCGACATAGGCGATGCCCGGCGCGATCATGAACATGTGTTCCATGTACCAGCGCTGGAAGCCCATGGCGTTCTCGTGCTCGGCACGCTCGAACGGATCCATGCGAAGATTGGTGAGCAGCGGCGCCCGCAGCACCTCAAACGGCTCCTGCCAAACCCGCAGGCCTTCGCCCTTCTGCTCCATGAAGGTTGCCTTCCAGTCGCCATAGCGTAATGCCGCGACGCTGCCGTCATCGGTCCAGTAGATGAAGTCCTTGCGCGGCCACGCGGCTTCCCCCTTAAGGGCAGGCGCGAGGTCATATCCGTCGAGATGGACCTTGTACTCCCTCTCGCCAATCTTCTCACCCTTGAGCAGTTGCTCCTTGGCATTGGGATTGCCGGCCGCCGCCACGAGCGTCGTCAGCATGTCTTCATGCGCGGCGATATCGTTGATGACGGTACCGGGCTTGATCGTTCCGGGCCAGCGGATGACCGTCGGGACGCGGTAGCCGCCTTCCCAGTTGGTGTTCTTCTCGCCGCGGAACATCGTTGTGCCGCCATCCGGCCAGGTGAAGGTCTCCGCACCGTTGTCGGTCGAGTACATAACGATCGTGTTGTCTTCGATGCCGAGCTCTTTCAGCTTGGCGAGCAACTGCCCGACCTGAGCGTCATGCTCGACCATGCCGTCGGCATAGATGCCATAGCCGGTCTTGCCGTCCGACTCTGGCTTCAGATGGGTGAAAACGTGCATGCGGGTCGAATTCCACCACACGAAGAAAGGCTTGCCATCCTTGTGCGCCTTGTCGATGAATCCGAGCGCCGACTTCGTCACTTCCTCGTCGACCGTCTCCATCCGTTTCTTGGTGAGTGGACCGGTATCTTCGATTTTCTGCGTACCGTCCGGTTGCGCCCATGAATGAATCACGCCGCGCGGTCCGAACATCTTCTTGAACTGCTCGCCCTTCGGATAGTCCGGGTGCTCGGGCTCCTCCTCGGCATTGAGGTGATAGAGATTGCCGAAGAACTCATCGAAGCCATGTGCGGTCGGCAGCATCTCGTCGCGGTCGCCCAGATGGTTCTTGCCGAACTGGCCGGTAACATAGCCGAGCGGCTTGAGCAGCGTGGCGATTGTGGGATCCTGCGGCTTCATGCCTTCCGGCGCGCCGGGGAGACCAACCTTGGTCAGGCCGGTGCGGATCGGCGACTGGCCGGTAATGAAGGCGGCGCGGCCGGCCGTGCAGCTTTGCTGGCCGTACCAGTCGGTGAAGAGGGCACCCTCACTGGCAATGCTGTCGATATTGGGCGTCCTGTAGCCCATCATCCCGCGATTATAGGCGCTGATATTGAACTGGCCGATGTCGTCACCCCAGATCACCAGAATGTTGGGTTTCTTCTCTTGTGCCGATGCCTGATGGCTTGCGGCGCCCCCAAGGCAAAGCAGAACGGCGGCGAATAGCGTTATTCGCCGCGAGAATTCGCGTCGAGACATGCTCGTTTCTCCCCTTTTGAGAGCCGTGCTGCGGCCCAGATGTGTGTTGAACGCGCGTTAGCCTTAAGCTATCGTGAATTCTAAATCCAATATCTTGAAGTTATATTTTGATAGGTCAAAGTCATCATGCATTCCGTCCACCATCTCGAATTGGTCAACGCCCTCGCGAAATATCGTCATTTTGGGCGTGCGGCAGAGGAACTGGGAATTTCACAGCCGGCACTCTCGAAGGGGCTCAACCACCTGGAAACCGTGCTCGGTGTGAAGTTGTTTGATCGCGCCGCACCCATCGCGCCGACGCCATTTGGTGACATCGTCCTCCAGCGCAGCGCGGCATTGGTCCATGCCTTCGACGAACTGCTGCGTGAAATCGAGCTCGCCAAGGGTGTCGAATTTGGGAGCTTGTCGGTAGCGGCGGGGATTTATCCCTCCGAGATGTTTATCGAGGAAGCTCTCGCGGAACTTTCGCGGCAGCGGCCGTGGATTCAGTGTAGCCTCATTGTCAAGGATTGGGTCGGCGTGATGGAGGACGTTCTGACTGCCCGGTGCGATATCGGTATCGCCGACATCCAGCATGCGAGTGAAAATCCCGACTTGGCGACCGAGCATATTCGCGAGATCGTATGCCCCATGTTCTGCCGTGCCGGTCATCCGCTGACCAAGCTGGAGGCGCCTAGATTCGAAGATCTGCTGCAATATCCCTGGGTAGGACCAAGCCTGCCAGAGCGCATCGGCGCCTTCCTCCCCGCCGAGCAATTGCCCTTCGGTATCAAGGATCAAGCGACGGGAAGAGTACTCCCGCGCATCCGCGTCGGTACATTCAGCGCGGCCAAGAGCATCGTACTTGCGGGCGATGCTATTTCCGGTGCGGTGCCTTCGATGATCAAGCACGAACTCGCCGCCGGCCGCCTGGTGCTGCTTCCCGTTGAAATCCCTTGGCTGGCGATCAGCTACGGTTTCATGTGGCGACGTGGACGGACCTTGGCCCCGGCCGCCCAGGCCTTCATCAAAATCGCCCGCGGCATCGAGGCGAAGCTCGGCCAGTACAAAGCCTAATCAATTTCCTCGCGCCCGCGTTTGCTGAAACCAAGGCCGCGCTCGATGGCATCGCGGCCGAATTTTTCGCGCAGCCTGTCCATGGCAAGTTCAGCCTTGCCGCGCGCCGCGGCGATAGCATCGAGCGTCTCGACGCCGGGCACATGCGCTGCCTGTGTGAGGTGGGTGAGTCCGACGCCCAGCAGCCGATAGCGATTTGACCCGGTTTCACGCTCAAGCAGGGGCCGTGCGGCAGAGAATATACGGTCAGCGAGTTGCGTCGGCTCGCCCAGTGTCACGTTTCGCGTACGGATCTTGAAATCCGCCGTCTTGAGCTTGAGCACCACCGTGCTTCCCGCCATGCCTTCGGCTTTGGCGCGCCGCGAAACGCGCTCGCTCATCCGCCATAGGATTCGCTCGAGCTCCTTGTAGTCGGAGATATCCTCGTTGAATGTCGTCTCGGCGCTGATGCTCTTGCTCTCGTCGTCTGGCTCGACATGGCGGACATCTTCGCCGCGCGACAGGTGATAGAGCCTCGCACCGATCGATCCGAATTCGCGCATCAGCCAGGATTTCTCGCGCGTCTGTAGTTGCGCGATACCGGTGATGCCGGCGCGCGCCAGCCGCTCCTGTGTAGCTTTGCCCACACCCCAGATGAGACTCACTTTCTGGCGCGCAAGGAAGTCTCGTGACTCGGCCTTGCCGATGACCGAAAACCCGCGCGGCTTTTCGAGGTCGGACGCGACCTTGGCGAGAAACTTGTTGTAGGAAAGCCCGATCGACACCGTGATGCCGATATCGCGCTCGATCTCGCGCGCAAGCATCGCGAGGCTCGTGGCCGCGCTGTGGCCGTGCAGGCGATCGGTGCCGGTGAGGTCGAGAAATGCTTCGTCGATCGACAACGGCTCAACCGAAGGCGTAAGTGACAGCAGCTTGGCGCGGACCTCTCGCCCGACAGCCACATATTTCTCCATATTGGGCTTAATGACCGTGGCTTCCGGGCAGAGCTTCAATGCCTTGAACATCGGCATGGCCGAGCGCACGCCCTTGATCCGGGCGATATAGCAGGCGGTGGAGACAACGCCGCGCCGCTCGCCGCCGACGATCACCGGCTTGTCACGCAAGGCTGGATTGTCGCGTTTCTCCACCGCCGCGTAGAAAGCGTCGCAATCGAGATGCGCAACCCGCAGGTCATGCAGCTCGGCATGTCGCAGGAGACGCGGACTGCGGCATTGCCCGCAGCGCGCGGCATCGTCCGCGGCCTCCGCAAGACAATCACGGCAGAATCCGCGATGCCTCTCGCCTGCACCCGTCATGCAGTGATCATAGCCCATCACCGCCCGGTTGCGCAGACCGCCTGTTTCGGCTTCACTCAGCCTCCTTGCGGGGAGGGATCATGTACAAGCTCTACAATGTGAAGACCTGGGGTTCGCTTGCGCCGCATTGCGTTCTTGAGGAACTGGGCGTGCCATACCAGAACATCTGGATGACGCCCGAGCAGGTCCGCGATCCGAAATTCAAGGAGATCAGCCCGCTGGGCCTCGTGCCCGTGCTCGGCCTTCCCGACGGGCGCCCCATCGTCGAATCGGCGGCGATCATTGCTTTCCTCACCGACGCCCACGCCGACAAGAAGCTTGCGCCAGCACCGGGCGAAGCCGATCACGCCGAATATCTTTCCTTTCTCGTCTTTATGTCGGTCAATCTGTACCAGATGTTCAGCGTTCTATACGCCCCGGGCATGCTCGCCGACACCGACGCCGAGAAGGCGACCGTGACCCGCCGCGCCACCGAGAATGCTAACGCGATCTTCGATCTGATCGAAGCGCGGCTCGCCAAAGAAGGCCCCTACATCCTCGGCGAGCGGTTTTCAGCCGCCGACATCTACCTCTTCATGCTGAGCCTCTGGGCCAGGCCGTCCGAAACCGAACATCTCGCGCGCTGCCCGCATATCGCCAGGGTCTGTGCCGCCGTTCGCGCGCGCCCCAAGCTCAAGGCAGCACTCGAAGCCCATGGCGTCATGGAACCCGGAGGCTACGGCGCATGAGCGATGACGCCACCGACCGGATGATGATGGAGACGCTTTATTGGTGGGGCGTGCCGACGCTGTTCCGCGCGCCCTATGCCCCCGATCTGAGGGATTGCGACATCGCGTTGGTCGGCGTCCCGCATAGTTCCGGCAATGGCTCGACCGAACGCGACCAGCATCTGGGGCCTCGCGCCGTGCGCCATGTCTCGGCGCATAACCGGCGCTATCACAAGCATTTCGATTTCTCGCCCTGGGAGGCGGCACGCATTTGCGATGTCGGCGACGTGCCCCTGCCTGAGGCGATGGACAACGAGAAATGCGTCGAGCGCATCTCTGCCTTCTTCCACAGGATCGCCGATGCCAGCATCAACCCCGTCTCGATCGGCGGCGACCACGGCATCACCGGCGGCATCGTCCAGGCGATCGCGGGCGAGGGAAGCAAGCTTACCGGTGGCCGCAAGGCAGCGCTCCTTCACCTCGACGCTCATACCGATGCTTACGAGAATATCGAGCACTGGATGGGGGCGAAGAAATCGGCCGCCCATTGGGCCGCCTATTGCGTGCGTCAGGGCAATCTTGACGCGAGCCGCAGCGTCCAGATCGGCATGCGCGGCAATCCTCGCACCCGCAACTGGCTGCAGCCGTCCTATGATCTGGGTTACGAGGTCATCACCATGGACCGCTATCGCGAGATCGGCGCCGAAGCCTCTATCGACATCATCCGCAAGCGTATCGGCGACAGCCCGCTCTATATCACCTTCGATCTCGATTGCCTCGACCCTGCGGTCGCGCCCGGAGTATCAAACATCGAGGCGGGCGTCACCGGCTGGTCGATCGATGAAGCCAATCAGTTGCTGCGCAGCGTGCGCGACCTCAATGTCATTGGCGGCGATGTCGTGTGCCTCATGCCGACCAAGGACTCGCCCAACAACATTACCGCCATGGTCGCCGCTCACATCATGTACGAAATCGTGAGCCTGATCGCTGACGGCAAGCGGAGTGCAACCGGATAGTCTCTCCATGGCCGGCCCCTGAGCCCGCCATCCAGTCTGGATGGCGGGGTCAAGCCCTGCCATGGAGAAGAAGTGTTTACCGCCACTCCAGCGCATTCTTGTAGATCTTCCCGTCCTTCATGATCACCTTGAAATTTGTCGAGGGATCGGTGACGAGTTCCAGGCTCTTCGTCGGATCGCCTTCCACGAGCAACAGATCGGCGATTGCGCCTTCTTGGACGACGCCGAGCTTTCCCGGATAGGGATTGCGCAGGCCGGTAAGTTCCAGCAATTCGCCGTTATCATGCGTGGCCATCCTCAGGATCTCGGTGGGCGTATACCATTTCAGGAGATCGACAAGCCGCGATCCCTGCTTTTCGGCGTCCTCCTTCGAGAACAATATATCGGTGCCGAATGCCGTCTTGACATTATACTTCTTGGCGAGCCTGTATACGTTGCTCGTTCCCGCAGCGACCTGCGCCTTCTTTGCCTGTTCGGATGCGCCGAGCTGTCTCGCACCACCGCCCGTATCGGGCATGAAGGGCTGTGCGCTGAGCCAGATGCCCTTGTCGGCCATCATTTGCGCCGTCGCCTCGTCCATGAGATGGCCGTGCTCGATGACCTTGACCCCGGCATTGATCGCCCGCTGAATTGCCGCAGGCGTATAAGCATGCGTTGCCACATACGTGCCCCAGTTGTCCGCCGCCTCGACTGCCGCGCGCATCTCGGGCTCCGTGAATGTCGAAACATCGAGCGGGCTGAATGGCGAAGAGACGCCGCCGCCGGCGGTCAGCTTGATCTGCGAGGCGCCCTGCATGAGCTGCTCGCGCGCCCTGAGCCGCACCTCGTCCGGGCTGTCGGCGATCATTGCGCCGCCGATCTGTTCGATGCGCGATTGCGCCGTGCCGAGCGGGCGCGGCAGCTCGGTGGGCGAGCGGAAGTCGCCATGGCCGCTCGTCACCGAAATCATTGCGCCCGAAGGATAGATGCGCGGTCCCCAGACGAGGCCTTCATCGATCCCGCGCTTGAGGTCGAAGGATGGCCCGCCCATGTCGCGCACCGTCGTGAAGCCGCGCATCAGCGTCGATCGCGCTTCCTCGGCCGCAAGCAGGTTCAGGTAGCCGACGCCGCTGTTCAAGGCCTGCAAGGGCGTCGTGCGTATCAGCATCGTGTGCCAATGCGCATCGATCAGACCCGGCATCAGGGTGCGCCCGTCGCCGGCGATGATCGTCGTCGTGGCGCTGCGGTCGACCGGTATCGGGTCAGCGGATATCTTGGCGATCACCCCGTCGCGTACCAGCACGTTGGTCGGCTCCGAGACTGGCGATCCGGTGCCGTCGAAGACGCGCACATTCTCGAATAGCGTCGTTCCTTGCAGCGGCCACTGCTGGGCCTGCGCCGCAATTGCGGTCACAAGCCAGGCAACCCCGAGCAGCGTCCATTCGATCATACGTCGAGGCATGATTTCACCCATAGGTTGCCGGCTATACGCTAGGCCGACTCTCCCTCACCGCCAAGCGCTCGTTGCGCGCCGCTCAGCGCCCGAAATCACCGGAGCGATCTTCGATATCCTGCTTGCGCACGCGATCGAGCGGAAATGCCGATGGCTTCCCGGCATCGAAGTCGAGCTTACCCAGATCGACGCTGCGCATCCGCCGGTCATACATGGTCCAATAATAATAGACCCGGTGGGTTGTGTCCGCGATCACCGACCACTGCGTATAGCCGAGATGAAAGTCTTCGGGACTTGCCCCTTCGCGCACCAGCCCTTTCGGAATATCGAAGTTGTTCAACATTGTCGAAGCCGCGTCGACGGCCTCCGCTGCATCCTTGACCGGTTCCATCGTGTTGACGAAGGCCACGGCACGAACGAACCGCGACGGCGGCGTGAAATCGCCGGGCAGCCCCAGCATCCCGCTGCCCGCGCCGAATGGCGCCAGCGACACACCGTCGATGCTGCGTTGCGGGGAGGCACCGCTCGGCTTCAGATTGGCGTAATTCCTGAGATTGAGGAGATGCCAGTCATAGGTCGGCGAGTTCGTCATGACGCCGACCCGGTTGTCATAGATGGAAAGCCCGCTCTGCGTGTATTCAATGACAATTGAACCGCCGGCCGCGTCGGTGACGATATGATGCAACGGCACCGGTGTGCCGAACTGCTTCTCGATCTCTTCGTTGCGGACCACGCGAATATTGGGCAGAGCCTCGCGCACCTCGCCGACCGTCTTGAAGTTGCTCAAGAGATAATTGACGAGATCGACGCTGCTCACCGTCACCGATTGCTGGTCCGCACGCGGCTCCTGGAACTCGGCAAAGCCTGGAAAGAACAGGGCGCCGACGGCGAGGCCGGCTTCGTTCATGCCGTCCGTTGCATAGGGCAGCCCGGCGGCATTGATGCCGACGAAGCCAAAGGCGTTCTTCCAGGCCATTCCGGTCTTGCCGTCGCCGAGCGCTGATTCGAATGCCGTCGCGCGCGGCACAAGCACCATGTCCGACTTGAGATCGAAAGCGCCCCATTCCATCGTGCGCGCGTAAATGCCGGTGCCATCCTGGGCTTTGAAAACCATGGCGGTACAAGCGCGGGCGGGTGCCGCACCGATAGATAGCAACAACGATGCAAGTAGCGGCGCCAGAACTGCCTTGGCTGGTGGATAACGTTTCATGGACCTGCCTCCTGTGGCGGGCTCGAACTATTTCAACGCGGACCCGCCAAGCTCCGCGATGATATGCGGCCGGGCCTCATCCCAATTATCCGTCCGCAACGATACGTAATCAACCGGTTCCAGATGCCGCGCAAACCGCTCGTCATGGAGAAAATGCACCAGCCGCGCATGCGGCGCGTGCTCATAGGCTGATGCAATGAAGCTCGGACTGTCGTCGATGAACACGACTGGTCCCTCGACCATCGCGGCCAAGGTCTTGATAGCCGGCCCCTTCGGCCCCGAATTCGTGATGACCGGGAATTCGAGCCCGAGCGAGCGCAGGTTTTCACGCCGCGCTTCGCCGCTGTGATGGGGCAGGTTGGTGAGCAGCACAATGTCGGCATGAACCGCGATCGCCAGCAGCGAGTCGATCGCGCCGTCGATGGGCTCCATGTGCCGCGTGCGCGTGATGAAGAAATCGTCGATCAGCTTGCCGACTTCGGAGGCGGGCAGCGGTTCGTTGCCGGCCTGCCGCCTGACATTGCCGTTGAGCGCAAAGCTCGAGGTATCGAGCCACAGGTCGCGCTCGCCGAGATAGGCTTCAAGCGCCCGGGTGAAGTGAACCACGACCTCGTCCACATCGCAGATCACCAGGCGGTCGCGGCGTGTGAGCGCCAGCCCGTCGATCTGGCCGCGGGTGATCTCGCTCAGCATGACGCGGCTCCCGGCAGGCGCAGCCGCGCCGCAATCACAGTCTCGGGCAGGAGCCCTTGCGCCTCGCTGAACGCCAGAAGCAGCTTTTCGTCCGCCAGGAGATAGTCCAGCACGCCGGCCAGGAAGGACGGCTCGCGGGCCTGCGCGCGGAGTGCTTGCGGGGATACTCCGCTGATTGCCAGGAATCGCCCCAGCCGGTCCCCGTCCTCGGCCAGAAAGCCCAAGCAATTCAACGCGATAACCTCGGCGTCGGGAGCGGGTTGTGAAGTCTTGAGCGGCATGGGTTGCTTCGAGTTAACTAAGATCGTGCATGGCGGCCTGAAATCAAGCCTGATAAACGCTTGGTTTACGGAATCGGCTGAGACTCGGCTTAGGCGCGGGGAGTGGGACCTGCGGCTTCAGCGCTTTGGGCGTTGATATACAAACCCGAACAGAGAGACGCCAGCCGTGAATGCCGCAGCGACCCAAAGGGTGGGAATGATGAACACGCCGGGATCCGTCCCTGCAGCCCAGAAGACCGTCCTCGTCGTGGAGGACAATGAGCTCAACATGAAGCTCTTTCACGATCTTCTTGAGGCGCATGGCTACCGGGTGCTGCAGACCCGCGACGGCCTGTCGGCGCTCGACCTCGCACGCCAGCACAGGCCTGACCTGATTCTGATGGATATCCAGCTGCCCGAGGTGTCGGGCATCGAAGTGACGAAATGGCTGAAAGAGGACGACGATCTCCGCCGCATCCCGGTCATCGCCGTCACTGCCTTCGCCATGAAGGGTGACGAGGAGAAGATTCGCGAGGGCGGCTGCGAGGCCTACATCTCCAAGCCGATCTCGGTGATGGGTTTCCTGCAGACCGTCGACAGCTTCCTGAAGGCACCGCAATGACCGCCCGCGTACTCGTCGTCGACGATATCCTCGCCAATGTTCGTCTGCTTGAGGCCAAGCTCGCCGCGGAGTATTTCGAGGTCGTGACCGCCATGAACGGCGTTGATGCGTTGGAGTCGGTCCAGCGCACCAAGCCCGACATCGTGCTTCTCGACGTGATGATGCCCGGCATCGACGGCATCGAAGTCTGCAAGCGCATCAAGGCGGACAGCCTCACGCAGCACATCCCGGTCATCATGGTCACAGCCCTTGACCAGCCGGAAGATCGCGTGCGCGGCCTTGAGGCCGGAGCCGATGATTTCCTGACCAAGCCGGTCAATGATCTTTCGCTTTTCTGCCGCCTCAAGAGCCTGGTACGGCTCAAGATGCTCACCGACGAACTGCGTGCCCGTTCGATCAGCGGCGATACGCTGGGCCTGCTCGGCGAGGGCAGGGGCGACAATGAAATGCGCCAGGGCCGCATCCTCGTCGTCGACAACCGCAGCGCCGGCGCCGAGCGGATCAAGTCGGCGCTCGAAGGCCGCCATGAAGTCACGGTCATTGACGATCCGCAGGCCGCCGTCATCAATGCCGGCGAGAATGTCTACGAGCTGATCATCGTCAATCTCGACATGGAGAATGTCGATGGATTGCGCGTCTGCTCGCAGTTCAAGTCGCTCGAACGCACCCGCCAGACGCCGATCCTCATCGTCGTCGACCCCGACGATCACCAGCGCCTCATGCGTGGGTTGGATATGGGTGTGAACGATTACCTCATCCGTCCCGTCGATCGCCAGGAATTACTCGCCCGCGTCAACACGCAGGTGCGCCGCTGGCGCTATGCCGAAAAGCTTCGCAACAATGTCCAGGCCTCGATCGAGATGGCCGTCACCGACCCGCTCACCGGCCTCTACAATCGCCGCTACATGGAAGGCCAGATGGCGATGCTGGTGGACAATGCCGCCAACCGCCAGCGCTGTGTGTCGGTGATCGCGCTCGATGCCGATCACTTCAAGTCGGTGAATGATAC
>JAEUMG010000267.1 GCA_016793355.1 Hyphomicrobiales bacterium
CGTGGAGTTCGCAAGCGCGGGAGACGCGGTCGAATGCGCGCTCGAGATCCAGCAGCGAATGGCGCGGCGCAATAGCGATATTGCCCCCGAGAGACGCATCCTCTTTCGCATCGGCATCAATCTTGGCGACATTGTCGTCGACGGCGACGACATCTTCGGCGATGGCGTGAACATTGCGGCTCGCCTGCAGGAACATGCACTACCTGGTGGGATCAGCGTCAGCCAGGCGGTGCATGACCAGATTGCTCACAAGCTGGATGTGAAATTTGCCGATACAGGCGAGCAGCAGCTCAAGAATATCAGCCGCCCGATGCGGGTCTATCGACTGCTCCCAAACGGTGTGGATCTCGCTGCGGCAGGCCCACAAGCCGCGATCCACAGCGGCACGGCGGAACATTTGTCGGTGGCGGTCCTACCCTTCGCCAATATGAGCGGCGAGCCGGACCAGGATTTCTTTGCGGACGGGTTGACCGAAGACATCATCACCGAGCTTTCGCGGTTTCGCGATCTCCTGGTGATCTCAAGAAATTCGACATTCGTGTACAAGGGCCGCGCGGTGAATGTTCAGGAAGTGGCGCGTGCCTTCGGCGTTCACTATGTCGTCGAAGGCAGCGTGCGCAAGTCGGGCAACCGGGTGCGCGTCACCGTTCAGCTTATCGACGCGAAAAGCGACCGGCATGTGTGGGCGGAGCGCTATGATCGCGAATTGTCGGATATTTTCGCGGTGCAGGATGAGGTGGTTTCCTCGATCGTCGGCACCCTGCCCGGCCGCGTCGAGGCGGCTGCACATGAGCGCGCCCAGCGCAATCCGACCAGGGACATGCGAGCCTACGAATATGTGCTGGCCGCCAAAGTACTGCATCACCGATCGCGCCGCGAGGACAATGTCGAAGCGCAACGGCTGATCGAGAAGGCTCTCGAACTCGACCCCAATTACGCGCATGCCCATGCCTGGCGGGGCTGCATCGTCGGCCAGGCCTGGACCTATAATTGGTGCGACGATGCCGAGGCCGCTAAGCAGATCGTGATCTCCGAGCTCAACATCGCGCAATCGCTCGATGATAATGACAGCGACGTGCACCGTATTCTCGCCGCGATCGGCATCAGCCTTAACGATCACGACAAGGCGCTTCATCACCAGGAGCGCGCTCTGAGCCTCAATCCCAATAACGACCTGATCGTTGTTCAGCATGGCGAAGTCCTGACCTGGCTCGGCGAAGCGGAAGCCGGAATCCCTTGGATCAAGAAGGCGATGCGGCTCAATCCGCACCATCCCGAGCGCTTCTGGAATCATCTCGGCCGCGCTCATTTCGTCGCCCGCGACTACAAGGAGGCTATTGCCGCATTCCGACACATCAGCAAGCCCGACCATACACATCACGCGTTCCTCGCGGCGGCTCACGCCATGATGGGCGACCCATCGGCGGCCAAGGCGCATGCGGACGCGGTTATGGCGATGAACCCCGCATTCAAGGTCGAAGACTATATGTCCACTCTGCACTACAAGCGTGTCGAGGATGCCGAGCATCACCGCGAGGCTCTGTTGAAGGCGGGATTGCCAGCTTAACGTCAGTTCCCCACTCCTCCCTCCCCGCAGGCATTTTAGCCAGGGCGTAAGCCCATAAATCCGCCAGGAAGAAAACCCCGGCGGAGTCCGCTCGGCGCCGATGGCGATCAGAATCCGTGGATCAATGGGCGACGGGATTCATAGGCCCTGGACATCAAGGGAATTGGAGAAATTTTCAGTTCCGGGGCAATCCCGGACTCTGGGTTCATACTATTTTCTTCCGTGCAATCTGACCGCCCGCTTCATGGGCACCCGACGCGAAGACCCGTCCGCGCCAAGCTGCAGGCGAAACGCCGGTGATCTTCTTGAAGCTCCGGCTGAAGGCGGCCTCCGACGCGTAACCCACCGCTTCGCCGATCGTGGCAATCTTCGTTGTTCCGTCGCCGAGCAATCGCGCCGCCATCTGCATGCGCCACTGCGCAAGATATTGCATCGGAGGATAACCGACCAAATGCGCGAAGCGCTCTGCCAATACCGAGCGTGACATCCCGGTCTGTCTGGCGAGTTCCTCGAGTGTCCAGGCAAAGGCCGGGCACTTGTGCAGAAGGGCGAGAGCGCGGCCAACTGAGGGGTCGCGCAAGCCGGCAAGCCAGCCCACCTCGCCAGTACCAAGGCCTGCCAGGTAACGACGTACGACTTCAATGAAGATCAATTCGCTCAAGCCCAATCGGATGCACTCGCCGCCGGCACGCCCCGCTTGCGCCTCGGCAAGGGTGAGGTCGATCAATCGATCAAGAAAATCGCATCCTGCATCGGGCGGCCGCTTCAGGTGCAGCAGTCGCGGCAGGGTTGAGAGCAACGGATTAAAAGGTCGCGCGTCACAGCCAAGAAAGCCGCATACGAACTTAGCGCGCTCGGCGCCACCGCCGCCTTCGGTGACCACGAATGGCAATGTGCCCGCCGCCATGTCACGAAAGAACTGCAATGTTTCATCGGCGGAAAATTCCGGCGATCCGCCAGGCCGGCTGAGCATGGCGTAAGGGTCGGCATGCGGAAAGACAATGACATCGCCCGCGTTGAAAAGCTGAGGCGCAAATCCCGGCACGCTCGCATAGCCGGAACCTTCAAGCACGATATGATAGGAGACAATGTGCTGAGCACGCGGCAAAATGATCGGGCCGAATTCGCTCGCATGCGGAACCATTACGCCCCAAGGCGAGGTCGCGTCGACGCAGAAGAACAGTGCACCCGTCAGCTTGACATTGCGCAGGACATCGGAGAGCGGGTCGGGCACCGGCAGATCGGACATGGCTGGCCGCGTCCGTGTTTCGGACGCCTTGGCAAGCGAACCGGACGCTTGAGCATGGGAATGAGCCATGGCCGAGGATACAAGATTCAATTCAAGACATAAATGACGCTCGGAGGCCATGTCATGAATGTCATCGTTCGCAACCGCACACCCGCCGAGGTCTATGACTCCTTGTTCGTGCCCGCCTTGTTCCAGCAATGGGGTCCGATTGTCGCCGAGGCCGCTCGAATAAAGCACGGCGAAGATGTGCTGGATGTCGCCTGCGGTACCGGCGTGGCGGCGCTCGCGGCGCGCGAGCGCGTCGGATCAACGGGCAAGGTCTGCGCTCTCGACGCAAATGCCGACATGCTGATGGTAGCGCGCCGCAAGAGCACGGAAATCGATTGGCGGGAGGGCAAAGCAGAGATGCTCCCCTTCGCGGATCAAAGCTTCGATGCCGTCATCAGCCAGTTCGGCCTGATGTTTTTCGACGACCGGCCAGCCGCATTCCGGGAAATGATGCGCGTCCTTAAGCCGGGCGGGCGGATCGCGGTTGCAGTTTGCGACGCGCTCGATCATTCCCCGGGCTATGCCGCATTCGCGCAACTCCTGCAAAGACTCTTCGGGCAGCGCGTCGTCGAGGCGTTTCGCGCGCCATTCGTGCTGGGAGATGCCGAAAGCCTACTGGCAATTACGACGGCCGCCGGAATTTCCGGTGCCGAAGTCCGCCGGCACATGGGTAGTGTCCGTTTTTCCTCAATCACGTCGCTGGTCTCGACCGAGCGCGCCTGCGTGTGGACGCTTGGCGGCATACTGGACGACGCTCAGTTCGACCGGCTTCTGAAGGAATCCAGGACAGCGCTCAAGCCTTACACACAGCAGGACGACCAGATCATTTTCGATTTGCCGGTGCTGATTGTCACCGCCAGCAAGGCATAAGTTATCCGCAAGGTCGCCTCGATCCGTGTTTGGCTGCGCGCTGATGAGTCCGCTGCCCTCTTCAACCCGCCATGACAGCGTCGGCGATGAGTTTCAGCGAGATCAGAAACAGCGCGATCACGACCAGACGGTAGAACAAGACTTGTGGGATGATCCGCACCAGCCAGACGCCGGCGAAGGTCGCGGCGATCGCGCCTGGCAGCAGCCACGCGGCAAGTTCGAGATTGTCCAGCGACAATTGTCCGAGTGCCCAATAAGGCACGAGCTTCACCGCATTTACGGCGGCAAAGAGAATAGTGGTGGTGCCCG
>JAEUMG010000371.1 GCA_016793355.1 Hyphomicrobiales bacterium
TTGTTTGAGCCCAATCTGGAGCGGCTCGAACTCTTCGCATTGCCCGCCGCCGAGCGGTTGCCGGTGCTCAACGAGATCGGCATTCAGACGGTCATCAACGGGCCGATCCCGGTTTCGGCGGATGGCGAACCGATCATGGGCCTCGCGCCAGAGCTCGACAATTTCTATGTCGCCTGCGGCTTCACGGCGGGCATTGCCGCTTCGGGCGGGGCCGGGCTTGCCATGGCGAACACGATCCTGCACGGAGATGCCGGTATGGATCTGTGGCCCTTCGATGTGCGCCGTTTCGGCGCGCTGCATGCCCAAGGTCGCTATCTCGAAGAACGCGCCATCGAGGCTTATGGCGCCTATTACAAGATCCATTGGCCGGGCGAGGAATCGCAGGCCGGCCGGGGCCTCAGGCGCTCGCCACTCTATGCGATCCTCAAGGATAAGGGCGCGGTCTATGGCTCGAAATTCGGCTGGGAGCGCCCCAACTGGTTTGCCACGAATGGTTTCGAGCCGCGTGACATCCCATCCTTCGAGGGCAAACCCAACTGGTTCGGTGCGGTTGCTGCCGAACACCGTGCCATCCGCGAGCGTGCAGCCTTGATCGACCAGACGTCCTTCGCGGTTCTCGAAATCTCCGGCAGAAGTGCACTCTCCGCCATGCAGCGCATCGCCGCCAATGATCTCATGGGCGAGCGCGACCGCGCCATCTATACCCAGCTCTGCAACGAGAAGGGAGGCATCGAAGCCGATGTCACGGTGTTCAATGTCGATGACGATCTCGTCTTCGTCATCACCGGCTCGGGATTCGGCGTGCGCGATGCCCAGTGGATTGCGCGGCAGCTGCCGAAGGACGGCAGTGCGAATTTGCGCGATGTCACCGAGGTGTGGGCGACGATCAATATCTGCGGACCCAAATCCCGCGAGATCCTGCAATCGGTAACGGATGACGATATCTCAAACGCCGCGTTTCCGTTCCAGAAGATCAAGCGCTTCGAGGTCGGCAATGCGCGCGTCTCCGCGGCGCGCATTGGCTATGTCGGCGAGCTCGGTTATGAACTCTACATCCGCCAGGACTACGCCGCCCATGTCTACGAGGTCTTGTGGGAAGCAGGGCAGGCGCATGGCATCGCCAATGCCGGCTATCGTGCGATTGATACGTGCCGTATGGAGAAGGGTTACCTCTACTGGTCGGGGGATATCGGGCCAGACTACAATCCTTATGAAGCCGGCCTGGGATTTGCGGTGGCCTTGGAAAAGGACGACTTCATTGGTCGCGAGGCGCTTGCGCGGATCAAGCGGGAAGGGCCGAGGCGCAAGCTCGTGTCCTTCACCATTGAGGGATTCGCGCCGTTGCATGGCGGGGAGGCGATATTCCGCGGAGGTGAAGTCGTCGGCTCGGTGACGAGCACGAATTTCGGCCACACGCTCGGCAAGACCATCGCCTTTGGCTATCTGCCCAGCGAGATCGCCGGCGAAAGCACTTTCCGGATCGAGGCCTTCGGCAAGCCCTATGAGGCGAAGCGCGGCCCGCGTGTGCTCTATGATCCGAAAATGGAGCGATTGAAGTCATGAGGGGCAACAGCTACCGTCTTGCCAGCGAAAGCTGGCATCCCCTGACGCGGTGCCGCGTGGAGGCGATTCAGGGGACCCCAGCTTGCGCTGGGGGGACGGTTTCTTGATGGCCGACGACCTTCAAGCCGCGCGGAAAGCGCTATCCGCCATTCCGCAACTTGCGGGTCGATCTCGATCGGCAAAGATCACGCGACTCGGCGGCCTCACTAATCTCGTCTTCAAGATCGACGACGATCTCTGCCTGCGCATACCCGGCAAGGGCACCGAGGAATATATCAACCGCGCCAATGAAGCAGTAGCGGCGCGCGAGGCGGCGCGCGCCGGTGTCAGCCCCGAAGTCATCCATTTCGATGCCAAGACCGGCATCATGGTGACGAAGTATATCGCCGGTGCCGTCACCATGTCGCCGGCCGGTTTCAAATCGCGTGCCGGTTCGCCGGCGCGGGCGGGACGCGCTTTCCGACGGCTTCACGACAGCAATGCTAAGTTCAAATTCCGCTTCGAGCTCTTTGCAATGATCGATGATTACCTCAAAGTCCTTTCGACCAAGGAGGTCGATCTTCCAGCCGGCTATCATGACGTGGTGCGCGAGGCGGAAACCGTTCGTGCGGCGCTCGCCGCCCATCCATTGCCGCTGGTCGCCTGCCATTGCGATCCCTTGTGCGAGAACTTCCTCGATACGGGGACGCGCATGTGGATCGTCGACTGGGAGTATTCCGGCATGAACGATCCGCTATGGGATCTCGGCGACCTTTCTATCGAGGGCCTGTTCGATGAAGGGCAGGAAGAAGAAATGATCCGGGCCTATTTTTCGGGCGAGGCGAAACCTTCAGAGCGCGGCCGCATCGTCATCTACAAGGCGATGTGCGATCTACTCTGGACGCTCTGGGGGCTGATCCAGTATGCCAACACAAATCCGGTCGATGATTTCTGGGCCTATGCGACCAACCGCTTCGAGCGTTGCAAGGCCTTGATGGTAACGCCCGACTTCGCCCGCCATGTCGCGGCGGTGAGAAGGGGGTAGTCTACGAGCCCTCGCCCTGAGGTGCATCGCGCAGCGATGCCTCGAAGGGCGCGCCGCCTTCTCATGCTTCGAGGGCCGCTGCGCGGCCACCTCAACATGAGGATACTTTTTCGATATCTACTCCGCCGCCTTGACTGCGTTGGGATTATTCGGGTGCGTGGTCCAATTCGCATAGTGACGGTCAATTTTCCGGCCGGTGCGCGGGTCGGTGCCGGATGTCATCTCGACCATGGTGATGCAGTTAGCGACCGGACAGACACTTACGCATAGATTGCACCCGACGCATTCGGCGTCGATCACCTCGAAATGACGGTTGCCATTCTTCTTGGCGGTAATCGCCTGGTGCGAAGTGTCCTCGCAGACGATGTGGCAGCGCCCGCATTTTATGCAGAGGTCCTGGTTGATATGGGCCTTGGCAATATAGTTCAGGTTGAGGAACTGCCAGTCGGTGACGTTAGGGACGGCGGCGCCGACGAAGTCGTCGATCGAGCGATAGCCCTTCTCGTCCATCCAGTTGGACATGCCGGAGATCAGTTCCTTAACGATCGCAAAACCGTAGGTCATGGCGGCCGTGCAGACCTGAACGGTCGTAGCGCCGAGGGTCATGAACTCGACGGCATCGCGCCATGTGGTGACGCCGCCGATCGCCGAGATCGGGAAGCCGCGTGTCGCCTTGTCGCGAGCAATCTCCGATACCATGCTGAGCGCGATCGGCTTCACCGCCGGACCGCAATAGCCGCCATGGGTGCCCTTGCCATCGATTGACGGCACCGGCGACATCGTGTCGAGGTCGACGCTGACGATCGAATTGATCGTATTGATCAGTGAGACGGCGTCGGCACCGCCGTCTTTCGCGGCGCGCGCCGGATGGCGAATGTCGGTAATGTTCGGCGTGAGCTTGACGATGACCGGCATGCGTGTATGCGCTTTGCACCAGCGCGCCACCATCTCGATATATTCCGGCACCTGGCCGACGGCCGATCCCATGCCGCGCTCCGACATGCCATGCGGGCAGCCGAAATTGAGCTCAACTCCGTCGGCGTCGGTTTCCTCAACGCGGGACAGGATCGCCGCCCAGTTGCGTTCCTCGCAAGGGACCATCAATGACACGACAACGGCGCGATCGGGCCATTCACGCTTGACCTTCTTGATCTCGCGCAGATTCACATCGAGCGGCCGATCGGTGATGAGTTCGATGTTGTTGAAGCCCAGCAATCTGCGGTCTGCACCCCATATCGCGCCATAGCGCGGGCCGTTGACATTGACGACCGCCGGGTCCTCGCCGAGGGTCTTCCACACGACGCCGCCCCAGCCTGCCTTGAAGGCGCGCACGACATTGTACTCCTTGTCGGTCGGCGGCGCGGATGCCAGCCAGAAGGGGTTCGGCGATTTGATGCCCAAGAATTCGGTGCGGAGATCGGCCATCAGGCAACTCCATTATTGCCGCGACAAGGCGCGATTGATCGACTCAGCGGCCCGCTTGCCGTCTTCGACGGCGGCGACGGTCAGGTCCTGGCCGCCGTGAACGCAGTCGCCACCGGCCCAGACGCCAGGCAGGCTGGTGCGCCGTTCGTTATCAACTTTCAGGCGTCCGCCAACCAGCTCAAGTCCGGGTACGGGACCGGGTTCGAATTTCTGGCCGATCGCCTTGAAGACCATGTCGGCCTCGAATTCGAACGTCTCGCCGGTAGCTTTCAGGCGCCCACCTTCGTCTCGGGTATATTCGCATTCGATGCGGACCGGCGATCCTTCCTTGACTGCGATCTTCCGTGGCCGAACCCAATGCTTGATGGTGACGCCCTTGGTCTGAGCAAGGTCTTGTTCGAACTCGCTGGCCTTCATTTCTTCTTTGCCCCGCCGATAGAGAATGGTGACGTCCTCGGCGCCAAGCAATTTCGATTGGACGGCGACATCGATAGCCGTCATGCCGCCGCCGATCACCGCCACGCGGCGGCCGATCTTCAAATTCGCCAGATCATCGGCCTGGCGGAGTTCCGCGATGAACTCAACCGCGTCCTCGACGCCTGGCGATTCCTCGCCCGATTCATGCAGTTGATTCACGCCGGCCAGGCCAATTCCAATAAAAACGGCGTCAAACTGCCTGCGTAGGTCCGCAAGCTGAAAATCCTGGCCAAGCCGTTTGCCGTTCTCGATCGCAATGCCGCCGATGCTCAGGATGTAATCGATCTCGGCCTGCGCGAAATCGGCAACCGTCTTGTAAGCGGCGATCCCATATTCATTGAGGCCGCCGGGTTTTGGCTTGGCATCGAAGATCACGACATCATGGCCGTAGACGGCGAGGCGATGGGCACAGGCGAGGCCGGCCGGCCCGGCGCCGACGACGGCAATTCGTTTTCCCGTCGGTGCAGCGCGCTTGTAGAATTGCGCATTGGCCACCATTGCCTTGTCGGTCGCATGCCGCTGCAACAGCCCGATCTTGACCGGCTCGCCCTCGGCCTCGTTCCTGACGCAAGCCTCCTCGCACAAGGTCTCCGTCGGGCAGACACGCGCGCACATGCCGCCCAGAATATTCTCGTCGAATATGGTTTTCGCAGCACCCAGCGGATTGCCAGTGTTGATCTCGCGGATAAAGAGGGGGATATCGATGCCGGTCGGGCAGGCATTCATGCAGGGCGCGTCATAGCAGAAATAGCAGCGATCCGATTCGACCAGCGCCTCGTGGGCATCGAGCGGCGGATGCAGGTCGGCAAAGTTCCTGGCGTAGTCATCAGCCGCCAGACGCCCGGATGCGATATCGGGACCGGGCCTGCCTTGCGCTGCCGGCATGAACTTCTCTCCCTCGTTTTTCTTGTCTGAACGAAGCCTAAGATATTTTTTCCAATTGGTCAAATTTTGGCGGTGCGTCAGACAGAATAAGGCCACACTTCCCCATTGAATATTGTCAGTCCGAACAGGGACACGGCGACTCAACCTTTTACGATTTCATTCGGGAACACGCCCATGCGCGCGCGCAATTCCTCTCGGCTTTCGGCTCTTCTTCTCATCGCGGCCCTGATCTGGATGGGAGGGATAGCGTCGGCCGCGGAGCCGGGCGCCCGGCGGCTTATCACAACCCCCAACTCCGATTATCCGGGTTTTGACTACAAGACCGTCAAGGATGTGAGCCTCGAAGATTGCAGCGCGCAATGCCTGGCTGACGGCAATTGCCTTGCGCTGACCTATAACAGCAAAGCCAAATGGTGCTTCCTGAAGAATGGCGTCGGCACGCTGACGCAAGCGGCCAATGCGACGGCGGCGAAGGTCTTCGTCACGCCGCCGAAGCCCGATATCGAAGCAGCGCCGGCACTCCCCTTCGTTTCACCGGATAGTCTCGCCGCGGCCGAAGCCTATGCGCAACTGCTGCGTGAGACGCCGCCCTCGCCCTATGCCGATCCGGTGCTCATCAGGGCCAATCTCGATCGCTCCGTGGCGGCCAAGGACTATCGCGGTGCGGTCAATCTGGCGCTGCAACTCGTGGCTTTCGAACCCTACGATGCCGGCCTGTGGCGCAATCTGAGCGGCTTGCTCGCCGAGGCCGCCATTGTCGATTCAAGTCGCCGCAGCCAGCTCAATGCAGATTCGATCTCCGCAGCAATTACCGCCTATCAGATCGCGCCGTCGCGCGAGGAACGTGCCGAGGCGCTCGGTCTCCTGGCACAGGGTTATGAGCGCACGGAGGATTTTCGCAAGACCCTCGAAGCCTACAAAGCCGCGCTGGCGCAAGCGCGGCTCGCCTATCTCGAAGCCGCCTATGACAAGGCGCTCTCGAAATACGGATTCAGGGTCGTCGACTATTCGGTCGATGCCGATACGAGCTCACCGCGCATCTGCCTGGAGTTCTCCGATGCCATTGGCCAGGCGGCCGCCTCCTATGACACCTTCGTTCTTCTCAACGACAAGCCGGCGGACGGCGTCTCGGTCAGCGAGAAGCAGATGTGTGTCGACGGCGCGAAGCACGGCCTGCGCTATGCGGTGACGGTGAGGGCAGGGCTGCCGTCCATCTATTCGGAAATCCTCGAGAAGCCGGTCACTATCTCAGCCTATGTGCGCGACCGGCAGCCGAGCGTGCGCTTTACGGGGCGCAATTTCGTGCTCCCGCGCACCGGGCGCCAGGCCATTCCCATCGTCTCCGTCAATATCGAGGAGGCCGATCTCGATCTCTACCGGATCGATGTACGGGGACTGGCGCTCATCATGCGCGGGCGCGACTTCCTCTCGCAATTGTCGGGCTATGACGCGGACAATCTCGCAAATGATCGCGGCGAGAAAATCTGGTCGGGCGGCATCACCGTCGAGAAGAAACTCAATGAAGAAGTAACGACTTCGATTCCCCTGGCCGAAGTCCTGCCCAAGACCGAGCCGGGCCTCTATGTCATGATGGCGCGGCCCAAGAACGAACGCATCGAAAATTGGAATGCGCAGGCAACGCAATGGTTCATCATCTCCGATCTGGGCCTGACCGCGCTCAAGGGCGAAGCGAGCCTCGATGTCTTCGTGCGCTCGCTCGGCTCGGCGAAGCCCGTCGCCAACAGCGAAGTACAGCTCATTGCACGCGACAATCGCATCCTTGGGACGACGAAGAGCGATGCGCTCGGCCATGCGGCTTTTGACGGCGGATTGCTGCGCGGGGCGGGCGGTGCGGCGCCGTCTTTCGTGACGGCGAGCGGTGCTGACGGCGACTATGCCTTGCTTGATCTCACGCGCACCGCCTTCGATCTGGGCGATCGGGGTGTCGGCGGGCGTGACGCACCGGGACCGGTCGACGTGTTTCTTTATGCCGATCGCGGCATTTATCGCCCCGGCGAGACTGTTCACCTCTCGGCGCTGACGCGCGACGATCAGGCCAACGCGATATCCGGCCTGCCGCTCACCATTGTTGTAACGCGACCCGACGGGGTGGAATTCCAGCGCTATGTAAGCGCTGATGCAAGACTCGGCGGCCGCACTGTCGATATCGACATTCCCGATGAAGCGATGCGCGGAAGCTGGCGTGCCTCGGCCTATGCCGATCCGAAAGGTGCCTTGCTTGCCGAATTGCGGTTCCTGATTGACGACTTCCTGCCCGAGCGCATTGAGTTCGATCTTTCAAGTGACCTTGACGTACTCCCCCTCGACGCGACTTCCGAGATCAAGCTGGCCGGGCGATTCCTTTTTGGTGCGCCGGCTTCGGGATTGAGTCTGGAAGGCGAGGCTATGTACACGCCGGTGCGGACGCTCAAGGCTTATCCCGGCTATAGCTTCGGTCTTGTCGACGAGGACATACAACCTTACCGGATGGCACTTGAGGATCTGGGGAGCACCGATGATGACGGCAAGGCAACGATCTCGCTTCAGCCTGGAGAATTGCCCGAGACCTCGGGCCTCTATGAAGCCCGGATCGCCGTGCGCATGCTTGAAGGCGGAGGTCGGGCGGTCGAACGCCGCATCGCCATCCCCGTCGCGCCGAACGGGCCGCGCATCGGTATCAAGCCGCTGTTCGATAGCGACGGTTTGAGCGAAGGCGATAATGCGACCTTCGACGTGATCTCGATTGCTGCGGACGGCTCGCGCAACGCGGTTCGTGGACTCAAATGGGAACTGCTCAAGGTCGAGAACGACTATCAGTGGTATCAGACCGGCAATGGCTGGAGCTATGACACGGTGGAATATACCGAGCGTGTCGCCGATGGCACGGTCGATGTCGGAACCGGCGATCCCGCGCGTGTCGTTGGCAAGGTCGGCTGGGGCAAGTATCGTCTCGAAGTCACGAGCCAGGATGCGGCGGGACCGGCCTCGAGCGTCGATTTTACGGCCGGCTGGTACTTCGCGAAATCGTCCTCCGACACGCCCGATTTTCTGGAGATCGCGCTGGACAAGGCACGCTATCGCGTGGGCGACACGGCCAGGGTGAGAATCACGCCGCGTTTCGCCGGAACGGCGCTCATCATGGTGATAGGCGAGAAGCTTATTGCAATGAAATCGGTCGAGGTCGGGGCGGCCGGTGCGGAGATTGAAGTCCCGGTCACGTCCGAGTGGGGTTACGGCACCTATGTAACCGCCGCCCTCTACAGCCCGATGGAGACCCAAGCCTCGTATCTGCCGGGCCGGGCGATCGGCCTTGCCTATGCCGCGAAGGATGCGAGCGATCGCACGCTTTCGGTTGCAATCGGAGGCCCCGATCTGTCGCGACCCTTGTCGCCTCTGACGGTGCCGTTGACGCTAGCCGGACTTGCCAGCGGTGAAGAGGCCTATGTCACGGTCGCGGCAGTCGATCTCGGTATTCTCAATCTCACCCGGTTCCAGCCGCCGGAGCCCGAATCCTGGTATTTCGGGCAGCGCAAGCTTGGTTATGACTGGCGTGACGTCTATGGCCAGTTGATCGACGGGTCGCTCGGTACACCGGGTCAGATTCGGTCCGGTGGCGGCGATGAAGGCGAGGGTGATGCGCTCAATGGAACGCCGCCTGCGCAGGCGCCGGTGGCACTCTTCTCCGGCCTTGTGGCGGTCGGCGCCGACGGCAAGGCCAGCGTCACTTTCGATATACCGCAATTTGACGGGACCTTGCGCATCATGGCGGTCGCCTGGAGTGCGAAGTCGGTCGGTCATGCGGTGAAGGATGTGATCGTGCGCGATCCGGTCGTCGTGACCGCGAGCATGCCGCGCTTCCTCGCCCCCGGCGATCAATCGCGCATTCATCTCGACATTGCCAATGCCGAAGGCCCGGCCGGCGACTATCAGCTTTCCGCCGCGACCACCGACGGCATTGCCATTGCCGGTTTGCCCAGGACCGTTGCACTCGCCGCGGGACAGCGCCTCAATGTGCTGCTGCCCTTGTCGGCAAGATCGGTCGGCATTCAGGAAGTCGAACTGCGTTTGACTCATCCTTCGGGTCTCGACATCAAGCGCAATCTCGTGCTTGGTGTCCGCTCCGGCCAGCCTCCTACCATCGAGCGGCGTACCGTTGCCTTGGCGCCGGGCCAGACGCTTACCGTCACCGGCGATCTTCTCGCCGATACGGTCCCGGGCACCGGTGCGATCACCGTTTCGATCACGCGGTCGGGCGCACTCGATATTCCGGGCATCGTCCAGGCGCTCGATCGCTATCCTTACGGATGCGCCGAGCAGACGACGAGTCGTGCCTTGCCGCTTCTCTATCTCGATGAGGTCGCGGCGCGTGCCGGGATGGATGCCGACTCGGCGATCAAGGGCCGCGTGCAGGACGCAATCTTTCGGGTTCTCACAAATCAATCATCCGAAGGCAGCTTCGGCCTGTGGGGTCCGGGCGGCGGCGATCTCTGGCTCGATGCCTATGTCAGCGACTTCCTGACGCGGGCACGGGAGCAAGGCTATGACGTGCCGGATCTGCCCTTCGACCAGGCGCTCGCCAATCTGCAGAATGTGCTGTCGTATCAGCAGAACTTCAGCAATGGCGGTTATGACATCGCCTATGCACTCTATGTGCTGGCCCGCAACAAAAAGGCCTCGATTGGCGATCTTCGTTATTACGCCGAAAGCAGGCTCGACAGCTTTGCTTCGCCGCTGGCCAAGGCCCAGATCGGCGCAGCCCTGGCGCTCTATGGCGACCGTGAGAGGGCAGCGCGGGTGTTCAATGCGGCCTTTATGACCTTATCCGCACAGGTGAAGGAAGACTATGCCCGGCTCGACTACGGCTCTCGCCTGCGCGATGGGGCGGCGCTTCTGACGCTTGCGGTGGAAAGCGATTCAGGCGCCAGCTTCATTCCGGCGCTCACGCAAATGGTCGCGCGCAATCAGGCGAGCCGGCGCTACACGAGCACCCAGGAAAATTCCTGGATGCTGCTCGCCGCCCGGGCGCTCGCAGCCGGCGCCCAGTCGCCCGATCTCGATGTCGATGGCCGGCATGTCTCCGGCGATTTTGTCCAGCGCCTCACGGCAAAGCAATTGGCGGCCGGTTCTCTGAAGGTCACCAATCGCGCCGATCATGCCGTGGATGCAATCCTGAGCTATGGCGGCGTACCGGTCGTGGCAAAGCCGGCCGGCGGCGATGGCTTCTCGATCGAACGGAGCTATTACTCGCTTTCCGGGGAGTCGATTCCAAGCGACGGTATCCCTCAAGGCGAGCGTATCGTCGTCGTGTTGAAAGTAACGCAGGCCAATGCGTGGCCCGCGAAAATCCTCATCGCGGATCTCCTGCCGGCCGGGTTTGAGATCGACAATCCCGCTCTCGTCGCCAGTGCCGATCTTGCCAATTTCAGCTGGCTGCCCGAGATCAGCAATTACGCGCATCTCGAATTCCGCGATGATCGCTTCGTTGCTTCCTTCACGCGCGATACCGGCGACAATGCAGATATCACATTGGCTTACGTGGTGCGCGCTGTCACTCCGGGCAATTTCACCTTGCCGCCGGCAATGGTGGAAGACATGTATCGGCCCTATCTCAACGCGCGCACGGCTTCTGGCTCGATCGAGGTCGTAGGCCCGCGGCAGTAAGCATCTCTGGCCGGTTGGCTTGAATGAATCCTCATCGTGAAGTGCCCGCGCAGCGGGCCTCGAACCATCAGCAGCAGGTGCAATTGTACAGATGCGCGCCGTTCGAGGCATTGCTGCGCGATGCACCTCAGGGCGAGGATGATGAGGCGCCCTGACGGTTTTTGATATGAATCAAAGGCCTGTATAGAGTGGCGCGGTAGTAACCATCCTTCCCGTGGAGGCGATCCGCCATGCGCCATATTGCGATCCGACGCCGATCCCTCTTCGCAGCCGTCTCTCTGGCCGCAGGCCTTTGGCTGACTCCAGCGACGCGGGCGGAGTCCACCTGCGAAAAGAACTCGATTGCCGAGGCATTCAGGATCGCCGCGCCTTCCGTCGTGCGCGTGTTCTCGGTATCGATCGAATCCTTCGATATCAAGGAACGTGTGCAGATGGAGACGGGCGCCGGTATCGTCTTCGACGGGAAGGGCAACATCGTCACCAATGCGCATGTAGTCTATGGTGCGAAGCAGCTCCTGGTCTCCGTCGACGAGCAGGGGGCCTTTCCGGCAACGATTGTCGGGGCCGATCCGCTCTCCGACACCGCGGTCATCAAGATCAGCGATGGCGGGGAGCTCAATTTGCCGCCGGCGACATTCGGCGATTCGCGAGAACTCCAGATTGGCGAGGAGGTGCTTGCGATCGGCTATCCTTTCGAGATGGACAAGTCCGCGAGCCGCGGAATCATCTCGGGCCTGAATCGCAAAGTACCGGTCACCACCATGAGCTGGCTGACGCCCCTGATTCAGACGGATGCCGCGGTCAATCCGGGCAATTCGGGGGGACCCCTTGTGGATCTGTGCGGCAGAGTGATCGGGATGATGACGTTGAGCGGCCAGAAGGCCGACAACGTCGCATTTGCGATTCCGTCCGGCACTCTTTCGGAACTCGCGCCACAACTTATCTCCAAGGGCCGCGTCGTGCGGCCCTGGCACGGTATCAACGGTAAGATAGTGCCCGACCTGTTCATCGCGTTCTTTGATATGCCGGCAGGACTCATGGTCGAAACCGTGGAGCCGGGGAGTCCGGCGGAGAAGATCAGTCTGCGCGGCGGATTGCTGCCGATGACGATCGGCAGCGAGGAATACCTGGTCGGCGGTGACATCATCACCAGCGTCAATGGTCACGATCTCGCAACCCTCGACGATGTGCTCAGCGTGGTGCATTCGCTCAAGGTGGGCGATGAGCTGACCGTCAATGCCTGGCGCGATGGCGAGGAGAGGACCGTCAAAGTCACACTGCCTGAGCGTCCGGTTCTCCCGGGTGATCTCATCGCCATTGGCCGCACCGGTGATCAGCGCAATCTGGAATAGCGCAGCTTGCAGCAGAGGTTTCCTGCCTGGGTCGTCAAGGATAATCGAGTTCGAGCCAGACCGGCCAGTGATCCGAGCCATCGGCCATATTGTCGATCCAGGCCCGCTTGAAATGCGGGATGAATTCACTCGTCATGAAGATATGGTCGATGCGCCTGCGACCGGTGCTGTCGGCCTCCGGATGAGTCACGCCTTCTTCTTCCGGCAGCCCGGCCAGGGTCAATGCATCGGCGAACAGGTCGTCTTCATGGAGGCGCCCGTAAAACGGATCGGCGGGACCGGTCAGAACATCATACTCCGCTGAGTTGGTCCGCATGTTGAAGTCGCCCATCAACAGGGCGGGGCGTGGCATGCCCGGTATCTCGTGGCGATGCAGCACCATCCAGTCGGCGCCGAATTGATCGTCGGCGGCCCCCGGACCAGCCACAACACCGCCCTGGACCGGCGCCTGCTGGATGATGGAGAGAACTTCCTTTGCCTGGATCAGTCTCTGTCGTCCCGAGAGATAGTTGAGATGCGTGTTGTATACTCGGAATGGCGTGCTGCGATGCTGGACGACTGTCTCAAGCAAGACCGAGGCATCGTTCACATGTCCATAGACGGGATACTTGGTCAGCGGGAATGTGCGGATCGAGATGATCGGCCATCGGGACAACGTCAGATTGCCGTACTGGCGCCGGCCATTATGCACCCGCCCGTCGGCATCGACGCGGCTGTTGTCAAGATCGACTGCCGGCGCGAAGGCGCAATAGTGGCGGGGCAGTAATTCGCAGAGCCGTTGTATTTCCTCGGCATCGGGCCCTTTGCGCCAATCGCGCTCGACTTCCTGCAGGCAGATGATATCGGCCTCGCCGACCGTACGGGCGATGCGGGCGAGATCGACGATGCCATCCTGCCCCATGCCCCATTGTATATTGTAGGTTACGATCAGCACGCCGAGCACTCCCCTTCGCCGATGGCCGCGATTTGCCAGCCTGTCATCAAGTTGTTAGCTTGGACAAGTCACGTATTAGGGCAAACACCAAGGCGGGCGCCAGTCCCGCCGCATGTCTATAAAGGGGTTCCCATGACAATCGCAGGACGGATTGGTGCAGCCGCGTTGACCTTGATGCTCGCGACTGCAGGTGCAGGCCATGCAAGTGCCGAAAAGGTGCTGATGCGCGCCAATGATCTGAGTTTCGGCGGCAAGGAAAGCATCGATCCGATATCGCCCAACCGTTTTTATGAAGTCAACGACATCATCTACAGCCGTCTGGTGCGGCAGGATGACGACGGCGAACCGGCGCCCGAACTGGCGGTGAGCTGGACGCCCAACGAGAACGCCACCGAATGGACGCTGAAGCTGCAGCCGGGCGTCAAATTCCATGATGGCAGCGACTTCGACGCGGCCGATGTCAAGTTCACGCTCGAGCGCATCAAGGATCCGGCACTCGAATCGCCCGTCGCTTCGGTTCTCGGCATGATCGATCATGTCGAGGTCGTCGATCCCCTGACCGCCAAGATCGTCCTCTCGTCGCCGCATGCGGGCTTGCCCGTGTTGCTGCTCGATTATCGCGTGCGTATGCTGCCGGAGGGTGCTGGACCGACAAACGACAAGCTCGGGATCGGCACCGGTCCGTTCAAGCTCGAGAGCTACGATCCCGAAGGCCGCACGGTCCTTGTCGCCAACAAGGATTACTGGGAGGGCGCGCCGAAGCTCGATCGCATCGAGTTCACGGCCATTCCGGACAGCGAAGCGCGCAACCAGGCGATGCTGGCCGGCCAACTCGACATGAGTTCGGTCACGCGCGACCAGCAGCCCGTCTATGAGTCCAACCCGAATTTCGTCGTCCAGAGCTTCCCGGCAGGTGATTGGTACGGCATCGCGTTTCGCACCGACACCGCGCCCTTCACCGACCCCAAGGTACGCAAGGCCATCCGTGTCGCCGTCAATCGCGATGAGATGATCAAATTGATGGTGGGCGAGGGCAATGCAGCCGTGACCTGCGATGTGCCGGTGAAATCGAGCGATCCCTATCACGCCGAGATTTCCTGCCCGCAGGACATCGAGCTTGCAAAAAAGCTCCTGACCGAAGCGGGCTTTCCCGATGGAATCGATATCGAGGTCAATACCGCCGATCTCGAGCCCGGCATGGTGCAATTCGCCGAAATCTATCAGCAGCAGGTCGCCAAGGCCGGTATCCGTGCGAAGGTCAAGCTGGCGCCCTCCGACGGCTATTGGGACGATGTCTGGATGAAGGAGCCGGCTTCCGTCACTTCATGGAGCGAACGGCCGGCCGATCAGATCCTGAATGAGGCCTATCGCACCGGCAGCTCCTGGAACGAAAGCTACTTCAGCAACCCCGAATTCGACTCGGCGCTCGACAAGGCGCGAAGCTCGCTTGATTTCGAGGAAGCCAAGAAGGCCTATGGCGATGCGCAGCGGCTGCTTTTCGAGGTGGGCGGCACCTTCATTCCCTATCTGCAGAACGGTTCGCGGGTCATGACCAACAAGGTCACCGGCATCAAGCCATTGGCCGAGGACTACATCCGCTGGCATCTCGTCGACAAGGCTGAATAGCCGCAGGGGCGGGACGCCGGTGCTGCGGCTGATCTTCCGGCGCGTCGGATCGGCGCTCTTCACGCTGGTCTTCATAGCTGTCGTGGTCTTCTCGTGTCTCGAGCTGATGCCGGGCGATGCCTGTACGGCCTTCCTCGGCCGGGAAGGGAAGGGGACGGCGCTCGAGAACTGCCGCGAACGCATGCGCCTCAACCGCCCGGCGCCGGAGCGTTTCTTCGAATGGGCCGGCGGCGTCCTCAAAGGCGATCTCGGCACCTCCATGCAGCGCCAAAAACCGATCACCGAGATCGTCGGCTGGCGTCTACGCAATACCGTCGTGCTTGCCGCCGCCGCGGCAATGATCGGCATTCCGATTGCGATTTTCCTGGGCTTTCTCTGCGGGCTTTATCGCGACAGGCCGTTCGACCTCGCCGTCTCGGCGACGGCCATCTTCGCGATGACGATCCCCGAGTTTGTCTCGGCGACGATCCTGATCCTGGTTTTCTCGGTGACCCTCGGCTGGACGGCGGGCGTGGTAACGGCGGGCTACAAGGCGCCGATCCTGCAGCTTCTCGCCAGCACGGTGTTGCCCGTCGCGACATTGAGCCTGATTCTCACCGCCCACATCCTGCGCATGGTGCGCTCATCGGTCATCGATGTCATGGGCAGCGATTTCGTCCTGATGGCGCGGCTGAAGGGCGTGCCATTCCGGCAGATCGTATTGCGGCATGTGCTGCCCAATTCGCTTCTACCGGCGATCAGCGTCATCGGCCTCACCGTCGCTTGGCTGCTCGGCGGCGTGGTCATCGTCGAAAGCGTGTTCAATTATCCAGGCCTCGGCCGGCTTGCCGTCGATGCGGTCTCCGACCGTGACCTGCCCCTGGTGCAGGCCATCGCGCTCCTGCTCGGCGCCATTTACATCATCACAAATCTTGCCGCCGATCTTCTGGCGCTGTTCCTCAATCCGCGCCTGCGAACGCATCGGGCATGAACGGCCTTGCCATCATGCGCGATCTCGTCTCGCGGCCTTCGGGCGCGATCGGGCTTGGCATCGTGCTCTTCCACATCATCATCGCCGTCATAGGCCCGGCCATCGCGCCCTATGACTATGCCGATCAGGATGTCGATGCCATTCTGCAGGCGCCTTCGGCGGCGCACTGGTTCGGAACCGACCGGCTCGGCCGTGACGTCTTCACCCGCACATTGCTCGGCGGACGCGAGGCGATGATGATCAGCACCGCATCGACGATCATCGCGCTCGTCTGGGGCGCGGCGCTCGGCATCGTCGTGGCGCTGGTCGGCGGCCGGCTCGATGAAATGGTGATGCGCTGCGCCGATGCGCTCATGTCGATCCCGTGGATCCTGATCGTCATGATCTTCGTTGCAGCACTCGGCACCGGCACGACGGCGCTTGTCCCGGTGCTCGGCTTCTCCTACGGGCTCTCGGTCATCTATCTGGCGCGCAGTGCGGCGCTCGATTTCGTCACGCGCGATTTCATCCTCGCCGCCAGGGCGCGCGGCGAGCGCCGCAGAACCATCATCTTCCAGGAACTGCTGCCCAATGTGCGCGACAGCCTGGCCGTGCAGGGCGCCATGCAATGGTCGTGGATCATCCTGGCCGTCAGCTCGCTGTCGTTTCTCGGCATGGGTGTCGCGCCGCCGGCGCCCGACTGGGGCTTGATGATCTCGGATGCGAGGGGCGTCATGGCCTCCGCGCCGTGGACGGCGATCTGGCCGATGCTGGCCTTGAGCAGCCTCATCATCGGCCTCAATCTCGCCGTCGATTCGCTCGCCAAGGTCCTGGGTGTCGACCGCGTGCAAAGGTCGCCGGTGCCGTGAGCGAACGGATGCCCTTGCTCGACGTGGCGGATCTGACGATCGCGATGCCGCTCGCCATGGCTCGGGCACCCATCGTCAACCGCGTATCGCTGACGCTCCGGACGGGCGAAACGCTTGGCATTGCGGGTGAGTCGGGCTGCGGCAAGAGCACGCTGCTCCTCGCGATGATGGGGATCGTCAAGCCCGGGCTCGTCCATGCCGGCGGTTATTGCCGCTTCGACGGCATCGACCTGCTCAACCGCGACGATGCGGAACTCTCCCACATTCGCGGCGGCCGCATGGCGCTCGTGCCGCAGAATGCCGGAATGGCATTGACACCGACATCGCGCATCGGGGCGCAGATCGAAGAAGCCCTGCGGCTTCACACCAGGCTCGGCGCGAGCGAGCGCGGAAAACGCATCGTCGACCTCCTGCGGCGCGTGCGCTTGCCGACCCCCGAAATATTGGCCAGGCGCTATCCGCATGAACTCTCAGGCGGACAGCTGCAGCGCGCCGCCATCGCCATGGCGCTTGCCGGCGAGCCCGAACTGCTCCTGCTCGACGAGCCGACAACCGGCCTCGATGTCACGACGCAGCTCGGCATTCTCGATCTCCTTGCCGAATTGCGCGATCAAAGCGGCAAGGCGATGGTTTGTGTCAGTCATGATCTCGGCGTCATCGCACGATTGAGCGCGCGCATGATCGTCATGTATGCCGGCGACATCGTCGAAGACGCCTCGACGGCAGCGCTTCTGGCCGAGCCGGCGCATCCCTATTCCCGCGCCCTGCTGCGCTCGATCCCGCGGCTTGAGAGCACGGCCATTCCGCAATCGATTCCGGGCCGGCCTCCGGCGCCCGGCCAGATCCTGCCGGGCTGCCGTTTTGCGCCGAGATGCAGCGCGGCACGGGCGGATTGCCTCGAAGCCGCGCCGCAACTGCGGGAAGCGGGCGTCGGCCGCCGTGTCGCGTGTTTCCATCCGCAGTCGGGCCCGCTGGAGATCGATTCGGAGAGCGATGGGGGGACGCCAGAAATTGCGGGCAAGGGCAGCTTGATCGATCTCGAATCCGTCTCGGTCACCTATCGCCGCCGGGGTCTCTTCGACTGGCTGGTGCCGCCCCGGCATGTCCCGATGACAGTCGAGGGAGTGACACTATCCCTGCGCAAGGGCGAGGTCCTGGGGCTGGTCGGGGAATCGGGCAGCGGCAAATCGACGATCCTCAAGGCGATCGCCGGTCTGTGGCCGGTCGCGCGCGGTCGTATCGAATTCGACGACAAGATCGATCTCAGTGTTCCTGTCGATGAAAGATCGCGCGGCACATTGCGGGCGATCCAGCTCGTCTTCCAGAATCCGGACGCCTCACTCAATCCGCGCCAGACGATCGTCGAAATCCTTGCT
>JAEUMG010000015.1 GCA_016793355.1 Hyphomicrobiales bacterium
GAGGCCCTTGTCGATCACCATCCGGCCGATCTTCAGGAGATCGCGCGGCCTGAGCCGCAGGCCCGACGCAGCGGATGCCGTTCCGTCGCGCCCGCTTGCCCATTCGAAGCGCGTGATGCCGAGCGGAGCAAACAGCGCCTCCCGCGCAAAGTCGGGAAGCGGCTTGCCGCTGCCCCTCGCGATGATACCGCCGATCAATGCTACCGCGCCGCCCGAATAGATCCAGCGCGCACCCGGCGCTGCAACGAATGGACGGTCGAGCGCATAGCGATAGCGGTCCGTCGCATTCTCCATAGCGATCTCGCTGTTGGCGGGATCGGAATAGGGCCGCTGCTCGTCCCATTCGAGGCCGAGCGTCATGCTGAGCGCCTGGCCGATGGTGAGTTGGTTGCGCGCAGCATCGGCGGCAAGATCGGAATATTCGGGGAATTGCGCGAGCAATGGTGCCGATGGATCGGGGACGAGGCCGCGATCAAGCGCAATGCCGTAGAGCAGCCCGACGATGCTCTTCGTCACCGAGCGCAGGTCATGAAGCTGGTTGCGGGTGAAGCGGACATGCCCGAGCGGCCGGCCCCAGGCTTCGTCAGCGCCCCGATAATAGCGTTCAAGCACAATCGCCTCGCCGCGGCTGACGACGATTCCATGCAGGCCACGCAAAAGGCCGGAGCGGATTCCGGCGGCAAGCCTGGGTCCGAGATCGGGCAGAAAGCCGACAGCCTCCGGCTTCGCTGTGATCCAGTCAGCCCGTTGGTCGCGCATGACGCTTACTCCAGCGCGTCGGTGAGTTTGCGCAACGCCGCAATGCCGTCTTCGATATGGCCGATGGCGCGTTCGGGATCGCTATTGTCGCAAGCGGCCCGGGCATAGTCGAAATAGACGCCGATGATGCGGCGGATCTCGGCAACGATCGCGGGATTATCCATGTGCTCTCCTCCGTGTCGTGCTCCTGTTTGCAGCGGGAACCGCCGGGCGTCTATAGTCGCGCGCTTCGAGCGGGAGAAGCCGGATGACGATCAGCGCCAGGATCCTTGCAGCAGCCATGCTTGCCGCGCTCGCCTTGTTGCCTGCGCAAGCCCTGCGCGCGGAAACCGCCGCCGAGACGGCAATCCGCGCCGCGCTCGAGGAATGGCGACAGGATTTCAATGCGCGCAAGGCGGACCGCATCTGCGATCTCTTTGCGCCGGAATTGCTCTATGATTTTCAGGGCCTGCCGGAGCAGAACTATGCGCTCCTGTGCGCTCGCCTGCACAAGGCCTTGGCAGGCGAGACGCCGAACATCACCTACGGCCTGCGCATCAAGGAGATACTTGTCTCGGGCGACCTGGCGGTCGTACGTCTTACCTGGATCTCCACCGTGACCGCGGCGGACGGCACGCGCGAAACCACCGACGAACAGGGCATCGACATCTTTGCGAGGCAACCGGACGGAACCTGGAAAATCATTCGCTATATTGCCTATCCCGAGCGGCCGGAATAGGCAGCGCAGGCGTGGAGGAGACAGTTGAGCGAGACCAGCCAGGAATACAGAATATATTACGGGCCCAACCTCGAGGCGCCGTTTGCCGCGGCTATTGTTGAATTCGCTCCCGACTTTGCCGTGCGGCTGCCGACGACGGATCTCCGCAAGGCGCTGCGGGAGCTTCTTCCTCCCGAACTCAAGCTGACCATCGCCTGGCCCGACACGCCGCTCTATCTTGCCGAACTGGCCGCGCTGCTCGCAAACGGCTTCCAGGATCTGCGCGGGCCGAATTCCTTGCCGCATCATGCGACAATGCGCGATGGCGGGCGCTGGCGGGTCGTGATTGGGTTTTGCAACGACGATGCCGCCGTCATGGCGCTGCGCGGTGCCGTCGGTCTGGCCCATGCTGTCTTTGCGCTCGCCAGCGGGCTGCAGGCCGATCGACGGCGGCTGGGCCCGTTCCTGTCGCAGACCGCCGCGATGTCGAACTATCAGCCCGACTACATCGCGCGGGCGCTGATCCGGGCGGCGCGCAAGCGCGGGATTCCAGTCGTGCCGCTGGCCTCAGGAACCGCCATGTGGGTCTATGGCGAAGGGAAATTCGCGGTACAGTTTTCCGAAGCCGCGACCCATCGCGATTCCCAGATCGGCATGCGTCTGTCAGGCGACAAGTTTCGCATGGCCGAACTCCTCAGGAGCCTGGGTCTGCCTGCCACCGATCAGATGCTGGTGCATGCGCCGCAGCACGCCGTGCAGGCCGCCCGGCGACTCGGCTATCCGGTCGTGATCAAGCCGATCCGCGGCAGCAAAGGGCGGGGCGTGAGCATCGGTCTCAAGGACGATGCCGCGGTCACGGCGGCTTTCGCCAAGGCGCGCGGCGACAACAGTTCGGAGCCGGTGCTGGTCGAACGCCTCGTCGAGGGCGACGATCTTCGCCTTTCGGTCTTCGGCGGGCACTTGCTGCGCGCCAGCCGCCTTGTGCCGCCGCATGTGATCGGAGACGGCATCGCCACCGTCTCGCAACTGATCGAGGCGGAAAACCGCAGCCGCAGCGATGCCGATGTCGCCTCGGGCCTCCTCGTGCGCCTCACCCTGGATTCGGAGATGGTTGCGCTCATTCGCGATCAAGGTTTCGGGCTGTCAGATGTCCCACCGGCAGGCAGGCGCGTCCTCCTGAGACGCAATTCCAACCTTGCGACCGGCGGCAAGCTCGAGGACGTAACCGAAGAGCTTCATCCCGACAATCGGATCATGGCCGAGACGATCGCCCGGGTCCTGCATCTGGACGCGGTGGGCATCGACTTCATGACCACCGACCCGGCACTGTCGTGGCGCGAAAGCAAGGCTGCCGTCATCGAAGTCAATGCGACGCCCGGGATCGGCGATGTGCTGGCCGAGCGCATCATTGCGCAGAAGTTCAAAGGCGATGGCCGCGTTCCTGCCATTCTGATCCTTGATGGCGCACCGGATACTGCGCGAAGCATCGCCGGGTGGTTGAAAGACAAGGGATTGCAGGTTGGCGAGACCGGCCCCGACGGGACGCGCTTGGGCAGCGAGCAGCGCTTCATCGCCGAGGCGCCGCTGCCGGCACGGATCAGGGCCTTGCTGCTCGATCCGGCCTGTGAAGCGCTCGTGGTGCGCGCACTACCCGGCGAGGTCGCGCAAAGCGGCTTGCCGTATGCCAAGTTCGGCCTCGCCATAGTCGCCGGACCGGACGCGCTTGCCGCGGATGTCGACACGCTGATTGTCACGCATGCCGGGCGCGTATTGCGCGGCACGGGTGACCGGAGCACGCTTGCCGCCGCGGTCGAGGATTTGCTGCGCGCCGGAGCGGGTGCGTGAGCGGGCCGTCCGATCACTGGCAGACCTATCACCGGCGCTGGAGCGGTCTCGAAGCGCCCTTGCGGCCCAATAGCGAAATCAGGGCAAGGATCGTCGATCTCGTCGGGAGCGGGTCCGATCGTGTCTTGCTGCTCGGGGTCACGCCCGAACTTGCCCTATCTTTTGAAAATGTCGTAGCCGTCGACAAGAGCGCGGCCATGATTGCCAATATCTGGCCGGGCGACGGTGCTAAACGCCGGGCAATCCAGGCGGATTGGCTTGAACTTGACGGCAGCCTGGGCCGATTCACCGCGGCGATCGGCGATGGCAGCGGCAATGTGCTGTCGCATCCCGGCGAGATCAGGCAGCTGCTGCTCACTGTTCGCGAACATCTTGAGCCGGGGGGCCGCTTTGTGTGCCGGCTCTATGCGCGGCCCGAAAAGCCCTGGTCATGGCAAGAACTCCTGGACGAGGCGGCGGGGCGGGCCACGGTCAATTTTCACGCCTTCAAATGGAAGATCGCGATGCGGATCGCCGCGGACGGCGGCGCCGCGGTGCCGGTAACCCGCATCCATGAGCAGTTCGAGAGGCATTTCCCCGACCGCGAGAAACTGGCGGCAGTAACCGGTTGGGACCGATCCGTCATCGACATGATCGATACTTATCGCGGCTCGAGTGCCGTCTACTGCTTTCCGACGCGTGCGGAGTTTCTCGACTGCCTGCCGTCAGGCTTCCGCGGCATCGGATTTCAT
Source organism: Hyphomicrobiales bacterium (assembly GCA_016793355.1). GTDB lineage: Bacteria > Pseudomonadota > Alphaproteobacteria > Rhizobiales > Aestuariivirgaceae > JAEUMG01. The sequence continues at coordinate 4,033 of JAEUMG010000015.1, forward strand.
CCCTCGGGGACATATGATCTTGCCGAAGACTGCCCGATCTTTGCGTGTGAGAAGGCGTAAGCGCGATTCTAACCCATCGCGATACGCGCCGCATCCTCCAGCGTGGCGATCTCGAAAATGATTTCATCCGCCGCGGGTTCGTTGGAGCTTTTCATTGCTGCGCCGGAAAGCCAGTCGAGGATGCGCTTGACCGTGTCCATATTGGTGTCTCCATCTCCGGATACTATCGGCCAGTGGCTGCGTGAAAGCCAATGCCGTCCATGCATCATAATGGTAAGTGTGATGGGTGGCGCCGGCGAGAAAACCGCCGAGGGACATCACCGCATAGGCGATCTTGCCCGAGCGCTTGTCGATCATCACGTTATTGATTTCGCCCAGCGAGTCGCCCGAGGTATTATAGACACTCGTGCCCAGCGCCCGGCCTGCGGAGATAAGGCTTGTCGTCTCGTCGCGCTTTTCGATGATGCTTCTTCATTCAATCGGTTTCCTGCAAAGTGCACGACG
>JAEUMG010000038.1 GCA_016793355.1 Hyphomicrobiales bacterium
TCGCCTTCTTGCCGTCTATGAAAACCGGTGCCGCCGGCAATTCGCCAGTGCCCGGCAGCGAAATTCCGATATCGGCATGCTTGGATTCGCCCGGGCCGTTGACGATGCAACCCATCACCGCGAGCTGCAAGGTCTCGAAGCCCCGATACGACTTCCGCCATTCCGGCGTGCGATCGCGCACATAGGCTTCGACATCCTTGGCCAGTTCCTGGAACACCGTCGATGTGGTGCGCCCGCAGCCGGGGCAGGCAATGATCTGCGGCGCGAATGAGCGCAGGCCCATGCTCTGAAGTATTTCCTGGGCGACGATGACCTCGCGGGTGCGATCGCCGCCGGGCTCTGGCGTCAAGGAAATGCGGATCGTGTCGCCGATGCCCTCCTGAAGCAGGACGGAGAGCGCCGCCGTCGAGGCGACAATGCCCTTCGATCCCATGCCCGCTTCGGTGAGCCCCAGATGCAGTGCGTAATCAGACCGCGCCGCCAGCATGCGATAGACGGCGATGAGGTCTTGGACTTCCGAGCACTTGGCCGAAATCACGATGCGATTGCGGGAAAGCCCGAGTTCCTCCGCACGCGCCGCCGACTGTAAGCCCGATTCGACGATCGCCTCATGCATCACCGCGCGCGAATCCCTTGGCTCCGGCGAAGCCGCGTTCCGGTCCATCAATTGCGCAAGTAGCGCCTGGTCGAGCGAGCCCCAATTCACGCCGATCCTGACCGGACGGTCATGCTTCAGCGCGATCTCGATCATCTGCGAAAAATTGCGGTCCTTCTTCTCCTTGAAACCGACATTGCCGGGATTGATGCGATACTTGGCAAGTGCCGCCGCGCAGGCCGGATGCGCGGCAAGCAATGTGTGGCCGTTATAGTGGAAGTCGCCGATGAGCGGCGTCGCCACCCCCATTTGGTCGAGCCGGTCGCGAATATGGGGAACCGCCGCCGCCGCCTCCTCTCGGTCGACAGTGACACGCACCAGTTCCGAGCCGGCCCGCGCGAGCGCCGCCGTCTGCCGCGCTGTCGCCTCGATATCGGCGGTATCGGTATTGGTCATCGACTGGACGACGATCGGTGCATCGCCGCCCAGCGTGACGGGACCGACCGGCACCGGCACCGTGCGGCGGCGGCCCATGACGGCTGAAAAGGAAACCGGCTTGTTCATGGGCCTTACCTGGTCCGTGGCACGGCCAGCGTCAAGACGAAGGCGAGCCCCGCCATGGCGACGATCGAGGGGCCTGACGGGCTGTCGATCAGGCCGGACAATCCCAGCCCTGCCACAACGGCAACGGCACCGATGGCGGATGCGATGAGCGCCATAGCTTCGGGCGTTAGCGCCAGGCGCCGCGCCGCAGCGGCCGGGACGATCAGCAAGGCGGTGATAAGCAGAATGCCGACGATCTTCATGGCGGCGGCGATGACGAAAGCGATGAGCAGCACGAAGGCAACCTCGACATGGCGCGCGTCCACGCCTTCCGCCCGCGCCAACTCCTCATGTACGGTGAGTGCCAGGAGATCGCGCCACAGAAAGGCGAGCACGCCAAGCACCACAGCACCGCCCGCCCACACCAATATGACATCGCGGGTCGAAACCGTGAGCACGTCGCCGAAAAGCAGGCTCAGGAGATCGAAGCGCACCCAGGTCATGAGGCTCGCGACGATAAGGCCGAGGGCAAGCGTGGTCTGCGACAGGATGCCGAGCAATGTATCGACGGCGAGTTCGCGCTGCGAGCGCAGGAGGAGAAGCGCCACCGCCACCGCCATGGTCGCGACGATGACGCCGAGCGTGACGTCGATCCCCGCCAGAAGACCCAAGCCCACACCGAGCAGGGCGGAGTGCGCCAGCGTTTCGCCGAAATAGGCCATCCGCCGCCAGACGATGAAACAGCCGATCGGCCCGGCAATGCCGGCAAGGCCGATGCCAGCAATCAGTGCACGGATGAAGAAGGGTTCGGAGAGGATGGTCATGTCAGCCTTCTTACCTTCTCCCCTCGTGGGAGAAGGCGGCTGCGACCGAAGGTCGAAGCCGGATGAGGGGGCGTTTCTGTTTGGGAACCGGCTGCCAAACGGCATGCGACCCCTCACCCGCCTCGGGCCTTGTCGGCCCTCGTCGCCCTCTCCCACAAGGGGAGAGGGGAAGTGTCTGAACATCAATGCTCATGATGGTGGTGGTGATGACCATGGCTTTCATGGTCGTGATCGTGACGATGCGTATAGGCGGCGATCAGGCGGCTCGCCGCGGGACCGAACAATCGCGCGAATTCCGGATCGTTCTGGATGCTTTCGGGCCGCCCCTCGCAGCAGATATGCGCATTGAGGCAGATCACCCGGTCGCTATCGGCCATGACCATGTGAAGATCATGGCTCACCATGAGGATGCCGCAGCCATGCCTTCGCCTGATCTCGCCGATCAACGCATAGAGCCTGGTCTCGCCAATGAAATCGACTGCCTGCACCGGCTCGTCCAGCACCAGCAATTCCGGCTTGCGCAACAGCGCGCGCGCCAGCAATGCCCGCTGCATTTCACCCCCCGAGAGCGATGCGACCGAGGCATGTTTCAGGTGCCCGACGCCTGTCTCCGTCAATGCCGCATCGATTTCGGCATCATTGGCGCGATGGGTGAGCGTCAGCAATCGACTCACATCGAGCGGCACATTCGGCCCGAGCGGAAAACGCTGCGGCACATAGCCGATGCGCAGACCCGGGCGCCGCGCGATCTCGCCCGATGTCGGCGTCTCAAGCCCGAGCAGGATGCGGATGAGGGTCGATTTGCCGGCACCATTGGGACCGATGATCGTCACGATCTCGCCGGGCCTGACATCGAGATCGACATGATCGAGGATCATTCGCTTGCCGATCGCGAGGCTTAACCCGCGGCCGGCAATCAGCGGTGCTTCGCTTGTCGCATCCATGCTCAGGCGGCCTGGCCCGCGCAGTGATCGCATTTGCCGGAAAGCTCGAGCACCATATGCTCGGCCTTGAAACCGTGGCCCGCGGCGCGCCGGCTCAAGGACGTGAACGCATCCGGCGCATCGAACTCGGCGACGGCACCGCAGCCGTCGCATAGCAGAAGGGCCGCCGGCGAGCCTTCATGCGCGTGCGAACAGGCAACATAGGCATTGCGGCTCTCGATCTTGTGCACGAGGCCATGCGCCACGAGAAAGTCGAGCGCGCGATAGACCGTGATCGGCGCCGGACGCGGACCGTGATCGGCCATCCGCTCGATCACCTCATAGGCGCCGACTGCAGCGTGACTGCGCGCCACTGAGGCGAGAACGTCGCGCCGTTGCCCGGTCAGGCGGGCGCCGCGCCGCGCGCAGAGCTTTTCGGCACGCTGCAGCAATTCATCGGTGCAATGGGCATGGTCGTGTTCGGAGGGCGGGAATGTCATAAATGTTATACTATAACATTTACGGGGACTTGTCATCCCCAAGTCCATTGGCGGCGAGCCAGTGGCGGATCGCGTCATTGGTCTCTTCCGGCGCTTCGAGTGTCGGGAAATGCCCGCAATCCTTGATTTCGACGAAGCGGGCATGCGGGCATGCCGCCGCCATTTTGAGCCCATCCTGCCAGCTCACGAACCGATCCTCGACACCCCACAGCATCAAGGCCGGACAGGCGATCTCGCCGAGCCGCGGCACCAGATTGGCGCGATGGGCCAGCGCATCGGATTGCCGCGCCATCAATTCCCCGCCCTGCGCCTCCGCCATGCGGATGAACTCGCGGCGCGCCTCCGGCCCGAGCGGCCCGGGAAGATGCGCGATCATGTTCGCCATCTCTTCCACCACCTGGTTGAACTCAGCCGACCGCAGGCGCCGCGAGCGTTCGAGACCCGCCGCAGGATTGGGCGATGGCCCGGCGCTCGCCCCGATCACCACGAGACCTTCGACGCGATCCGGCGCCGCGAGCGCCGTCTCGAGCGCCACGCGGCCGCCGAAGGAGGTGCCGAGGATCACGAATCTTTCCGGCGCCGCCGCGAGTATCTGCTCGACGCAAGCTTCAAGACGATCGCCATCGGCGATGATCGTCTGCAGACTGACGATATCGCCGAGCCCGCGCGCCTGCTCGACATAGAGACCTCGATCGCAACCCATGGCGGGCACCATGATGAGTGTCTTCATCCGCGTCTCCGCTCCTTTAGCGCCGCTTGCTGGCATCGGCGAAGCTTCGTAGCATCATGCCTGATTCCCTCAATAGCATGAGATGCGAATCGATAGCGGGAGACTATGATGCAAAAGAAACTGGCGGCCGAATTCTTCGGCACATTCTGGCTCGTCCTGGGCGGCTGCGGCGCCGCCGTCTTCGCGGCCGGTTTTCCAACGCTCGGCATCGGCTTTGCCGGTGTCGCACTCGCCTTCGGCTTGACCGTTCTGACCATGGTCTATGCGGTGGGGCATATTTCCGGCGGCCATTTCAACCCGGCCGTCTCGGTCGGCCTGGCCGTCGCCGGGCGTTTTTCTTGGAGCGAACTTATTCCTTATGTCATCGCCCAGGTCGTGGGCGCCATTGCCGGCGCCGTCGTCATTTACCTGATTGCTTCGGGCAATCCCGAATTCTCGCTCGCCAACGGCTTCGCGGCCAACGGCTATGGCGAACATTCGCCTGGCAAGTATCCGATGCTCTCGGCCCTCATCGCCGAGATCGTTCTGACCGCCTTCTTCCTGATCGTCATCCTCGGCGCGACCGGCAGGCGCGCCCCGGCGGGATTTGCCGGCATCGCCATCGGCCTGACATTGACGCTGATCCACCTGATCTCGATCCCGATCGACAATACTTCCGTCAATCCGGCGCGCTCGACCAGCCAGGCGATCTTCGTCGGCGGCTGGGCCATGGCGCAATTGTGGCTCTTCTGGGTCGGCCCGATCATCGGCGGCGCGCTCGGCGGTGTCATCCACAAGGCGCTGTTGAGCCATCCGGAGGATGAAACCGTCACCGAAGCGCGGAACAAGTAGTCGCTCTTAAAAAAAATTGTCATTGCCGGGCTTGTCCCGGCAATCCATTGGGCCGCATCGTCAGATGACGGATTGTCGGCACAGTGGATCCCCGGAATAAATCCGGGGATGACAAGATCTGGGCGGGCTTGAAAACACTAAGGGCGCGGGGATAGACCCGCGCCCTACGCTTCCCCAGCGCATTTCGAATGCGTGACTACTCCGCGGTCGCCTCGGCGATGGCTTCTTCCTCGCCCTGCTTCTTGGAGAGGTCCTCGCCGGTCTTCTGATCGACCTGCTTCATCGACAGGCGCACCTTGCCGCGATTGTCGAAGCCCAAGAGCTTCACCTTCACGACATCGCCTTCATTGACGACATCGCTCACCTTGTTGACGCGGCGCGGCGCCAATTCCGAAACATGGACGAGGCCGTCGCGCGCCCCGAAGAAGTTCACGAAGGCGCCGAAATCGACGACCTTGACGACCTTGCCGTCATAGATCTCGCCGACTTCCGGCTCCGACACGATCGACTTGATCCACTTCATCGCCGCATCGATCGCCTGCTTCGAAGACGACGCGACCTTGACCGTGCCGTCATCGGAAATGTCGATCTTGGCCCCCGTCTTCTCGACGATCTCGCGGATCACCTTGCCGCCGGTGCCGATCACTTCGCGGATCTTGTCGGTCGGAATGGTGATGACTTCGATGCGCGGCGCATATTCGCCGAGGCCCGGGCGCGCCTGTTCCAGCGCCTCCGCCATCTTATCCAGGATGTGGAGACGGCCGTCCTTGGCCTGCCACAGCGCGGTCTTCATGATGTCTTCGGTAATGCCGGTGATCTTGATGTCCATCTGCAGCGAGGTCACGCCATTGGCGGTGCCGGCCACCTTGAAGTCCATGTCGCCGAGATGGTCCTCATCGCCGAGAATATCGGAGAGGACAGCGAAGCGCTCGCCTTCCTTGATGAGACCCATGGCGATGCCCGCCACCGGCGCTTTCAAGGGAACGCCCGCATCCATCAGCGACAGTGACGAGCCGCAGACCGTTGCCATCGATGACGAACCGTTCGACTCGGTGACTTCGGAGACGACGCGGATCGTATAGGGGAACTGGTCCGCTGCCGGCAGCATCGGATGGATGGCGCGCCAGGCAAGCTTGCCATGGCCGATCTCGCGCCGGCCCGCGCCGCCGAGACGGCCGGTTTCGCCGACCGAGAAGGGCGGAAAGTTGTAGTGCAGCATGAAGGTCTCTTTGTAGGTGCCTTCAAGCGAGTCGATATACTGCTCGTCCTCGCCGGTGCCGAGCGTGGTGACGACCAGCGCCTGCGTCTCGCCGCGGGTAAAGAGTGCCGAGCCATGCGTGCGCGGCAACACCGACGCCTCGCAGACGATCGGCCGCACCGTGACGAGATCGCGCCCGTCGATACGATGGCCGGTGTCGAGGATATTGTTGCGGACGATGTCCTTCTCGAGATGCTTGAAGGCTTCGGCGACCTTCTGCGCATTGGGCGCTTCCGCGTCGCCCTCGACGACGAGCGCCGCGACGACCTTGTCCTTGACCCTGGCGACCGCTTCCTGGCGGTCTTCCTTCTTGGCGATCGCATAGGCCGAGCGCAGCTCGCTCTCGCCGATCTGCTTGACCCTGGCATAGAGAGCTTCGCTCTCGTCCGGCGTGAATTCGCGCGGCGGCCGCGCCGAGCGCTCGGCGAGGCGGATGATTGCATCGAGCACCGGCTGGAAACCGCGGTGACCGAACATGACCGCGCCCAGCATGATCTCTTCGCTGAGCTCCTTCGCTTCCGATTCGACCATCAGCACGGCATCCTGCGTGCCGGCGACGACGAGATCGAGATCGGAGGTCTTCATCTGCTCGATCGTCGGATTGAGCACATACTCGCCATTCACGTAGCCGACGCGGGCGCCGCCGATCGGACCCATGAAGGGAATGCCCGACAGAGTCAGGGCCGCGGACGCCGCAACCATCGCGACGATGTCGGAATCGTTTTCGAGATCGTAGGAGAGCACGGTGGTGATCACCTGCGTCTCATTGCGGAAGCCGTCGACGAAGAGCGGGCGGATCGGCCGGTCGATCAGGCGTGAGATCAGCGTTTCCCGCTCCGTCGGGCGGCCTTCGCGCTTGAAATAGCCGCCGGGAATCTTGCCGGCGGCGAAAGTCTTCTCCTGGTAGTTTACGGTGAGCGGAAAGAAGTCGACACCCGGCTTGGCTGAACGGGCGGCAACGGCGGTCGCGAGCACGGTGGTTTCTCCGTAGGTCGCGAGCACCGCGCCATCGGCCTGACGGGCCATGCGCCCGGTTTCGAGACGCAGCCGCTTGCCGGCCCAGTCGATTTCTTCAACATCGATTGTGAACATGAATAATCCTCATCTTGCCCTTCGCCGCCGCTTGACTCGCGTTCACCTACACCCTGGACGGCATCCCCTGATGGGCCTGACGGGGCCGGCCCCATTGCCGGGCCCCAAGCTGGGGGATTGCGGGCGGCGAAACGGTGATCCGCCCGCTCATATGTGAGCCGGTGCCCTACCGGCGGATATCAAGACGCTTGATCAGCGCCTGGTAGCGGGCCTCGTCCCGTGACTTGAGATAGTCGAGCAATCCACGGCGCTGGCTGACCATTTTGAGCAGCCCGCGGCGCGAGTGATTGTCCTTCTTGTGTTCCTTGAAATGGTCGGTGAGCGAGTTGATCCGTTCGGTCAAAAGCGCCACCTGCACTTCGGGCGATCCGGTATCACCGGTCTTGGTGGCGTATTCCTTGATAAGCGCCGCCCTGCGCTCGGCAGTCATGGTCATTCGGTCATCTCCAAACATTACTAGAGGTTGAACAGGCGCTTCGGCTTGAGCGCGCCCTGCTCGATGCTGCAAAGTCCCAAGGGCTTGCCGCCCCAGGTGACGAGAACTGCAGCTTCCGCGATGGGAGCGTTCGCACCTCTGAGCAGAACCGATTGGCCCTGCTTCAGGCGCTGGGCTTCCGCGTCCTTCACGGCCAGTGCCGGGATGCCGTCCAGCACGGTCTCGAGGGGGCGGAGAACCCCAGTTACGGCCATATGGCCGGGCGCCTTATGGCTCATCTCGGTGAGTTTATCCAGCGAAATCATGTCGGCCTCGGCAAAGGGGCCGACCGCCACCCGTCTGAGCGCCGCTACATGCCCGAGGCAGCCGAGTGCTCGCCCCATGTCGCGGGCAAGCGAGCGGATATAGGTGCCCTTGCCGCATTCGGTCACGAAAACCGATTGGTCCGGGTCCGGGCACCCGACGAGGTCCAGCCGGTCGATCGTCACCGGTCTTGGCGTTAGGTCAAGCGCTGCGCCGGACCGCGCCAGGTCATAGGCCCGTTCGCCCTGGACCTTGATGGCGGAGAAAGCCGGCGGCGCCTGCATGATTTCGCCCCGAAACCGGGAAAGCAGGGATTCGATGGCAGCTTTGTCGGGCCTGCCATCCGAGGTTGCCGTGACCGGCCCCTCGAGATCGTCGGTCGAACGCTCCTCGCCCCATTTCACCGTGAAGCGATAGATCTTCCGGCCATCCATCGCGTAGCTGACGGTCTTTGTCGCTTCGCCCAGCGCGATCGGCAGCAGGCCGGAGGCCAGCGGGTCGAGCGTCCCGGCATGGCCGGCCTTGTCGGCCTTGAAGAGGCGCTTTACCCGTGCGACGGCCTGCGTCGACGTCATGCCCTCCGGCTTGTCGAGCACGACCCATCCGTCACAGGATGTCATTGCCGCCCACCCTTCGAGGCTCCCTGCGCTCGCGCCCCGGGGTGAGGCGACTGATGTGTGGTCCTCATGCTGAGGTGGCCGCAAAGCGGCCCTCGAACCATGAGCCACGACAAGGCTCTCAGCACGTTGTCAGTCTTCTTTCTTAGGACCCAGATCGCGGGCGACCGCCGGGTCCTTCAGCAAGCGGTCGATCTTGTCCGCATAATCCAATGCGGTATCGATCCTGAACCTGATCTCAGGCATGAATTTCATGTCAATCTTCGGCGCCACCAACCCGCGAATGTAGCGCTTGTTTCGCTCGAGGGCCCGCAAGAGCACTTCCCCCTGCCCGTCCGCCAGCGGCCGCACATAGGCGGTTCCGATACGCAGATCCGGCGACATCGCGACTTCGATCACGCTGGGGCGCAATTTCTCAAGCTCGGGATCGCCAGTCTCGCCGCGCAAGAAAATCTCGGCCAGCGCATGGCGAATCAGTTCGCCTGCCCGCAATTGCCGCTGCGATGGACCGGATTTCTGCTTCATCTCAAACTCGCCGCGATGAAAGAGGCGGAACCTCCACCTCCCGCAACAATTCGCGTCAGCTCAGTGTCCGCTGTATCTTCTCGACGCGGAAGCATTCGATGACATCGCCGACGCGCATGTCCTGATAGTTCTCGAAAGCCATGCCGCATTCCTGGCCGACCTGGACCTCGCGCACTTCGTCCTTGAAACGCTTCAGTGTCGAGAGCGTGCCCTCATGCACAACGACATTGTCGCGGATGAGACGGACCTTGGCGCCGCGTTGCACTGAACCTTCGGTGACCTGGCAGCCGGCAACCTTGCCGACCTTGGTGATGTTGAAGATCTCAAGGATGCGGGCGTTGCCGAGGAAGGTTTCACGCAATTCAGGCGCAAGGCGACCCGCCATCGCCTGGCGGATGTCGTCCACGAGATCATAGATAATGTTGTAATAACGGATCTCGATGCCTTGCCGCTCGGCCGCATCGCGCGCCTGGCCATTGGCGCGGACATTGAAGCCGAGAAGCACGGCACCCGAAGCCGCGGCGAGTTGGACGTCGGATTCGCTAATGCCGCCGACCGCGTAGTGAATGACGCGGGCCTGGATCTCGTCGTTGCCGACCTTTTCCAGGGCCTGGACGATAGCCTCGGCCGAACCCTGCACGTCGGCCTTTACCAGAACCGGGAACTCCTTGAGCCCGCCCTCTTTAAGCTGGCTCATCATCTGCTCAAGCGATGCGCGTCCCGCGGCAGCGCCGCGCGATTCGCGCCGTTTGCGGTCGCGATAATCCGTGATCTCGCGTGCGCGCGCCTCGTCCTTGACGACGTCGAACGTATCGCCTGCTTCCGGCGCCGAGCCGAGACCCAGAACTTCGACGGGCACCGACGGACCAGCCGCCTTGATCTGCTCGCCCTTGTCGTCGAGGAGTGCACGCACTCGGCCCCAGGCCGAGCCCGCGACGAAGATATCCCCGAGATGCAACGTGCCGCGTTGTACGAGGACTGTTGCCACCGGGCCGCGGCCCTTGTCGAGCTGGGCTTCGACCACGATGCCGGAGGCCTCGCGATCCGGATTGGCCTTGAGATCGAGGACTTCGGCCTGCAGCAGTATCGTTTCCAGCAGCTTTTCGAGATTGGTGCCCTTAAGGGCCGAGACTTCGACTTCGAGCGTATCGCCGCCCATGCTCTCCACAACGATCTCGTGCTGGAGCAGTTCGGTACGCACCCGGTTTGGATTGGCCGACGGCTTGTCGATCTTGTTGATGGCGACGATGATCGGCACGTTTGCGGCGCGCGCGTGATTGATGGCTTCGATCGTCTGCGGCATCACGCCGTCATCGGCCGCCACGACCAGGACAACGATATCCGTCGCCTTGGCGCCGCGGGCGCGCATGGCGGTAAAGGCTTCGTGGCCCGGCGTGTCGATGAAGGTGATAAGCCCATTGGGAGTCGCAACCTGGTAGGCGCCGATATGCTGCGTAATGCCGCCGGCTTCGCCCGCCACAACATTCGTCTTGCGGATCGCATCGAGCAGCGACGTCTTGCCGTGATCGACATGGCCCATGATGGTGACGACCGGCGGGCGCGGCTTAAGCGCGTCGACGGTGTCGGTATCGCCCGACAGGCCTTCGATGACATCCGATTCCGCCACGCGCCTGGCACGATGCCCCATTTCCTCGGTGATGATCTGCGCCGTGTCGGCATCGATCACGTCGTTGATGGTGTGCATCTGCCCCTGCTTCATCAGGAGCTTGATGATGTCGACGGCGCGTTCCGCCATGCGGTTGGACAATTCCTGGATGGTGATGGCTTCGGGAATCGTCACCTCGCGCGAGATCTTCTCGGTCGGCTTCTGGAATCCCTGCGCCTGCTTCTTCAGGCGTTCGGTGCGGCGGCGGAAGGCTGCGACCGAACGATTGCGTTCATCCTCGTCGGACAGCGCATTCGACAAGGTCAGCTTGCCGCGCCGTTTCTCGGCCTCGGCCTTGGTCTTTGCCGGAGCCGGCGGCGCCTTCAACTCGCGCTTGACGCGTGAAACGCGCACCGGCGCCTCGTCTTCCTCGGCTGTCTGTGCCGGAAGCTTGGGCGCGAGTTTCTTGGCCGTTTCTTCGGCCTTGCGCTTGGCTTCTTCCTCGTGACGGTGACGCGCTTCCTCTTCGGCCTTGCGACGCGCCGCGGCCTCGCGATCCTTACGCTCGCGCTCTTCGATTTCGCGTCTCCTGCGGCTTTCCTCTTCCTGCCGCTTGCGCTCCTCGGCCTCGCGCACGCGCGAATCCGCTAGAGCGCGGTCGCGCGCCTCTTTCTCCTCGGGAGTGAGAGTCCGCAAGACCACGCCGGAACGCGCCTGTGGCGTCTCGGGCGCGCGCGGTTTCTCGGGCTGCGCAACCTTAGGCTGCACCTGAAACACCGGCTTGCTCTCGGTCGGCGCGCGATCATCGTCGCGGCCATGAGGCCCGAGCGGGCGCTTCTTCTTCGTCTCAACGACAAACTGGGCCTTGGTACGGCTGTGGAAGCCCTGCCGGGGTCGCCCCTGTTCCGATGCCGGGCGCTTGACCGTCAGCGTTCCGCCGCCAGTGCGCGGTCCCGATCCGGGATTGCGATCCTTTGTATCGTTCGTATCCGTCATGCTCTCACTGTCTCGAGGCCTCAACCGGCCTCATATGTCTCGATCCGCCGCACCGCCGCGAGGAATTTCTCCGCAAGGCCCCCGCGAGCCAGGGCAGCATGTATCACATTTGACCGGCCAAACGCCAAATCCAATTCTATGCCGGTGAAGAGATTAACCGTTTCGACGTCCGTACCGGCCGCCGCGGCAAGCTTTCGGCGGCCATCTTCCGCGGCTTCCTGCGCATGCAGCAGCACCCGGGCGTCGCCGCGGCCGCACAATTCTCCAACCTTCATGAAGCCGCAAACCGCCTGCCCGGCTTTGCGCGCTAGCGGTAGATAGGAAAGAGCCGCCTTGCGCAAAAGCCCCCCGACGAGCTCCGGCAGGGTTTCCGAAGCTTGGGTTTCGGCATGGAAACCCCGCGAAAACATGCGCTTGCGCTGCGCCTCGGCCACTTTGCCGCGGCTGAGCGACACCCACACGCCGCGTCCCGGCAGGCTGCCCTTGAGGTCCGGCACGGCCTCACCGTCGGGACTCCGCACGAATCGGATGAGATGCTCCTCATCCTTGACCTCGCGCGTCACGATGCACATCCGATCGCTCAATGTCCCGTCCTGCTGGCTCATGCCTCGATCGCTATCGTCTTTCTCAGGCGTTCGCTGCCTCGGGCTCGCCTTCGGCGGCCGATTCCTCTTCGCCGATCCAGCCCAGATGCCGCCGCGCCGCCATGATGATGGCTTCGGCTTCGGCCGCCGGAATGTCGAGGTCGCTGAGAGCGCCCTTGTGACGCGTCGTCTCGTTCTGCTTGCGCTCGGTCCAGCCGACGAGATCGTCGGTGGCGCAATCGGCAAGATCCTCGACCGTCTTGATCCCCGCCTCGCCGAGCGCCACGAGCATCGCCTTCGTCACGCCCGCAATCTCGCCCAATGCGTCATCGACGCCCAGCTCCTTGCGGCGCGCATCCTGCTCCGCAGACAGCCGGTCGAGGTAGTCGCGCGCCCTGGTCTGCAGCTCCTCCGCGGTTTGCTCGTCCAGACCTTCGATCGAAGCGATGTCGTTGAGATCGACATAAGCAACCTCTTCGACGGTGTCGAAACCTTCCGACGCAAGCAACTGTGCCAGCATCTCGTCGACATCGAGCGCTTCGATGAAGCGCTGCGTGCGCTGGGCGAATTCCTTCTGGCGGCGCTCGGACTCTTCGGCTTCCGTCATGATGTCGATGTCCCAGCCGGTCAGCTGCGAGGCGAGCCTCACATTCTGCCCGCGCCGGCCGATCGCCAGTGACAACTGCTCGTCGGGAACCACGACTTCGATGCGCTCGGCTTCTTCATCAAGCACGACCTTGGTGACGTCGGCCGGCGCCAAGGCTGCCACGACGAAGCTCGCGACATCGGCCGACCACGGAATGATGTCGATCTTCTCGCCCTGCAGTTCGTTGACGACGGCCTGCACGCGGCTGCCGCGCATGCCCACGCAGGCGCCGACCGGATCGATCGAGCCGTCCTTCGAGCGCACCGCGATCTTGGCGCGCGAGCCCGGGTCGCGGGCGACCGAGACGACCTCGACCACGCCGTCATAGATTTCCGGTACTTCCTGGCCGAAAAGGCGCGCCATGAATTCAGGATGGGTACGCGACAGGAAGATCTGCGGCCCGCGCTGCTCGCGCCGCACGTCATAGACATAGGCACGGATGCGATCCCCGGGACGGAAGGTCTCGCGCGGCAATGTCTCGTCGCGCCGGACGATGCCTTCCCCGCGGCCGAGATCGACGATCACATTGCCATATTCGACGCGCTTGACCGAGCCATGGACGATCTCGCCGATGCGATCCTTGTATTCGTCATACATCCGCTCGCGCTCGGCATCGCGCACTTTCTGGACGATCACCTGCTTGGCGTTCTGAGCGGCGATGCGGCCGAACTCGATGGGCGGCAGGGGCTCGGCGATGTAATCGCCAAGCGTTGCGGCCGGGTTACGCCGGTTGGCTTCGGCGAGGCTGATCTCGGTCGCTTCATTCTCGACCTTCTCGACAACCAGCAGCAGCCGGTTGAGGCGCATTTCGCCGGACTTGGGATCGATCTCGGCGCGGATTTCGTTTTCCGCGCCATAGCGAGACTTGGCGGCGCGCTGGATCGCATCCTCCATCGCGGCGAGCACGACCGTCTTGTCGATCGATTTCTCGCGCGCAACCGCATCGGCGATCTGCAAGAGTTCAAGCCTGTTGGCGCTAACCGCACCTTCAGCCATGTTGGTCACTCCTCTTTCGTAAGGGATAAGTCGTTTTCGTCTCCGGCCCACTCGCTCCCGTCGGCCATTTCCTGGCTCGGCAGGCGCCGGCGGGCCGCTTCAATCAAGGCATCGGTCAGCACGAGCCTCGCATCGCTGATCGCATCGAAGGGAAGGCCGACAAGAACTTTCTCGGCACCGCCTTCGGGATTGTCGATGAAGAGCCGCACTTCACCGTCGGCATACCCTTCAAGCACGCCGCGGAAGCGCTTGCGGCCCGCCTGGGGTGCCACCATCTCGATCTTCGCCTCGTGCCCTGCCCAGCGTTCGAAATCTTCGGCGCGCACCAGGGGCCGGTCGATACCGGGCGATGAAACTTCGAGATGATAGCGGCTGGGGATCGGGTCTTCGAGATCGAGGATCGGCGATATCGCCCGGCTCGCCCGCTCGCAATCGTCGATCGAGAAGAGCCCGTCGGGTCGCTCCGCCATGATCTGCAGTGCGGGTCCGCTCAGTTTCACGCGCACGAGGCGGAAGCCCATGCTGTCCAGCACCGGCTCGACCAGTTTGGCCACCCGAAGGGCGGGCCCTGTTTCGCGTGCGAGTCTTCTCTCTTCCATCATGCAACAAAAAAAGCGGGCCCCGGCCGGGACCCACTCTCATGATCTCCGCCCTGGGGCGGCTATGTGAGTGAACCTAAGTTGAGGCCGATATAGGCCCTCGTCAGGCAAAATGCAAGTTCCGGCTGTCAGCCGAAAATCGGCAGGCTTGTTACCACCGCAAGCGCAATGAGAACCAGACTCGCGACCCTGAATGTCGAGGGACTGGCCAGTCCGAAGATGTGGGTTCCGAGATAGGTGCCGATGCCGTAGCCAGGCCCGGCCACGATGGACAGCTTGACCACAGCCTCCGACAGAAGTCCGCCCCACCAGTAGCTGATGAAGGAGAAGAGACCGCTCGCGGCGAAGAAGAGAATGATATTGGCGCGCAGCCGCGCCGGCTCGCGCCCCGTACCGAGCCAGTAGCTCACCACCGGAGGTCCGCCGATCTGGGCGATGCCGCCAAAGAGGCCCGACACCGCGCCGACTGCCACCGTAGCCGATGGATGCGGCTTGCCATGATAGCGCCAGCCCGAGAGTATGAGCAGAAACATCGCCGTCGCCATGCCGGCGATCATCCAGCGCAAGGTGAGCGGATCGAAATTGCGCAGGATCATGGTGCCGGCGGGGATGCCAAAGAGCGCACCGAGGAACATCACCGCGACCTCACGGCGATCGCCGATCGTCCAGGCGCGCGGGATCAGATGCGCCGCGAAAATGAGATCGATGACCGCGAGGATCGGTGTTGCAAGCTTCGGCCCGATCAGGCTGCTGGCCAGTGGCACGAAAATGAGGGCCGCGCCGAAGCCGGAAAAGCCGCGCGAAAGCCCGGCGAGGAACGCGGTCGCGGCGAGAAGCGCCAGAATCGTCGTGGGGAATTCCGGCAGCCAGAACAGGCTCATAAGGCCGGACCGCGGCGGCGGAACGCAAGATAGCGCGGCTTGCGGCCTTCGCGTCGAGCCTTGGCCTCGTAGCGCGTCTCGATCCAGTCCTCGGCCGCCTCGTCGCTGTCGGAAACCGCTTCCCAGCCGCCATGTTCCGCGACGTGTTCGCGAGTCCAGTCCACATAATCGGGTATGTCGCTGGCAAAAATGAAAAGACCTTCCGGCCGCAATACGCGGTGAAACTGCACCAGACTTTCAGGATTGACCAGGCGCCGCTTGTGATGGCGCACCTTCGGCCAGGGATCGGGATAGAGAAGATAGATGCGATCGAGGCAGGTGTCGGGCAGGGCTTCCAGCAGATAGCGCACATCGCCATCGTGAATGCGGATATTGCCGAGCTTCTTCTCTTCAATGAGTGCCAGGAGCTTGGCAACGCCATTGATGAAGGGTTCGGCCCCGATGAAGTCGACATCGGGATGAAGCACAGCCTGATGCGCCAGATGCTCCCCACCCCCAAAGCCGATCTCGAGCCAGGTCTCCCGGTTATCCCGCAGAGCGGGCGCTGCGATATCGACGCGCAACCGCGGCAGCAAGTCCGCCATCAACTCCTGATGGTGCGACCGCAGGGAATGACCCTTGCGGCGGCCGTAGAATTGATGGCGCCGGTCCGGCGGCCTCACTTCACCGCGGCTTTGATCGCCTTGACGAGATCCGTCTTTTCCCATGAGAAGCCGCCATCGGCCTCCGCCGCGCGCCCGAAATGTCCATAGGCCGCAGTGCGCGCATAGATCGGCTTGTTGAGGCCGAGATGGTCGCGGATGCCGCGCGGGCGCAGATCCATGACCCTGGCCAACGCCTTTTCGAGTTTCTTTTCCTCGACCTTGCCGGTGCCATGGGTGTCGACATAGATCGACAGGGGCTCGGCAACACCGATCGCATAGGAAAGCTGGATCGTGCAGCGCTTGGCAAGGCCGGCAGCGACCACATTCTTGGCGAGATACCGCGCCGCATAGGCAGCCGACCGGTCGACCTTGGTCGGATCCTTGCCCGAAAAGGCGCCGCCGCCATGCGGGGCGGCACCGCCATAGGTATCGACGATGATCTTGCGCCCGGTAAGTCCGCAGTCGCCGTCCGGGCCGCCGATATAGAATTTGCCTGTGGGGTTGATGTGCCAGACCGTGTGCTTGCCGATCCAGCCCTTGGGAAGCGCCTTCTTCACATAGGGCTCGACGATCTTGCGCACCTGCGCCGAGGTCAGGCTTTCATCCGTATGCTGATGCGACACGACGATCTGGGTGACGCCGACCGGCTTGCCGTTCTTGTACTGCACCGTGACCTGGCTCTTGGCATCGGGCCCCAGCACCTTTTCCTTGCCGCTGCGGCGCGCCGCCGACAGCGCCTGCAGAATGCGGTGCGCGTAGTAGACCGGCGCCGGCATGAGTTCCGGCGTCTCGTCGCAGGCATAACCGAACATGATGCCCTGATCGCCGGCGCCCTCGTCCTTCGTGTCGGCAGCATCGACCCCCTGCGCGATATCCGCCGACTGGCCGTGCAGCAGGATTTCGATCTCGGCCTTTTTCCAGTGAAAGCCGCCCTGCTCATATCCGATATCCTTGATCGCCGCGCGCGCCGCCGCCTCGATCCTGGCTGGGGTGACGGATTTGGGTCCGCGATACTCGCCGGCTATCACCACGCGGTTGGTCGTCGCCATGGTCTCGCAAGCGACGCGGACCTGGCCCGGGTCCATGCCGTCCTCGATCGCCGACCGGTAGAAGAGATCGACCACTTCGTCGGAAATCCGGTCGCACACCTTGTCCGGGTGACCTTCGGAAACGGATTCGCTCGTGAACAGATAATTCTTGCGCGCCATTATTGTATCGGATGCCTCGAAATGCGAGCCGGCTGCACTGGGATGCCGGTCTTCAATACCCCTCCGCCACCGGGGAGGCGGCGATGCGGGCGATCTTCTGACAAAATTGCCCTTGGGGGTCAAGTAAACCCGCAATCGCGGCAAGACAGCAAACAAACCCTTAAGTCGCGTCGAATAGGATAGATACGTTGGAAGTGTACCGCTCGACACCGGGGGAAGACTCATGATCGTCAGGACGCTCGAAGAAATCATCGGCAGCCCGACCCATGTCAAAGGCGATGTGTGGGAAAGCCGCAGGCTCCTGCTGGCCGGCGACAAAATGGGCTTCTCCTTGAGCGACACCGTCATCAAGGAAGGCAGCGAACAACGCCTGCATTACAAGCATCACTTCGAAGCCAATTACTGCATTTCGGGCCGCGGCGAAGTCGTCGATGTCAAGTCCGGCAAGACCTTCCCGATCGCCCCCGGTACGCTCTATGCACTCGACCAGCATGACGAACACATTCTGCGTGCGACATCAGGCGAACTCAGGCTCGTCTGCGTGTTCTATCCAGCCCTGACCGGACAGGAGAAACACCGGGCGGACGGCAGCTATGCGCCGCCCGCCGCACAGGGCGAGCCGCTGCGCTAATAGTTCCTGGCGCCGACTAGCGGCGTGACGCGTCTCAGGGCGACGCGCCGGTTCTCCTGTTCCGGCTCGTCGGTTGGTATTTTCAGATAGCGTTCCCCATAGCCGATCGTCTCGAGATTTCTTGCCGGGATCACATAATAGGTGGTCAATGCATCCTTCACGGCCTGTGCGCGCTGACGTGACAATCTGAGGTTATAGGCGTCGGATCCGACCGCATCGGTGTGACCTTCGATGAGAAAAACTTCGCCTGGCCGCGCCGCAAGGATCTTCTCGATTGTCTCCGCGATACGGTCGAGATTGTCGATCTCCTCCTCGCGCACGAAGGCCTCGTTGAAGCCGAACCGGATCGTATCGATTTCGACACCCGGCATCACGTCGCGCAGCTCTGGGTCGTCCTCAAAATCGGCGATGGAGTAGCGCCGCTGCACCTTCCTGCGCGGCCCGGCAAGCAGCTGTTCTTCTATCTCATAGTCGTCAACCTCGTCGGCCCAGATCTCGTATGGCTCATCATCGCCGCGGTTGACACCGATATTGATGTTGATGTCGAGATTGCCTTGCCGCCGCTGCTCGTTCCAATAGGCCTCGCGTTCCCGGCGCTGTTCGAACATGCGGCGCCGCAATTCACGGCGATCGCGCTCATAGCCCGACCGCCAGCGGTCGCGCTCGTCCGGCGCATATTGGCGGTTCTCCATGGCATCGCGATAGACTGCGATGCGCCGCCGCAATTGTCCGGTCTCGAGGCCGTCGGCAGGGCGCTGATCGCGCAGCACCTCGCTTACCGGCCAATTGGTATCCATCCGGCTTTGCTCGCGCTGCCGCGGCGGGTTTGCCGGCGCGGTATCCGACCCGTTTTCCGGCGCATCGGCTTGAGGCTCGGTCCTGGCGACCCGCGCTCTCAGGATTTCACGTTCCGCCTGCAGTTTCTTGCGCAGCGCCCTTTGTTCTTTCTTCGAAAGCCTGGGCTCCTGAAGGACGCTGCGCATCTCCTTCAAGCGTTCGCTCAATTGCTCGTTGGTTAGCTCTTCCGCCGGCTTCTGATCGGCCAGCATTGCGCGGGCCTGCTGCTCGACTTCGGGCGGTGCGGGCCCGTCAGCTTCGGCCTTGCCCGCCGCGGGAATTTCGGTTTGCGGCTCTTCTGCCGCGGCATCCGGATTCGCCGGGGCGACCTCGGCCCGCTTGTCAGAGGCTGTCGGCTCGTCGTCCTGTGCACTCGCTTTCTGACGCGCAGCCTGTTCGCTTTGCAGGGCCCGCGCGATATCGCGCAGCTGTTGCCTCGTGATGGTGTCGAGGCTCTGGATCGCCATGAAATTGCGCGCCTGGCGCGATTTCTGGCCAAGCTCTGCATTCGTCAGGTCGCCGGGCGGGCGGTTGTCGGCCAGGAACGCCGCGACCGCGGCGGGCGGACCGGCGGGCTTAGGTTCCTCCGGAAGGGCAGTCTCAGCCTGCCCGGCCGATTGTTCGGAATATCCGGATTGCGGTTCGGAACCTCCGGCGTCCTGCTGCGGAGCCTGATGGTCCTGTTGCATGGCAAGGCGCGCCTGCCGCTCGGCCCGCAGCGCCTGTGCAACCGCGCGGAGTTCGTCGCGGACCTGCGTGGTCAGGCCCTGGAGTCTCGCCAGCTGTTGCGCCTGCCGGGACCGCTGACCGAGTTCCGTGTCGGAAAGCTCGCTTGCCGGCCGGCGATCCCGGAGAAATTCGAGAACGTCCTGCGGGACGGTGGCCGCATCAGGAGACAGCTCCGGTGCCTGCTCCATGAGCTGTTCGGTGGTTTCGCCGGCCTGCTCCTGCGCCAGCACGGCTACCGTGACGACCCACATACCGGCCAATATCAATGTCAAGAATCTCAGCATGAAAGCCTCCACCCGCCAAACAACCTTTTTTGCACCTCCAATGCGACTAGAGTGAGGATTGCGGACGTCGGATTTGGGGCAGTGCGGCGGCAATGCAGTCCAAGGCCGCCACAAGAATCAACCGGAGATGAACGACCATGCAGCCAATCGAATATCGCGATGCCTCACCGGAGGTCCGTGCCGTCTTCGACGACATCAAGGCCACGAGGAAGGTCGAGGACGTCAACAATTTCTGGAAGTATATGGCGAACGAGCCGCGCATGCTCGCCCATCTCTGGGGAAGTCTCAAGGAGATGATGGGCCCAGGGGCGCTCGATCCGCTGACCAAGGAACTGATCTACATCGCCGTATCGATCACCAACAACTGCCCCTATTGCATGGCGAGCCACACGGCAGGTGCCCGCGCCAAGGGCGCGACTGATGCAATGCTCAACGAGCTCTATGCGGTGACCGGTCTTGCCAACATGACCAACCGGCTTGCCAATGCCTATGATGTCCCAGTGGATGAGGGGTTTAAGCAGAAGTAACTTTTCCCCTCTCCCCTCGTGGGAGAGGGCGACGAGGGCCGCAAGGCCCGAGGCGGGTGAGGGGGCGCATCCAAGTAACAAATGACCGTCGCTTGCAATCGCCCCCTCATCCGGCCGCCGCTGCGCGGCGTCCGCCTTCTCCCACGAGGGGAGAAGGGAAGTTGAGATCGTTACAACCTTCCCGCCTCGATGATTCGCTTCAGAAACGCTCGCGTGCGCTCGTCCCTGGGCTCTCCGAAAATCTGCTCCGGCGGACCTTCTTCATGCACGATGCCGCCATAGAGAAAGCAGACCTTCGAGGCAACTTCGCGCGCAAAGCCCATTTCATGCGTCGCCAGCAGCATGGTCATGCCCTGGCGCGCGAGATCGCGCACGATGTTCAAGACCTCTGAAACCAGCTCGGGATCGAGAGCCGAAGTAATCTCGTCCAGTAGCAACAGCTTCGGCTCCATGGCGAGCGCGCGCACGATCGCCACGCGCTGCTGCTGCCCGCCGGAGAGCCGGTCGGGATATTCGCGTGCCTTGGCCTCGAGCCCGATGCGGGTCAAGAGCTTCATCGCGCGCTCTTCCGCATCCTTCTGCTCGAGCCCCAGCACCTTGATCGGCGCCAGCGTCACATTCTCGATCACCGACATATGCGGAAACAGGTTGAAGCTCTGGAACACGATGCCGACTTCGCGCCGGAGCCAGTTGATGTCGACACCCGGCCCCGACACGCGATCGTTTTCGAGACGGATTTCGCCGCCCTGGATCGACTCAAGCCCGTTAATGCAGCGCAGCAAGGTCGATTTCCCGCAGCCTGAGGGGCCGATGAGACAAACGACCTGATGCTCGTCGACATTAAGATCGAGCCCGCGCAGCACCTCGATCAGCCCGAAGCGCTTCTCGACCTGGCGCATTTCGAGAAAGGCCAATTCAGCCTCCCGCCTTGATGCGCGCATTGTCGCGCTCGATGAGTTT
>JAEUMG010000103.1 GCA_016793355.1 Hyphomicrobiales bacterium
GAAGCGCCTTTGGCCCGGGAGATCGAGCGGATGATTCGCCGAGCTGCCGCAGGCGGCCCATGAATGCCGGCCCGGCGGACTTCGCGCAAGCGTGACCGGGTGCGGCCATTCGTGTGTTGTGCGGGGCGGGCGGGCCCGCCATGGTCCGGCGCGATGTGAACGACGGAGCCGAGGGTGGCGCTCGAAATTTCCTATCTGGCGGTGGTCTTTGCGGGCCTGCTCAGCTTTCTCAGCCCGTGCGTGCTGCCCCTGGTGCCGCCCTATCTGGTCTTCATCACCGGCGCCTCCCTCGATGAATTGGTCGAGGAGGGAAGGACCGCCACCAGCCATACGCTGCTCGCCTCGCTGTGTTTCGTGCTGGGCTTCGGGACGGTCTTCGTCCTGCTTGGCGCCACCGCCTCCCTCGCCGGCCAGCTCCTGCGCGAGCATCTGCCCCTGCTCGGCCAGATCGCCGGCATTTTCATCATCCTGACGGGGCTGCATTTCCTCGGGCTTTTTCCCTTCGGCTTCCTCAACCGCGAGGCCCGGTACCATCACAAGACCCGGCCGGCGGGGCTCATTGGCGCCTATGCGGTGGGCCTTGCCTTCGCCTTCGGCTGGACGCCCTGCATCGGGCCGGTTCTCGCCACGATCCTTGCGGTCGCGGCCAGCGAGGAGAGTTCGGCCAAGGGTGCGGCTCTGCTCGCCCTCTATTCGGCAGGGCTCGGCATTCCGTTCCTCCTGGCGGCGCTCGGCGTCGACCGCTTCCTCGGCTTCCTGCGCCGGTTCTCGCGGCATCTGGGAACCGTGGAGAAGGTCATGGGCGGCCTGCTGGTGCTGGCCGGCATCGGCTTCCTCACCGGCTTCCACCAGCGCCTGGCTTACTGGCTGCTCGAGACTTTTCCGGGCTTTGGAGCCCTTGGCTGAGTTCGATCGGCCGCCCGTGAGGAGTAGCCCTAGCAGCGCGATCCCAAGCTTCAATACGGTCCAAACGTTCTTCATGGCTAAGAATATAATTCCTCTCAACCAAGAATTCAAGGGTTTTCAGGCAAGATTCGTAATAATTTTCCTCTGATCCGGATTTTAATTGTTTGCCAAGGGCTTGCGTCCATTCGGTCCAGGTGAAGGCGCCGCGCTCATGCAGGGAGACGATCATGGCGAAGACCTGGGCTTCCCAGGGCTCGCGAAAAACCGGGCCGTCCTTGTCGCGCAGCAAAGCGGGGAGGTCAGGCAGGCTCAAGATAGGGCTCCCAAAGATCGAGGGTCACCGTGTCGGCCGTGTCGCGGCCCCATAATTCCCGGGCTGTGAACGTCACGGCATAGAGCCAGTGCGGATCTTCGCCTGTCCCCATCGCATTGCTGTCGGGGAATACGTGGCAGCCATGGACGAGTGTGATTTCGCCGGTGCGGCCCCGCGCATAGCGCGGCAGACGGGTATGTGTTTCGGGATGGATGTTCCGTGTTCTGACCTTATCGCCCGGCTTGAATCGGGCAGGGCTTTGCGGCTGGCGGAGGTAGCTTCCCGGCCCGGTAACGCGCTCCCACACTTCGCCGGCCGTAGTCGCTTCGGGCACTGTCTTGCGCGGGGATAGAATCTTGCCGGTCGCGATTTCCTGCGGTGTCGCGAGCCCGTGCTTCACCAGCAGGTATTCAAGCCCGTGCAGCCAGTGTTCGTAATAGCCGGTCTTCAGATAGGTCGCAGGGCTCATGGCTTCGCAGGCCGAGCGGTCCTCGTCGATCGACCAGCCGCCGACATCGCCGACCGCCGCCATGAGGCCGTAGACGCGGCGCTCCCAGTCCTCATGAAAAACCGGCTCATTCGGCTCGGGCGCAACAGGCCCGAAACCCATCGCGCCGCCCAGATCATGCGCGCCGTTCATGCGGGCGGCTCCAGATAGGGCTCCCAGAGATCGAGCGTCACGCTGTCGGCGGTGTCATGCCCCCATAATTCGTGCGCGCTGAATGAAACGGCGTAGAGCCACTGCGGGTCTTCGCCGCGCCCCTTGGCATTGCTGTCGGGAAAGACATGGCAGCCATGCACCCGCGCGATCTCGCCCACATGCCCGCGCACATAGCGCGGCAGCCTGGTGTGGCCTTCGGGATGAATGTTCCTGGCGCGGACACGATCACCCGGCTTGAAACGTGCCTGCTTGTTTGTCGCCCGATCGCAGGGGCTGCCGCGTGCCAATCGCGACGCGACCTCGTCCTTGGTGAGTTTCTTGAGCTTCTTCGGCTCGCCTTCGAGCATCCCGCGCTCGCGCATCAGGCGCTCGAGGCCGGCCAGCCAGATCTCGTAATAGGTCGAGGAAAGATACTCCGCCGGCGGCATGCTTTCGCGGGCGAAGCGCGACTGATCGATGCTCCATGCTCCGAGCCCTCCCATGGCGAGGACGACGCCGAAGGCGCGGCGCTCCCAGTCCGCATGGAAGACGGGTTCGTTCGGCTCGGGCGCGATCGGCCCGAAGCCCATCATGCCGCCCAGGTCCTGCGGCCCGTTCATGCGGGTACTTGCACCAGGCCGGTGCCGATCATCGAATCGCGCGTGACAATTTCGGCGAGCTTCTCTTCGCTCCAATCCCTGGTCTCGGCGGGTCGCATCGGAATGACGAGGTATCGGATCTCGGCGGTTGAATCCCATACCTTCACCTGCGTCGTCGCCGGCAGTTCGACGCCGAATTCTTTCAGCACGCCGCGCGGATCGATCACGGCACGCGAGCGGTAAGGCGGCGACTTGTACCAGACCGGCGGAAGCCCGAGCACCGGCCATGGGTAACAGGAGCACAGCGTACAGACGACCATGTTATGCGTATCGGGCGTGTTCTCGAGCGCCACCATGTGCTCGCCCTGCCGGCCGGTGTAGCCGAGACTTGCGATCGCCGCGGTCGCATCCTCGAACAGCCATTTGCGATAGGCTGGATCGGTCCAGGCTTTGGCGACGACGCGGGCGCCATTGCGCGGCCCGATCTTGGTTTCATAGGTCTCGATCAGTGCGTCCATCGCGGCCGGATCGACATAGCCCTTTTCGATCAAGAGCGACTCAAGCGCCTTCACGCGCAGTGCGATGGGCGAGAGTTCGCTACCGTGGTGATGATCGTGGTCGTGGCCGTCATGCGCCATTTGAGTTTTCCCTGAGTAACGCTAGCATAGCCCGCGCGTGGGCTGGGGAGAACCCGCTTAATGACCAAGCTTGAAGGCATCAAGGCGTGCGTATTCGACGCCTATGGAACGCTGTTCGACGTGCACGGGCCGGTCTCGAAGCTCGCCGCCGAAATCGGTCCGAGGGCGGACGAGCTCTCGAGGCTGTGGCGCCAGAAGCAGCTCGAATATTCATGGCTGCGCAGCCTGATGGGCGTTCACGCCGATTTCTGGAAGGTCACGGGCGATGCGCTCGACTATGCCCTTGCCGCCTGCGCGATCGACGATCCGGGGCTCAAGGACGAATTGATGGTGTTCTACCTCAAGCTCGAGGCCTATCCCGATGCGGCGGAGGCCCTCACCGCGGTGCGCGCCAAGGGCAAGCGGACCGCGATCCTGTCCAATGGCAGCCCTTCGATGCTCGATTCGGCGGTCAGGGCCGCGGGCCTCGAAAAGCTCATCGAGATGGTTCTGTCGGTCGAAGACGTCGGCATCTACAAGCCGAGCCGGCGCGTCTATCGCCATGCCCAGCACAAGCTCGGGTTGGCCGATGCCTTGTCGGTCTGTTTTGTTTCAGCCAATCCGTGGGATGCGCAAGGGGCGGCGCAGTTCGGATTTCAGTCGGTGCGTATCGATCGCGCCGGACTTCCCGATGACCGGATACCGGGCAAGCCCGCCGCAATGATCAAGTCGCTGTCGGAGTTGCCAGCGCTGGTTTGAGTTCGGCTATGTAATTCGTCATCCCGGTGATAGCCGGGACGACGAAGTGGTTCATGCTACCCGCACATTGCGTTCGGGATGTGGCTCCGACTTGTGGCGAACATAGGCGCGGACGGCGTCGCCATAGGCCTCGAAGAGTTTCACCGAATCCGGATTTTGCGCGGCCTTGTATTCGGGATGCCATTGCGTCCCGAAGGCAAATCCCTTCGCGCCCTTGACCGAGACGGCTTCGACGATGCCGTCCGGCGCCGTCGCCTCGACCTCAAGCCCCGGCGCGAGTTTCCGGATG
>JAEUMG010000140.1 GCA_016793355.1 Hyphomicrobiales bacterium
AATCTGAAGGTTCGTCAGGCGATTAACATGGCTATCAACAAGGACCGCATCGTCAAGATCATTAATAACCGCGCTGTGCCGGCAAGCCAGGCGCTGCCGCCTGCCATGCCCGGCTACAATCCCGACAATAAGGGCTATGCCTACGATCCGGAAGGTGCCAAGAAGCTTTTGGCCGAAGCCGGATTTGCCGACGGATTTACGTCCGAGCTTTATGTGATGAATGTCGATCCCAATCCGCGCATCGCCCAGGCGATCCAGCAGGATCTGGCCGCCATCGGCATAAAGGCGGAGATCAAGTCGCTTGCCCAGGCCGAAGTCATTGCCGCCGGTGGCGCCGGCAAAGCGCCGATGATCTGGTCGGGCGGCATGGCGTGGATCGCCGACTTCCCAGACCCGAACAACTTCTATTATGGCATCCTGGGTTGTGAGGGCGCGGTCGAAGGCGGTTGGAACTGGTCGAAATACTGCAACAAGGCCTTGGATGATCGCGGTCACGCGGCCGATGCCATGGTGAAGGACGAACAGAAAGCTGAGCGCGTCGCGCTCTGGAAGGGCATCTTCGATGATGTCTTGAAGGATGCGCCGTGGGCGCCGGTCTTCAACGAGGTCCGCTTCACTTATCATTCAGACCGGCTGGGCGGCGATCCTGCGCTCTTCACCGATCCGATCCATATTCCGGTGAATTACGACTACATCTACGCAAAGGACGCACAATAGGAGTCTGAGGAGGGCCTCGTCGCGGTTGGGGCCCTCTCTCAATCAAGCAGGAAGATCGGGCAATGGTGCACAATCACACTATTCACAATCACCAATGCCATTTCGGCTGGGACAATTCCAACAAGCCGGTCGTTAAGGCAAAGCCGGGCGAGACAATCGAATTTCACCCAGTCGATTCTTCCGGCGGGCAACTGAACCCCAAATCGACGGTTGCGGACGTTGTCGCTCTCGACTTTGCCAAGGTCAATCCGGTCGCTGGCCCCGTCTTTATCGATGGTGCCGAGCCGGGCGATGCCATCAAGGTGACGCTCCTCGATTTCACGCCTTCCGGCTGGGGCTGGACGGCCAATATTCCAGGTTTCGGCCTGCTTGCGGATACCTTCAAGGAACCCGCCCTTCACATCTGGACCTATGACAAGATTGCACTCACGCCCGCCGCCTATGGTCCCGGCGGCAAGGTACCCCTCAAGCCATTTTGCGGCACGATCGGGCTCGCACCGGCCGAAGCGGGCCCTCATTCCATCGTTCCGCCGCGACGCATGGGCGGAAACATGGATATCCGCGACATGTCGGCAGGGACCGAACTCTATCTTCCCGTCGAAGTCGCCGGCGGGCTCTTCTCGGTCGGCGACACGCATGCGACGCAAGGCGACGGCGAGGTCTGCGGAACCGCAATCGAGAGCCCCTGCTCGCTTGCCGCGCGCTTCGACCTCATCAAGGGCGCCAATCTCAAATTCCCGCGCTTCACCACGCCGGGCCCGGTGACGCGTCATCTCGACGGCAAGGGCTATGAAGCAACGACCGGCATCGGGCCAGACCTCATGGAGGCCTCGAAGGCGGCGGTGCTCGGCATGGTCGAGCTTCTGTCCAGGCGCTATCGCATGAGCGAGATCGACGCCTACCTGCTCTGCTCCGTCGCCGGCGACCTGCGCATCAGCGAGATCGTCGACATGCCGAACTGGGTCGTGTCATTCTATTTCCCACGCTGCGTCTTCGAGTGATCGATCAGGCCGAATTGACGATCGATCGGCAGGCAGACGGCGCGCCGGGCGAACAGCTTCTTTCCGTCAAAGGACTGTCGATTTCTTTCCAGACCGATGACGGGATGGTGCGGGTGGTGAGCGATGTCGGATTCGCCCTGCGCCCCGGTCAAACGCTCGGCCTTGTCGGAGAATCGGGCTGCGGCAAGAGTGTGACTGCCCAGACGCTGATGCGACTCCTACCGATGCCGCCGGCCCATATCGATGCGGGGCGTATCCTGTTCGCGGGCGAAGATCTCGTTGCGGCCAGCGAGCGTCGGTTGCGGGCCTTGCGCGGCGATCGGCTCGCCATGATCTTCCAGGAGCCGATGACGAGCCTCAATCCGACCTTCACCGTCGGATCGCAGATTGCCGAGGCCTTGATACTTCATCGCGGCCTTTCCTGGGCGGAAGCGCGCGAGACCGCCATTGCCGGGCTTCGCGAGGTCGGCATCGGGTCGCCCGCGGCACGTTTCGACCAATATCCGCATCAATTGTCGGGCGGACTGCGGCAGAGGGTCATGATCGCCATGGCGCTCGCCTGCCGGCCGGCCCTGCTCATCGCCGACGAGCCGACGACAGCGCTCGATGTGACGGTGCAGGCGCAGATCCTCGAGCTCCTCGGCAAACTGCAGCGCGAACTCGGCCTGGCGATCCTGCTCATCACGCATGACCTCGGCGTGGTCGCCGAACTCTGCGACGATATCGCGGTGATGTATGCCGGCCGGATCGTCGAAACAGGACGCGCGGCTGAGGTCCTGGAGCGACCGCGGCATCCCTATACGGCGGGCCTCCTCGCCTCGACGCCGCGCAAGGTGCCGCGCGGAGCATTGCTGCCGACGATTCCCGGAACGGTGCCGCCGCCCGGCGCGCGCGGCATGGGCTGCAGCTTCGCCGGCCGGTGTCCGCGCGTGCTCGAGCGATGCCGTAGCGAGCGGCCGGGCCTTGACGAGATTGCGCCGGGCCGTCGCGTGGAGTGCTGGAACCCCATGCCATGAATGCAGGTCCGGCGCCTCTGCTCGAAGCGGAAGGTCTCGTCAAAAGATTTCCGGCGCGCGACGGCGGCGGACCGGTGCAGGCCGTGTCGGATGTTTCGCTCAAGGTCTGGCGGGGCGAGACGCTCGGCATTGTCGGGGAATCGGGCTCGGGCAAATCAACGCTTGCGCGATTGCTCCTGCGCTTGATCGAGGCGGATGAAGGATCGATCCGTTTCGCGGGAGCCGAATTGCGAAAGCTCGACACGCAAGCGCTCAGGGCGATGCGCCGCGACATGCAGATCGTGTTCCAGGATCCTTATGCGTCGCTCGATCCGCGCATGACGATCGGCGATATCGTGGCCGAGCCGCTCGACATTCACCGGCTTGGCCAGCGCCCCGAACGGCGCAGCAAGGTATTGGAGTGCCTGCGCCTGGTCGGGCTCGGCCCCGAGGCCGCGCAACGGTATCCGCATGAATTTTCCGGCGGCCAGCGCCAGCGTATCGGCATTGCGCGGGCGATCGTGCTCGAGCCGAAGCTCGTCATCCTCGATGAGCCAGTCTCCGCGCTCGACGTCTCGATCCAGTCGCAGATTCTCAACCTGCTGTTGGAATTGAAACAGCGGCTCAGGCTATCATACATCTTCATCTCGCATGACCTCTCGGTCGTCGAGCATGTGAGCGATCGCGTCGCGGTGATGTATCTCGGGCGGATCGTCGAAGCGGCACCTGCCGTGCCGCTGTTCGATCGTCCGCTGCATCCCTATACCGAGGCGCTGATCTCGGCGATCCCCGGCCACCCGCAAGGCACGGCGCGGATCGTGCTCAAGGGCGATCCGCCGAGCCCGCAGAATCCGCCGGCAGGTTGCCATTTTCATCCGCGCTGCCACAAGGCCTTTGCGCGTTGCGAGGTCGAAGTTCCGCGTGAGCGCATTGTCGCCGATGCCGGCGGAGCGCGCGGCGTCGCGTGTCATTTGTACTGAGGCTTTCAACCGTGACGGTGCGGCACAAACAGGGTCAGCACGAGGCCGGCGCATGACATGGACAGCGCGACCAGCAGGGCGCTGTCATAGGCGGCGGAATAGTCGAACAACACGCCGGCGAGCGGAGGCCCTGCCAGTCCGGCAAGCCCCCATGCACTGAAGATCCGTCCGAAGGCATGGGCAAATCCGCTGGCTCCGACGCTGGTCACGACAACGACGGGAATGGCCGCGATGAGCGCGCCATAGGAGAGGCCGGCGGCAGCAAGGGCTGCCAGCGACAATACCCGATCGTTCGAGACCAAGAGCAGCACGGTCGCGAAGATGCCGATCACGATCGGCAGCGCCAAGGCGTGGCGCGGCGATGAGATTTGTCCCCAATAGCCACCGCCGACGCTGCCGGCGATATTCCCAAGCGCTACGAGCATGACGGCGAGCGATGTCAGGCTCGTTCCGGCGAATTGCCATTCAAGCAGCGGCGCCGCGTGGGCGAGAAGCATCAGCCCACCGAACACGCCGCAGAAATACACGGCCCACATGACAAGCATCCAGCGCCGGGGCGTTTCAGCCGGCATACCACGGTCGGCGATGGCGAATCGCGACCCTCTGAAGAGCCAGGACGCCACCAGCCCGCCGAGAAACACAACCAGACCCAGCATCATGAGCGCCATGAAGACGGATGAAACCGCAGTCGCAGCGTCCAGGATCGGTGCAAACACGGCAGCACCGCCGCCATATGTCGCGGTGACGAGACCGATGGCTAGTCCTTTCTGCCCTGCCAGTGCGGCAGCCGCGCGGTCGAGGAAGAGGCTATAGGCGACACCATTGGCAAAGCCGAAGATCGCGCCGAAACCGGCAAGAAATGAAATCAACCCAAGCGCCGATCCGGCGATCAGCAGACCGGTTGCGGCAAGAGCAGCGCAGGCTATCGCCACACCGGCCGGGGTCAGCCGCCGCATGATTGCAGGCGCAAGATAGACAGCGACGGTGAGGGCCGAAAGCGCGAGCGCATAGCCCAGGCTGACACCGGCCCGCGACGCAGCAAACGCATGCTGCAGCGGCAGCGCCAGGACGCTGAATGCGTGCAGGCTGCCGAATACGATGCTGAGGATTACTGCTCCCGCGAGCTGGCCTGTTTTCATAAGGTCTGCGAATCCAACCGGAGCATCGAGGCTGATTCAGCAGGGTTTCGCCCAGAGCGAAAGCTGTCATTGTGTTGTCATATGATATCCATTAATCTGGATTTATGGATTTATCAAACCATGCCGAAGCCCTCGCGGCCCTGGCCCAGCCGACGCGGCTCGAAGCCTTTCGCGAACTGGTGCGCAGCGAACCGCACGGCCTGCCGGCCGGCGAAGTCGCCCGCCGGCTGAACGTCCCCCAGAATACGATGTCGAGCCATCTTGCCGTCCTCTCGCGCGCTGGCCTCGTGGTCGCCGAGCGGCAGAGCCGTTCCATCATCTACCGCGCGGAACTGACCGCCGTGCGCAATCTGGTTCTGTATTTGCTGCGCGACTGCTGCGTCGGCAAGCCGGAGCTGTGCATGCCCGTAATCGAAGCCCTGGCGCCGTGCTGCGCCGAAGGAGGTATCTGTGGCTGATCATCGCCCCTACAATGTCCTGTTCCTGTGCACGGGCAATTCCGCCCGCTCCATCATGGCCGAGGCGATCCTGCAGCGCGAAGGCATGGGCAAGTTCAACGCCTTTAGTGCGGGCAGCACGCCGCGCGGCGAGATTCACCCGTTCGCGCGCGAATTGCTGAAGAACCTCAACTACAATGTCAGCAAATTCCGCTCAAAGAGCTGGGATGAGTTTGCAACGCCCGATGCGCCGGTGATGGATTTCGTCTTCACGGTCTGCGACGATGCTGCCAACGAGGTCTGCCCGATCTGGCCCGGACAGCCGATGACGGCTCATTGGGGGCAGCCCGATCCGGCCGCCGTCGAAGGCAGCGATGTCGAAAAGCGCGTCGCCTTCAACGAAGCCTATCGCATGCTCAAGAATCGCATTTCCATCTTCGTGAACCTGCCGATCTCGTCGCTCGACCGGCTCAGCCTGCAGCGTCACCTGACCGAAATCGGCGAGCGCCGCGAAGCTTCCGTAAAAGACCGCCAGTCAGCTTAAGCCTCATGTCCACGTTCGAACGCTACCTCACCGTCTGGGTCGGGCTGTGCATTGTCGCGGGCATCGCGCTCGGCCAGTTCATGCCTTCGGCCTTCTCCGCCATCAGCGCCATGGAAATCGCCCAGGTCAATCTGCCGGTCGCCGTGCTGATCTGGCTGATGATCGTGCCGATGCTGATCAAGATCGATTTCGCCGCCCTGTCGCAAGTGACGCAGCACTGGCGGGGAATCGGCGTCACGCTGTTCATCAACTGGGCGATCAAGCCGTTTTCGATGGCCCTGCTCGGCTGGGTGTTCATCGGCTGGATCTTCCGGCCCTATCTGCCGGCGGATCAGATCGAGAGTTACATTGCGGGCCTCATACTCCTCGCGGCGGCGCCCTGCACGGCGATGGTCTTCGTGTGGAGCAATCTTTCCAACGGCGAGCCGCATTTCACCTTGAGCCAGGTGGCGCTCAACGATGTCATCATGGTGGTTGCCTTCGCGCCGATCGTCGGGCTGCTGCTGGGCTTGTCCGCCATCGTCGTTCCGTGGGAAACACTGCTGCTGTCGGTCGTGCTCTATATCGTCGTGCCGGTCATCGCGGCGCAGATCATCCGACGGATGGTACTGAATTCGGGTGGCATGCCGGCACTGACGCGGCTTCTCAGCACCCTGCAGCCATTGTCGCTCGTCGCATTGCTCGCGACCCTGGTTCTGCTGTTCGGTTTCCAGGGCCAGCAGATCCTCGCACAGCCGCTGATCATCGCGATGCTCGCCGTGCCGATCCTGATCCAGGTCTATTTCAACTCGGGTTTGGCCTATCTTCTCAACCGCATGGCCGGCGAAAAGCACTGCGTCGCCGCACCATCGGCACTCATCGGCGCAAGCAATTTCTTCGAGCTCGCGGTCGCGGCAGCCATCAGCCTGTTCGGGCTGCATTCCGGTGCCGCCCTGGCCACGGTCGTCGGCGTGCTGATCGAGGTCCCGGTCATGCTTTCGGTGGTCAAGATCGTCAATGCCAGCAAGGACTGGTACGAAAAAGGCCTGCCGGCCTCGTCGCGATCGCACGGCGCCTGACGGGGCTGGCCACCAGTCAGGCTGCCGCCGCATCACGGCGCGTCGATGATTGGCGCGCCGCCAGGGCAAAGCTGGCAAAGGACACGACCGCCAGCACGGCGAGGGCGCCGACCAGCAGCTGCGACCCGCCCTGTGTCCACAAGAGCGCGGAGACGAACGGTGCCGATGCCATGGCAAGCGCCACCGGCAGGGCGATGAGTCCCTGAAGCGCGCCGTAGGACGCCTGGCGCAGGAATTCCGGCGCGGCCGTCGCCTGGACCACGGTCTTAACCCCCATGCTGAAACCGAACAGGACAGGGAACAGATAGGCCGCGACGCTGCCCGGCGCCATGAAGCCGAGCATGAAGACGGCGATGACCGGCACGGCCGTCGCGATGAGCCCGGCATGGGCGGTCCTCATGTGCCTGTCGATCGTGAGCAAGGCCGCACGGCCGGCCACCTGCGACGGTCCGATGAGCGCGTAGACGCCGACCGCGGCGGCGGACGAGAAGCCGCGCTCGGCGAGATAGGGCAGGAGATTGAACAGGAGCGCGGTGTAGAAGAAGGCGTGCGCGACATAGGCGATGATGAGCAGCCAGAAGGCAGGCATGCGCTTCACCGCGTCAAACACCCGCGCATTGTCCGGCTTCAGCGTTTGGACCGCCGCATCGCGTACCGCCGGTGAAAGCGCCAGCAAGGGGATTGCCGCGCAGACCAGCAGCATGATGCCCGCAAGGATCAGGAGCGTGGCGCGCCAGCCGAACTGCTCGACCAGATAGTGCGTCAGCGGAATGAAGCAGGTGCTGGCAAGGCCGCCGAGGATGGTGATCGTGGTAATGCCGCGGCGATAGTCTTGCGGCGCAAGTCTCGCGACCACGGCAAAGGCCGCCTCGTAGAGCGTCATCGAGGCGGCGATGCCGGCAACGGCCATCACGAGATAGAACTGCCACAGCATTGTCACTTGCGACCAGCCATACAGGGCGAAGGCGGCGACAAGCGCGCCAACGAACATCACCCGGCGGCCGCCTTGCCGGTCGATATGGCGGCCGACATGATAGGCGGAGAGCCCGCTGATGCACAGCGCGAGCGAGAACGCTCCGTTCATCTGCGGCAGGGACCAGCCGTTCTCCCGGCCCATCGGGGCCTGGATGACGGCGAAGGCGTAGTAGAGAATGCCCCAGGCAACGAGCTGCGAAAAAGCAAGCGCCGTCACTGTCTTCCAGGGCATTCCCGATCGCGTCGTCATATCACGCCGGCGAGCTCGGCTTCCTTGCGCGAAACACCGCAGCAGGCCGTCCTGGCTTGCGGCGCGGGACCGCTGCAGCAGGCGGTTTTCGCTGCTTCGGGCGGCCGTTCGCAGCACGGCTCCGCCGCATCCGGCGCAGCGCCGTCACAGCACAGGCCTCCGGGCGCCACCTGTTCGAGCGTGGCATTGCACACGCCGGTTTCGGGGAGAACCAGCCTCACATCATCGGCAGCGGCATGATCGCCGGCAAGATGGGCGGCCACCGAGCGCACCTGCTCATAGCCGGTCAGCAGAAGGAAGGTGGGGGCGCGGCCATAGCTCTTGATGCCGGCGATGAAGTAGTCGGGTTCCGGATGCGCCAGCTCCCTCCATCCATGCGGCGGCACCGTCCCGCAGGAATGCTCGTTCGGGTCGATCAAGGGGCCGAGGGCGCGTGAGCTTTCGACGACCGGATGCAGATCGAGCTGCAATTCGCGGGCAAATTCGAAACCGGGACGCTGGCCCGTCGCGACAATGATGCGGTCGAAGAGGCCGAGCTGCCGCGCCTTGTCGTCGACCGTTCCGGTCACCAGCATCGCCTCGCCCGCCTTCTCGATCGCCTCAAGCGTGAAGCCGGTCACGGTCTCAAGCCGCCCGGCCGTCGTGAGCGCGCGCAACCGCGCGCCGAGGGCACCGCGCGCCGGCAATTGGTCGCTCTCCCCGCCGCCGAACACTTTGGCGAGCGACGTGCCGCGTACCGCCCAGGTCAGCCGCGTGCCCGGGGCACTCTCGGCGAGCAAGGCGAGATCGAGAAGCGCATTCGCCGCCGAATGCCCGCCGCCCAGGACCAGCGTGCGCTTGCCGGCATAGTCGGCACGGCGCGTTCCACCGATATCCGGTATGCCATAGGCGATACGCGATGCATTTTCCCGTTCGCCATCGGCATGCCAGCCCCCGGGACCGGCCGGGTTGGGATGCTGCCATGTACCGGAGGCATCGATGACGGCGCGCGCTGCGACGCGCTCGCTCCTGCCATTGGCGCTTTCGATCCTCAGAACGAAGGGGCGCGTGCCGCGCTCCTTGTTGCTCATGCGATCCAGGCCGGCGCGCGAGACCCGCGTCACCCGTGCATCGAGCTTCAGGCTGCGGGCAATTTCGGGGGTGGCCGCCAGCGGTTCGAGATAGTCCTTGACGAGCTCGCCGCCTGTCGGGAGGCTGCTGCCCTCCGGACGCTTCCAGCCATGCCTTTCGAGCAGCCCGGCCGCGGCCTGATCAATACACTGGTCCCAGACCGAGAACAGGCGGACATGGCCCCAGTCGCGGATATTCTC
Source organism: Hyphomicrobiales bacterium (assembly GCA_016793355.1). Lineage (GTDB taxonomy): Bacteria > Pseudomonadota > Alphaproteobacteria > Rhizobiales > Aestuariivirgaceae > JAEUMG01. The sequence goes on from JAEUMG010000140.1 coordinate 9,407, forward strand.
GCCCACCCGCGATGCCGCTTCGAAGATCGTCACCGGCACGCCGCGCGCAATGAGATGCGCCGCAGCCG
>JAEUMG010000160.1 GCA_016793355.1 Hyphomicrobiales bacterium
TCCGGATTATCAGGAGCGCCATCAGATCACGCAAGGCCCGGCCGAAGGCCTGACGCCGGAGCTGACCACGCGGATCCAGCGTCTCGCCAAGCGCATCTGCCGCACGCTCGAACTCGACGGCTATGCGCGCATCGATTTCCGTCTTTCGGCCGACAACGTGCCGTATTTCATCGAGGCCAACCCCAATCCGGAGATCGCACGGATCGAGGAATTCGCGCAAGCCGCGCTGCATGCTGGCATCCGCTATCCGGCTCTGCTGGAGCGCATTCTCAGGCTCGGCATCCGCCGCGCCCGGGCGCAGACCGGCGAGTAGGCCTGCTGCACGCACTCGTCGCCATTGTGTGGACTCGTCCGCCGCGCGCACTGTCCTTGTCAGGCGAAGATGGCGATGAGGATCAGCAAGAAGAAAGCGTGGCCCGCCTGCTCCCCTCTCGGCAGAGCAGGCGGGCCCTTGACACGCGCAAGCCCGGGACGGCGACAGGAGCTGCGCGGCCAACACGCTCACAACGTGGGATGCGACTAGAGGAAATCCCCTAGAAATCGAGCTTTCCCCGCTCATTAACCGATGATCTCGGCCTCGATCCCCCGCTGGATCGAGGCCGAGCGTGACCTCGCATGATGGCTGCTTGTGGCCGATATCGGGGCGGCGGCCCGGCGAATTTGCGGCGATATCGTGGTGACCGGGAACATGATTTCCGTCAGGCCAATCCGCGCATGCGGTCGGTAACCTTGACGATCGCCGAGGTGAGGCCGGGCTCGGTCACGGTGTGGCCGGCATCGGCAACGATCTCGAAAGACGCTTCCGGCCAGGCCTGGTGCAGCTCCCAAGCGATGGCGAGCGGCGTCACCACATCGTAGCGGCCATGGACGATGGCGCCGGGAATGTTTCGCAGCTTTCCGGCTTCGGCGATCAGCTGCCCGTCATAGGCAAAGAAGCCGCGATTGACGAAGTAGTGGCATTCGATCGAGGCGAAGGCGATGGCATAGGCGTCGGCACCGAACTGATTGACGCGCGCCGGATCGGGCAGCAGCGACAAGGTCGTGCCCTCCCATTGGCTCCACGCCTTGGCACAGCGCAAGGCCTCGGCGCGATCGGGACCCGTAAGCCGCTTGTAATAGGCCGCCATCATGTCGTGGCGCTCGGCTTCGGGGATGGGTGCGAGATAGGCTTCCCAGGCATCGGGGAAAAGCCAATTGGCGCCTTCCTGATAGAACCATAGCAATTCGCTGCGCCTGAGCGTGAAGATGCCGCGCAGCACGAGCCCGGTGACGCGGTCGGGATGGGTCTCGGCATAGGCGAGCGCCAGTGTCGAGCCCCAGGAGCCGCCGAAGACCTGCCAGCGTTCGATGCCGAGATATTCGCGCAGGCGCTCCATGTCGGAGACGAGGTCCCAGGTGGTGTTCTCCCTGAGCTCGGCATGCGGCGTCGATCTTCCGCAACCCCTCTGGTCGAAAAGAATGATGCGGTAGGTCGCGGGATCATGCAGGCGGCGCAGATAAGGCATCGAGCCGCCGCCCGGCCCGCCATGCAGCACGACTACAGGCTGCCCGCCGGGATTGCCGCATTCCTCGAAGTGGAGCTCATGCAGATCGGACACGCCGAGGCGCCCCTGACGATAAGGCTCGATTTCGGGATAGGCGGGCCGGCGCGCCATTCAGTCACTCCATGATGTTAAGCTTGGCGTGGCGATATGACCACGCTAACCTTGCAAATGCCAGCCGGGACGCATGACAAGAACACACGGCAGGCATAGCCAGGGAGGGCAACTGCTGAATGGCAGGCCAGCGTGTCATCGTAGTCGATGACCATCCGCTGTTTCGCGAAGCGGTGAAGCAGGCCCTGGTCACGGCCTTTCCGGGAATCGCCATCGCCGAAGCCGGAACGCTTGACGCGGTAAGCGCCATTCTGGCTCGCGACAGCGATTTCGATCTGGTGCTGCTCGACCTCAAAATGCCGGGCGTTCAGGGCTTTTCCGGCCTCGTGTACTTGCGTGCCGAGTATCCCTCGGTGCCGGTCGCGGTCGTTTCGGCGAGCGAAGAAGCACATCTCATCCGCCGTGCCATCGATCTTGGAGCCTCGGGCTATATCCCGAAATCGTCAAGTGCGGAGACCATGAAGCGGGCGATCGCCGCGGTGCTGCGCGGCGATGTCTGGCTACCGGAGGATGCAGGCGTGCGGCAGGCAACCGACAATGAGATCGACCAGCTGGCGCGCAGGCTGACCACCCTCACGCCGCAGCAAATCCGTGTGCTGATGATGCTGCGCGAGGGTCTCCTCAACAAGCAGATCGCTTATCAGCTGAAGGTCTCGGAGGCGACCGTCAAGGCGCATGTCTCGGCGATCCTGCAGAAGCTCGAAGTCGACAGCCGCACCCAGGCGGTGATTGCCGCAAGCCGGATCGACGGGGAAACGGTGCCAAACTCCGGGTGACAATCCTCATCCTCTCGGATTTGTCATCACCGGATTTATTCCGGTGATCCACTGTGCCGATACTCCGTTGGCGGAGTTATTCTCACGATGGATTGCCGGGACAAGCCCGGCAATGACAATTTTTGCGTTGTCTTTCCTTCGGATGCCTTACTCCGCCGCCTCGACGGTGCCTGTCTGCATGCAGGCATGGCCGATGGCGGCGCGCAATGCGGCCGGGCGCAACGGCTTGCGCAGGCATTGCACGTCATGAACGGCGGCGAGATCCTGCACCTGACGAGAGCGATCGGCGGTGATGAGGATCGCCGGTACCATGCGCGGCGCCTGCGCGCGGATCGCCTCAATAAGAGCAAGGCCGTCATCACCATCGAGATGATAGTCGGCAAGGATCAAGTCCACCTTATCGCCCCTATCGTCCCACAGGGCCCGGGCATCGGCGGCGGATTGCGCGAGGAAGACGGTGCAACCCCACCCCTCCAGGAGACTGCGCATGCCTTCGAGAATTGCCGGCTCATTGTCGACGACGAGGATTGTGAGCCCGGCAAGCTTGTCCTCCGCCGCTCGCGTGGCAGGGCCGGTCTCGGCAGCGACTTCGGCCGGCTGCGTTGAAACGGGAAGCGTGACGGTGAACACGCTACCTCTGCCGACTTCCGAGCGCAGCCCGACCGGATGCTTCAACATGCGCGCGATGCGATCGACGATGGACAGTCCGAGGCCGAGCCCAGGGGCGCCGCCTGAATCCTGAGAGAGCCGTTCGAATTCGCGGAAAATCAGTCTCCTCTTCGATTCGGGAATCCCCGCCCCCGTATCGTGGACTTCGATGCGCAGCCGACCGCCATGCCGCCGGCAGCCCATGAGTACGCGACCCTTGCCGGTGTATTTTATGGCGTTCGAAACGAGGTTCTGAAGTATGCGCCGCAGCAGCTTGCGATCACTTCGCACCGCAAGCGAACAGGAGACCACCCTCAGTTCGAGCCCGCGCGCGCGCGCCATGGGCCCGAATTCGAGCGCCAGGGCGCGCAACAACTCATCGATGCGAAAGATGCTGATATCGGGCCGCATCGCTCCGGCATCGAGGCGCGAGATATCGAGCAGCGCATTGAGAATTTCCTCGACCGCCTCAAGCGAGGCATCAATATTGCGCACCAATTGCCCCTGCTCCGGCTTGCCCTGGCGATCAACCAGGCTGGAGGTGAAGAGACGGGCGGCGTTGAGCGGCTGCAGGATGTCGTGACTTGCGGCGGCGATGAAGCGAGTCTTGCCGCGGCTTGCTTCATCGGCGCGGTGCTTGGCCTTGGCCAGTTCGGCATTGAGACGCGTCAGTTCGGCGGTGCGTTCAGCGACACGTCTTTCCAGCGTTTCATTGGCACTGATCAGCGCTTCGGCGGAGGTAACGGTGTCGGTTATGTCGGCGAAGGTGATGACGATGCCGCCATCGGGAAGAGAGCTGCTGTCGATCTCGACGATGACGCCGCCGGGATCGAACTTCTCGCGGAAAGGCTCGTGTCCCCGTGCCAGCCGGCGGACGCGGTCGGCGACCGCCGCCTCTATCTCTGAATCAGGGTAGTTGGCGTTGGCGAGCGCGGCCGCGACCACATCCTCAAGACGCGTGCCCAGTCGTGCGACTTCCGGCGGTAACGACAGTAACTGGCGAAACTGCGGATTCCAGCAGGTCAATTCATGGTCGCGATCGAAGACGGCAATGCCCTGCCGGACATTGTCGATGGCCGACTGCAGCAGATCGCGATTGTACTGGATCGCCGCGGAGGCATCGTCGAGCAGTTTCACGGCGGCGCGGGCATTGGTCGAATGGCGCTCCAGCAGCAGCGCCATCACCAATCGCGAGGAAGCCGGACCGATGGCGCTGGCAAGCAGGTGCTCTGCAAAGCGCACGGTTCTGATATCGGCACCGGAATCCGGATCGAAATCGCGGCCGCGGCCCGCGGCATGCTCCGCGAAAGCCTGGCCGGTCCTTTCCTCGCCGAGATAGCGCGCAACGGTCGTTTCAAGCTGGCCGACGGTAACCGCCGGACGTCCTATCCTGAAGCCCGTCGCCGCCGGTGCCGGCAGATCGCGCGGTACGAAGGCCTCCGCCTGGATGCGTTCGATCGGCGTCGGCTGCCGCATCAGGGAAAAACCGATGAGGCAGGCAAGGTTGACGCTCAGGCTCCAGATCACGCCATGGGTCAGATGATCGAATTCGAGATAGAACAAGGTGCGGGGCTTCAGCGCCGCGATACCCAGCGGCCCCTGCTCGACAAAGCCGGCGCCGATCCAGCCAGCATCGGCGAATGAGGGGAGCAGCAGCGTATAGATCCAGATCGCGAATCCCGCGATGAGGCCCATCTTGGCGCCCCGGGCAGTGGCGCGTTTCCAGACCAAGCCGACAAACAGCGCTGGCGCAAACTGCGCCACCGCCGCGAAGGATATGAGACCGGTTTGCGCGAGCGCCGCGCTCGAACCGATCATGCGGTAATAACTATAGGCAAGAAGCAGGATCGCCACGATCGCCCAGCGGCGCACGGCAATCAGGCGGCGCCCCATGTCTTCCAGGACATGACTGCGCTCGGCGCGCCGGCGCACCAGGATCGGCACAACGATGTTATTGCAGACCATGATCGAGAGCGCGATGGTCTCGACGATCACCATGGCGGTCGAAGCCGAGAGGCCGCCGAGAAAGGCGATCAGCGCCATCTCCCTGCTGCCGGCGGCAATCGGCAAAGCGAGAACATAGGTGTCGCCGTCGGGCCCGGCGCCCAGAAACAGCAATCCGGCAACGGCGATCGGCACGACGAAGATGTTGATCGCCACGAGATAGAGCGGAAACAGCCAGGCGGCACGGCGCAAGTCCGCGCGGCCGGAGTTTTCCACCACCGTCACATGAAACTGGCGCGGCAGCAGCACGATCGCGAACATGGCGAGCATGGTCATGGTAATCCAGCGCCCGCCGTCGAGGCCTTGCGAGAAGAGATTCGCCACTTCCGGCTGCGCCGCTGCCGCTTCGTAGAGTGCACCGGGACCGCCGGCGAAGATGAAGGTGACGAAGGCTCCGACCGCGACGAAGGCGATCAGCTTGACGACCGATTCGACCGCGATCGCCAGCATCATGCCGTGCTGATGCTCGGTGGTGTCGATGTGGCGCGTGCCGAACAGGATGGCAAAGGCGGCCATGGCGACGGCAACGAGAAAGGCCAGATCCTGCGCGGCCGAATTGACGCCGCTCAACGTGCCAGGGGCGATCAAGGTCTCCAGCGAAAAGGAGACCGCCTTAAGCTGGATGGAGATATAGGGAACGACGCCGATCACCGCGATGATCGCGACCAGGGCGCCAAGCGCTTCGCTCTTGCCGTAGCGCGCGGCAATAAGATCCGCGATCGAAGTGATATTCTGCCGTTTGGCCAGATCGACGATGCGCTGCAGGAGGGGGCGGCCGAAGGCAAAAACAAGAATCGGCCCAAGGTA
>JAEUMG010000180.1 GCA_016793355.1 Hyphomicrobiales bacterium
TTCCTGACCTTGCGCGGCCAGGCGGCGATCGCAGCGCCGCTCTTCGTCTTCGGCCTCGGGCTGATGGGCAAGTCGACGCTGTTTCCGACAGGCTTTCCCTGGGAACGCAAATCGCCCGGCCAGACCTCGCGGGTGCGGACGTCCGTCATCGGGATGGAACTCGACCACGATTCGGGCCGCATGGATGGCGACGTGCTAACCGGCCCCTTGCAGGGCAAACGGCTTTCGAGCCTGACGGATGCACAGCTTGCCAGTCTGCACGATCTGTGCGCGAAGGCCGGCGATCAGAGCCTGCCATTGCTTGAGGCCTGGCTCGATCGCAGCAAGCCAAACTGGCGTGAAGCCTGGGGTGGCAAGGCGAGCGGACAGAAGGCGCAGAGCCCGGGCGGCAAAATGAGCGAGGAGGAGGCTTTTGCGGTGCTGGGCCTCAAGCCCGGCGCCAAGTCCGAAGAGATTCGCTCCGCGCATCGCCGGCTGATGAAGGAGTTCCACCCCGACAAGGGCGGGTCGGATTACCTCGCCGCGAAGATCAACCAGGCGAAAGAGCGCCTGCTTCAGGACTGAGGCAGAGACTATTTGGCGAGTCGGCGGCGCAACTCGGCTGCGACCTCTTCCTCAATGATCCGTACCGGCATCACCCAATCCTGAGGATTGTTGTAATCGCCTGCAAAGGCCACAACGATCAGCCCGATGTCCGGCTGGATCTGGAGCCGCTGTCCGCCATTGCCCATTCCGGCCATCCAGGTCGGCCACTCGCCTGCACCTGGCAGCCGGTTGCCCAGGCCGGATACCCAGGCCCGCGGCTCGTTCGCGTCGGCCAACCACCAGAAATATCCATAACGGATGCCCCGCAAGCGCGTATGCGGCGTGAATACCTCATCCAGCCACTCTCGGGAAACGATCGAGCGTCCCTCAAACAATCCGCCTGCCAGAACCATTTGGCCGACCTTGGCCAAATCGCGCGCGGTCAGTCGCAAACCCGAGGCCGCCGATGGCACGCCATCAGGACGACGGGCCCATTCCCACTGTTTGATGCCGAGCGGCTCGAACAACTTTTCGCGGGCATAGTCGTCGAGTTTTCCGCCCGTGCCATCGGCGATCAGCCTGCCGATGAGTGATGCAGCGCCGCCATTGTAGGTCCACCGCGTTCCGGGCTCGAAGATCATCGGTCTGTCCAGCGCATAGCGGTCGGGATCGGGCGATTGGTTCATTGCGACTTCGCTGTTCTGCGGGTTGGTATAGGGCATGTTCTCGTCCCACTCCGTGCCCATCTGCATCGCCAGCGCATCACCGACCGTGATCCTGTCGCGCAACGGATCGCCGGCAAGGTCCGCATATTGGGGAAACTGTGCCAGAAGCGGTGCATGCGGGCCGGGTACTTTGCCCTCGGCCAGGGCAATTCCGTAGAGCAGGGCTGTTATCGACTTGGTGATGGAGCGGACATCGTGCAGCGTGTCGGGCCCGTGGTGCACAACTCCCACCCTACGCCCCCATCGTTCGTCCTCGCCATCGAAATAGACTTCTGCCAGGGTCTGGCCCCGATGGATCACAAGATAGGCATGAAGGCGCTTGATTTTCCCGGCAATGACCGCTTCGACAATCGCGCGCTCAAGGGGTCGCTCCTCTTGGGCCGCCGCAGCGGATCCGGCCAGATAAGCGATGCACAGTGCCGCGGCCATCCATACTGAAAGCCGCAACGGGAAAGTCCTCGCCAGATTCTGAAGCACGGCAGCCTCCTGAACCGTTTTCCGGTCCGGCAACTCTGAGGCGCGAACGGCCTAAGGCGACTACGACTGCGGCGAGAGCGCCACGCAGCCGATGCCCTTCTGGGTCAGTTGCCGGCAGGCGGCGCGGGCGGCGTCCTCGGAGAAGCCGGAGAAGCGGGCACGATAGATCGTTTCGTTACCCTTCTGGACCTGGACCGTGAAGGCCTGTTTGTCATTGAGCAGGGAGACGCCGGTCTTGCGGGCATCGCGCAATTTGTCCTGGGCGGCACGCTTGTTCGGGAAAGCACCGATCTGAATCTTCCAGCTCATTTCCGCCGGCGGAACGAGAACCTGCCCGGTCCAGCCGGTACCACTCGCATCGCTCTTGACGGCAAAGGGGAGCGCCTCGCCACTGGGCTGCTTGGCAACCATGGTCTCGCTGCCTTCCGGCAGCGGCGCGACAAGGACCTGGGCCTCATCCGCGGCGAGCGAGGCAATCGTCGTCGCGGACGGGTTTGCCGGCGGGATTTCGGCGATCAGTTCCTCGTCGTCAGCATCCTCGGCATCGCCCTCGTTCAGCTCGACGGCGGCGCGTGCCAGGTCGGCGACGGTCTTGTCGGATGGGCGGCCCTTGGCTGCCGCAGGCTTGGGTTTCGGCTTGTTCGCCGTCGCCAGGGGCTTCGCGGACTTTGTCTCGGGCTCGATAATCTGGTCGACCGCCGCTGGCTGGGTTTCCTCCGCGACGGCAAGCTCGATGTCCTTGGGCGCCGGCGCGCCCTTGATTGAGGCGGCGAGCACCTTGCCGTCCTTGCAATTGGGCAGGTACTTGCTCAGCATCGACATCATGTACTCATTGCGGGAGGCGCCGGTCTTGCCGCCCATGACGACACCGATGATGCGCTTGTCGCCGCGCCTGACGGACGAGGTCAGGTTAAAGCCCGAGGCGCGGATGTAGCCGGTCTTGATTCCGTCGGTGCCTTCGAACTTGCCGAGCAGGCGGTTGTGGGTCCGGATAATCCGCCCCTTGTAGTTGAAAGACGTCAACTTGAAGTAGGGGTAGTATTGCGGGAAATCGCGCTGAATACGCAGGGCTAGTGTCGCCATGTCGCGCGCCGTCGTCACTTGGCCGGGGTTGGGAAGGCCCGATGCATTCTTGAAGGTGGTCCGGCTCATGCCGAGCGCGCGCGCCGTCTTGGTCATTCGCTGAGCGAAGGCAGCTTCGCTGCCGGCTATGTTCTCGCCGATCGCCGCTGCCACGTCATTGGCCGACAGCGTGACCAGGGACTTGATGGCATCCTCGACCGAAACCGTCTTGCCGGCCGGCACGCCGAGCTTGGTCGGAGGCATCCCTGAGGAATGTTGCGACATCTTGATCGGCGTCGCCAGGGTCATCCGCCCGGCCTTCAGCTCCTGGAAAAGCATATAGAGGGTCATGACTTTGGTCAGGGAGGCCGGATAGCGCTGACCGTCAGGATCGCTTGAGTAAAGAACCTCGCCGGTTCTGGCATCAACGGCGATCGCAGCAAATTTCGGATTGGCAAGCGCTTCCGAGGTAGTTGCGACGGCAAGCATCAAGACCGCAATTACTGCTGAAACACCGCGCCAGAGCGTCGATTTCGCCAATGACTGCGCGCTTGCGTCCCGCATCCCGACTACCATCCCACTTACGACCCGCTCGGGGTCAACCCTCAGGGTCCACCCATGCAGGACCCGCTCGAAACGAGTGTCCGAGTGCCGGCACCACGGCCGACTCTGCCGAAGCAGGCTCGAACGGCTCTCCCCAATAGCTTCTCCAAAGACGATTGTCACCCTTTCAGGCTTACCGAGTGGTAAACGGCGTCAGGGAATTGTGCAATGCAAAATCGTCTTGACAATTTTTGTGCACTGCATATATGACGTTACACAAGGGCCGTGGCCCGGTGTACAGCAAGGAGATCGATTATGATTAAATCGTTTGAAGACTTCCAGGCCTTCGGCAAGGACGGCTTCGAAACCTATGTCGCCTCGGCGACCGCGATGACCAAGGGCCTCCAGGCCATCGCCGCGGAGGCCGCGGATTTCTCGCGCAAGTCGTTCGAGAAGAACACGGAAGTTTTCCAGAACGCGGTCGCAGCCAAGTCGTTCGACAAGGTCGTCGAGCTGCAGCAGACCTATGCCAAGGAAGCCTATGAGGCATTCGTCGGCGAGATGACCAAGATCGGCGAACTCTACACGACCGCCGCGAAGGAAGCCTACAAGCCCTTCGAATCGAAGCTCTCGACTTTCGGCTTCAAGCCGCTCGTCTAAGTTCCGGCTTGCGGCAAAGTGTCCAAGCTTGGCCGCAAAATCGTCAGGTGGGCCTGACTCACCAAATTGTGTACCGCTCTTTGACTGTAATGCCCGGCGGGCTTCTTGCCGGGCTTTTTCTTTTGTGACGAGGCGCCGGATTCACTTTCCCGGCGATGCCGGAATTTTGGTCTCTCCCATTCCGCGCCGATACGATTATATTATCGGAGCCATGGCTCCACGCCCACCCATACGCGAAGACGGCCAGACCGGCGTCATCACCAAGACGGCGACGAAGACCAAGAAGCCGTCGATGTACAAGGTGCTGCTGCTGAACGACGACTACACGCCGATGGAATTCGTCGTTCATGTGCTCGAGCGGTTCTTCAACAAGAGCCGCGAGGAGGCGACGCGCGTCATGTTGCACGTTCACCAAAAGGGTGTTGGTATCTGCGGTGTCTATACGTTCGAGGTTGCCGAAACGAAGGTCACGCAAGTCATGGACTTCGCCCGCAAGCATCAGCATCCTCTGCAATGCACGATGGAAAAGGAATAGGAGCGCCTTGAGTGCCGACATTTTCGCGAAGTCTTGAAAAGGCGCTGCACCGCGCTCTGGCGATCGCCAACGAACGCCACCACGAATACGCGACGCTTGAACACCTGCTGCTGGCGCTGATCGACGACAAGGACGCGGCCGCGGTCATGCGTGCCTGCAGCGTCGATCTCGACCTGTTGCGCCGCAATCTCGAATCCTACATCGACAATGAACTGGCAAACCTGGTCGCGGCGCGGGGCGAGGATTCAAAGCCGACCGCGGGTTTCCAGCGCGTCATCCAGCGCGCGGTCATCCACGTGCAGTCGTCCGGCCGGGAAGAGGTCACCGGCGCCAATGTTCTGGTGGCGATTTTTGCCGAGCGCGAGAGCCATGCCGCCTTCTTCCTGCAGGAGCAGGACATGACGCGCTATGACGCCGTCAACTATATTTCACACGGCATCGCCAAGCGCGCGGGCCACTCGGAGGCGCGCCCGGCGCGCGGCGTCGAGCAGGATCAGCAGTCCGGCGAGGGCGACCAGGGCGAGGGCAAGAAAAAGCAGGATGGCGACGCTCTCGATGCCTATTGCATCAACCTCAATCGCAAGGCCGCCGACGGCAAGATCGATCCCCTGATCGGTCGCCAGAACGAGGTCAATCGCACGATCCAGATCCTGTGCCGGCGGCAGAAAAACAATCCGCTCTTCGTCGGCGATCCCGGCGTCGGCAAGACGGCGATCGCCGAGGGTCTGGCTCGGCGTATCGTCAATGCCGACGTGCCCGAAGTTCTCAAGGACTGCACCATCTTCCAGCTCGACATGGGAGCATTGCTGGCGGGCACCCGCTATCGCGGCGATTTCGAAGAACGACTCAAGGCGGTCATCAAGGAAATCGAGCGCCAGCCCGGCGCCATCATGTTCATCGACGAAATCCACACCGTGATCGGGGCGGGTGCGACCAGCGGCGGCGCCATGGACGCTTCAAACCTGCTGAAGCCGGCGCTCGCCGGCGGCAATCTGCGCTGCATCGGTTCGACGACCTACAAGGAATACCGCCAGCATTTCGAGAAGGACCGTGCCCTGGTCCGGCGTTTCCAGAAGATCGACGTCAACGAGCCGTCGATCCCCGATGCGATCAAGATCATGAAGGGGCTCAAACCCTATTTCGAGGAGTTCCACAGGGTCCGCTACACCGAGGATGCGATCGAGACCGCCGTTCAGCTTTCGGCGCGCTACATCAATGACCGCAAACTGCCGGACAAGGCGATCGACGTGATCGACGAGACGGGCGCATCCCAGATGCTCCTGCCCGAGAACAAGCGGCGCACGGTGATCGGCGTCAAGGAGATCGAAGATACGATCGCCACCATGGCGCGTATTCCGGCGAAAACCGTCTCCAAGGACGATGCCAGCGTGCTGCGCGATCTCGAGAAGGAGCTCAAGCGCATGGTGTTCGGCCAGGACAAGGCCATCGAGGCGCTAGCCGCCTCGATCAAGCTGGCGCGAGCGGGCTTGCGGGAGCCGGAAAAGCCGATCGGCTGCTATCTGTTCTCCGGCCCGACCGGCGTCGGCAAGACGGAAGTCGCCAAGCGGCTGGCCGAGGTGCTGGGCGTCAACATGCTTCGCTTCGACATGTCGGAGTATATGGAACGGCACACCGTATCGCGGCTGATCGGCGCGCCGCCCGGCTATGTCGGTTTCGACCAGGGCGGCCTCCTGACCGACGGCATCGACCAGCATCCCTATTCGGTGCTGCTGCTCGACGAAATCGAAAAGGCGCATCCCGACCTGTTCAACATCCTTCTGCAGGTCATGGATCACGGCAAACTGACCGACCATAACGGCAAGTCGGTCGACTTCCGCAATGCCATCCTGATCATGACGACCAATGCCGGGGCCCAGGACCTTGCCGGCGCGGCCTTCGGCTTCACCCGCAACAAGCGTGAAGGCGACGATCAGGACGCGATCAACCGGATGTTCTCGCCGGAATTCCGCAATCGCCTCGATGCGACGATCGGCTTCAGCCACCTGCCGCCTGAGGTGGTGCGCAAGGTGGTCGAGAAGTTCGTCATGCAGCTTGAGGCGCAGCTTGGCGAGCGGCAGGTCAATATCGAACTGTCGCAGGAGGCGGGCGACTGGCTGGCGCGCAAGGGCTACGACCAGCAGATGGGGGCCAGGCCGCTGGCCCGTGTCATCCAGGAGCACATCAAGAAGCCGTTGGCCGACGAAGTGCTGTTCGGAAAGCTCATACAGGGCGGGACGGTGCGTATCCTGGTCGAACCGACCGCGGACGGCGAGGGCAAGCTTGCCTTCCAGTATCTCAGCCGGGACGAGGAAAAAGCCTTGCCGCGGCCGGTCGAGCGCAAGGCCCTGCCGCGGCGGACGAATGGTGCCTCCAAGCCGCGCAAGTCGCCGAAGCGCGAGGCCAAGGCGGAGTAGCTACGCGACGTCGTCACCCCAGCGAAAGCTGGGGTCCCCTGAGGCATTTCAATACGCGGAGATGATTCAGGGGATGCCAGCTTTCGCTGGCATGACGGGATAGTTTTTGACCAGGCTTCTACAGAAGATCGGAGCCTCTCATGAAGATCCTCGACGACATTTCCGCCGAACTTGAAGACATCAAGGCGCAGAGTCTGTGGAAGGCCGAGCGACCAATACTCTCGCCGCAGTCGAGCCACATAGAGGTGGCGCCCGGCCGCGAAGTGCTGAATTTCTGTGCCAATAACTATCTCGGCCTTGCCGACAATCCGGAACTGATTGCCGCCGCCAAGGAGGCGCTCGACAGCCACGGGCTCGGCATGGCGTCGGTGCGATTCATTTGCGGCACGACCGATCTCCACCGCATGCTGGAACGGCGCATCGCCGATTATCTCGAGACGGAGGATTCGATCCTTTATGCCGCCTGTTTCGATGCCAATGGCGGGGTGTTCGAACCCTTGTTCGGCGACAAGGATGCAATCGTCTCCGACAGCCTGAACCATGCTTCGATCATCGACGGCATAAGGCTCTCGAAGGCAAGTCGCTTTCGCTACGCCAATGGTGACATGGACGATCTCGAGCGCCAGCTCGACGACGCGCGGCGAACCGGGGCGCGGCGGATCATTGTCGTGACCGACGGCGTGTTCTCGATGGACGGCTATTTCGCGAAACTGAGGGAGATCAGGGCGCTGGCCGACCGTTTCGAGGCGTTGCTGATGATCGACGACTGCCATGCCACCGGCTTCATCGGGCCGAAAGGGCGCGGCACGGCGGCACGCGCCGGCATCAAGGCCGATATCGTGACGAGCACGCTCGGCAAGGCGCTTGGCGGCTCGGCCGGCGGCTTCATCGCCGCCGCGAAGCCGATCGTCGATCTGATGCGACAGCGTTCGCGGCCCTATCTCTTTTCTAACGCCCTGCCTCCGCCCATCGTCGGCGCGGCGCTCAAGGCCATCGATCTCGCCGAACAGGGCGACGATCTGCGCGAACGGCTGTTCGCCAACATGAAACGGTTCCGATCCGGCATGGCCAGGGCCGGGTTCAAGCTGCTGCCCGGCGAACATCCGATCATTCCGGTCATGCTCGGCGAAGCCAAGCTGGCCCAGGACATGGCGGCGAAGCTCTTTGAACAGGGGATCTACGTGACAGGCTTCTTCTATCCGGTCGTGCCACAGGGCAAGGCGCGAATCCGCACGCAGATGTCGGCGGCGCATGCCACACAGGATGTGGATGCGGCGATCGCCGCTTTCACGCATGTCGGCCGCGAAATGGGAGTCATCTGAGATGCGGGCACTGGTGAAGGCGGAACGGGCAGAGGGCCTCGTCATGCGCGACGAGCCGGTGCCGGTGATCGGGGCAGACGATATCCTGATCAAGGTCGCCAAGACCGGCATCTGCGGCACCGACCTCCATATCTGGAAGTGGGACGAGTGGGCGCAGAAGACCATACCGGTGCCGATGGTGGTGGGACACGAGTTTGCCGGCACGGTCGCCGAGATCGGCAGCCATGTCAGGACCGTCAAGGTCGGTGACCGGGTCTCCGGCGAAGGGCATCTCATCGGCATGAAGAGCCGCATGGCGCGGGCCGGGCATTTCCATCTCGATCCCGAAACCAAGGGCATCGGAGTCAATGTGCCGGGCGCATTCGCCGATTACGTGAAGATTCCGGCCTTCAACGCCATTCACCTGCCACCCGAGGTCGACGACGAGGTGGCCTCGATCCTCGATCCGCTTGGTAATGCCGTGCACACGGCCCTTGCCTTCGATCTTGTCGGCGAGGATGTGCTGATCACCGGGGCAGGGCCGATCGGCATCATGGCGGCGGCGGTCTGCCGGCATGTCGGCGCCCGGCATATCGTCATTACCGATATCAACGACTACCGCCTCGACCTCTGCCGTCAGGTGACGGATGCCGTGACAGTCAATGTGTCGCGCGAGGAGCTCAAGGAGGTGATGCACCGCCTCCACATGCAGGAAGGCTTCGACATCGGGCTTGAAATGTCAGGGGCGCCCAAGGCCTTCGACCAGATGGTCGATCACATGATCAATGGCGGCAAGATCGCCATGCTCGGCATACCCTCCGGGCCGACGACGGTCGACTGGAACCGGGTGATCTTCAAGTCGCTGACCATCAAGGGCATTTACGGTCGGGAAATGTTCGAGACTTGGTACAAGATGATCGCCATGCTGCAATCCGGCCTCGATATCCGCAAAGTGATCACCCACCGGATGAAGGCGGAAGATTTCGCGCAAGGCTTCGCGCTGATGAAACAGGGCAGTTGCGGCAAAGTCGTGCTTGACTGGAATGCCTGAGCGGTGTTCCTGCAGGCATGCTGCGCGCTTACGGTACCGCCAATGGCTGCCTGACCGAGTACCCGCCGGACATCCGGCCGAGGGTGCCGGCCGATGCCGTCTGGATCGACCTTGTGGAGCCGACGGATCTTGAGGAGTCGGCGGTCGAGGAGGCCCTCGGCATCGACATCCCGCCGCGCGAAGAACTCGCCGAGATCGAAGCCTCGAGCCGCCTCTATCAGGAAGACGGCGCGACCTTCATGACGGCGACGCTGATCCGGCGCGGCGAAAACGACAGACCGGAATCCTCGCCGGTGACGTTTATCGTCAAGGACCAGTGGCTGGTCACCGTGCGCTACCATCATCCGCAGGCCTTCCCGGCCTATGTGCGCCGCGCGATGAAGCCGCAGACCACATCGATGACGAGCTGGGGCATCCTGATCAGCCTGCTCGAAGCGGTGATCGATCGCGCCGCCGACCACCTCGAGCGGGTCGGGCTGATCGTCGACGACACGTCGCGCCAGGTCTTCAACCGCTCACAGACGCCCGGCGGCCGCCGTCGGCGGCTCAGGGGATCCAGCCTCGAGGAACTGGTCGAGAAGATCGGCGAGGAGGGCGATTTCACCTCGAAAATGCGGGAAAGCCTCGTCTCGATCGGCCGTATGGGTGCCTACATGTCCGCCGCGCTCGACGCCATGAAGCAGGTCAAGGAAATGAAGGACCATCGCGCCAGGCTGAAGATCCTGCAGCGCGACATCCTTTCGCTGACCGATCACTCGTCGTTCCTGTCGGGGAAGATCAACTTCCTGCTCGATGCGGTCCTCGGCCTCATCAATATCGAGCAGGCCGGGATCATCAAGATTTTCTCTGTCGCGGCGGTGGTGTTTCTGCCGCCGACCCTGGTGGCGAGCGTCTATGGCATGAACTTTCAGTTCATGCCCGAGCTTGAATGGACTTACGGCTATCCCTTCGCGATCGGAATCATGATCCTTTCCGCCGTGCTGCCCTGGCTCTATTTCAAGCGCAAAGGCTGGCTCTGAGGCAGCGTGGCCGAGGTCACGCGGCATATCGTATCGCGCGAGGAAGACGGCATGCGGCTCGACCGCTGGTTTCGCGTGCATCTGCCGCAAGTGAATTTCGCCTATCTCAACAAGCTGACGCGCTCTGGCCAGGTGCGGGTTGAAGGTGGGCGGGCGCGGACCAATACCAGGCTCACGCAAGGCCAGGAAATCCGCGTACCGCCGCTCAATTTCGAGAAGAAGCCGGCGGACGAGCCGGCAGCGGAAGTCAAGCCTCTCAACAAGGCGGATCGCGCACTCATCAAGGGGATGACGCTGTTCGAGGACAAGGACTTGCTGATCCTCAACAAGCCGCCTGGCCTTGCGGTACAGGGCGGAACGGGCACGCATCGCCATCTCGACGGATTGCTCGAGAGCCTGGGTCTTGAATTTGGGGAGCGGCCAAGGCTGGTGCATCGGCTCGACCGCGACACATCGGGTGTCATCGTCGTCGCCAAAAGGCGCGCGATCGCGGCGGCGCTCGGCAAGCTCTTCGCGACGCGTGGCGTGAAGAAAACCTATTGGGCGGCGGTGCGGGGCGTGCCGTCACCGGCGCAGGGCAAGGTCGACGTGGCGCTCGTCAAGGCCAAGGGGCCGCGCGGCGATCAGGTGCGGCCGAGCGCCGAGGGCGAGGAAGAGGAAGCTCAGAAGGCGGTGACGCATTACAACGTCATTGACAAGGCGCCGCCGGTGCTGGCCTGGGTATCGCTCAGGCCCGTCACCGGCCGGCAGCACCAGTTGCGCGCGCATATGGCGCATATCGGAACGCCGATCGCCGGCGACGAGAAGTATCATGGCGACAAGGATCTTCCGGCTTCGATCAGCCGCAAACTGCATCTGCATGCCCGGCGCATCGTATTTCCGCATCCGCGCGATGGCAAAACGATTGACATCACGGCACCCCTGCCGGCGCATATGCGCGAGACGTTCCAGTTGTTCGGTTTCGATGCCGATCGCTTTGGAACCGCGGAAGAGAAATGACCACGCCGCCGCGCAAGCGCTTCTACAAAGCCGCCACGGTGACCGATGACAACGGGATCGCGCTCGACGGGAGGCCGATCCGGACACCACTGAAACAGCCGCTGAAGCTTCCGACTCGCGCGCTGGCTGAAGCGATCGCGAGGGAGTGGGAAGGCCAGGGCGAGACGATCGATCCCTCCTCGCTGATCCTCACCAAGCTCGCCAATACGGCGATCGATCGCGTGGCAGACGATCCACGGCGCATTGCCGACGAAATCGTCAAATTTGCCGGTACCGACCAGGTAAGCTACCGGGCGCATGAACCCGAGGGTCTGGTGGCGCGTCAGGCAGAACACTGGAATCCGGTGCTCGACTGGGCGATGTCGCAACTTGACGCGCCTTTCGAGACAACCACCGGCATCGTGCACAGGCAGCAGCCGGCCGAAGCGCTGGGCGCCTTTGCGCGGCACATTGAGCGGCTCGATCCCTGGACGCTCACTGCGCTTCACAACCTCGCGACGATAACCGGCTCGGCACTGATCGCCGCCATGCTTGCCGAGGGCGCGCTCGATCGCGAAGCGGCGTGGCGGGCGGCGTTCGTGGACGAGGATTGGGAGAGCGAGCTTTGGGGGAAGGACGAGGAGGCGATGCAGCGGCGTGCCGCACTCAGGCGCGAGTTCGATGCCTGCATCGATTTCCTCGAACTCGCGCGACAAAAACAATAGGAGACAACCATGACGCGCGATGCGCGCTATGACATTCTGTTCGAGCCGGTAAGGATCGGGCCGGTCACCGCCAAGAATCGCTTCTTCCAGGTGCCGCATTGCAACGGCATGGGGTATCGCGACGCGACGTCCAATGCCGCAATGCGGGAAGTGAAAGCCGAGGGCGGCTGGGCCGTCATCTCCACCGAGCAGACCGAAATCCACCCCACCGGCGACATTGCGCCATTTATCGAACTGCGATTGTGGGACGACCAGGACGTACCGATGCTCGCGCGTATCGCCGATGCAATCCACAAATACGACGCGCTAGCCGCGCTGGAGCTTTGCCACAATGGCATGAACGCGGCCAATCTTTACAGCCGCGAGGTCCCTCTTGGGCCGGCGAACCTGCCGGTCGCCACCGCCTTCAACGATCCGGTTCAGGCGCGCGCCATGGATAAGGAGGACATCCGGAATCTCAGGCGCTGGCATCGCAACGCGGCCCTGCGCGGCAGGAAGGCGGGCTACGACATCGTCTATGTCTATGCCGGCAAGCTTTTCGGCGGAGCGATGTATTTCATCTCGCGGCGCTACAATACGCGCAATGACGAATATGGCGGCAGTCTCGAAAACCGCTCGCGCCTCTTGCGCGAATTGATCGAGGACACGAAGGAGGCGGTCGGCGACAGCATGGGCGTCGTTTGCCGCATCTCTGTCGACGAATTGCTGGGCCAGGAAGGGCTCCACGCGGCCGAGGCGCGCGACATGGTGGCCATGATGGCCGAGCTTCCCGATTGCTGGGATCTGACCCTGTCCGGCTGGGAGAATGACAGCCAGACCTCGCGCTTTGCGGCCGAGGCCTTCCAGGAACCGTTCGTCACCGGACTCAAGCAGTTGACGTCAAAGCCGGTGGTGGGTGTCGGCCGCTTCACTTCGCCCGACACGATGGTGCGCATGGTAAAGAGCGGCATCCTTGACCTGATCGGCGCGGCGCGGCCCTCGATCGCCGATCCCTTCCTGCCGAAGAAAATCGAGGAGGGACGCATCGAGGACATCCGCGAATGCATTGGCTGCAATATGTGCGTGGCCGGCGATTTCACGCAGACGCCGAGCCGCTGCACGCAGAATCCATCCTTCTCCGAGGAATGGCGCAGAGGCTGGCACCCGGAACGCATCCGGCCACGTCACAGCGATACCCGCGTGCTGGTGGTGGGCGCGGGGCCGGCCGGACTCGAGGCGGCCATGATGCTCGGCCGGCGCGGCTATCAGGTGATGCTCGCCGAGGCGTCGGGCGAACTGGGCGGCCGTGTTGCTGCCGAACGCAGATTGCCGGGACTTTCGGCATGGGGCCGCGTCGCAGACTACCGTGCCGGCCAGATCGCCGGCATGGCCAATGTCGAAGTCTATCGCGGCAGCCCTCTTTCCGCCGATGACGTCCTGGCGCTGGGGGTCCGCCATGTGGCGCTGGCCACGGGTTCCAAATGGCGCCGGGACGGCGTGGCGCGACGCCTCTTGAAACCGGTTCCGATCGCTCCCGGTGCGGATGTGCTCACCCCCGACGACATCCTTGCCGGCAGGATGCCGGCCAGTCGCAATGTCATCGTCTATGACGACGACCACTATTACATGGGCGGCGTGCTTGCCGAGCATCTGACGCGGGCCGGCTTCGACGTGACCCTTGCCACGCCATCGCCGACGGTTTCCGCTTGGACCTTCATGACCATGGAGCAGGCCTTCATTCAGGCGCGGATCATCGAACTGGGCATCACGATCGAATGCAACCGCGTCTTGCGCGAAATCGGGCGGGACGGCGCGGAAATGGCGTGCGCCTATACCGGACGGCCGCATCGGATCGAGGTGGGCTCCATTGTCCTGGTAACCGCACGGCTTCCGGAATCGGGGCTCTATGAAGCGCTAAAGATTCGCACCGCAGAATGGGCCGATGGCGGGCTCGAATCGGTGACCTTGATCGGCGATGCCATGGCGCCGGCGACGATCGCCCATGCCGTCTATGAGGGCCGGCGTTATGCGGAGCAGCTTGGCGAAACGATCGATCCCGACAGGGTTGCGTTCAGGCGCGAGGTTGCGGGCCTGGCGGCGTGGAATTGAAACGGCAGAGCGGCAAACGCAGTCAGGCTACAGCGCCCTTGCGCCTCGAAGCATAGGCTTTGCACTGCGTAATGGTGGATCGAACCACGCCATAGCAGACCGCCGCGCACAAGAGACCGAGCAGCGTGCCGCCCAAGAGCATGGGATAGAGCAGGGGCTCCAATTTGATCCAGACTCCGGACAATACGGCGACAGGTCCGTCGGTGAACAGCGAGGCCGAGGTTTGCAGCGGGATGAACTCAATTTCTTCCTTCGAGCCTTGCCCAAGCAGAATGCCGCCGAGATTGTAGGACGCCAGCCAGATGAACGGGAAGGTAATGGGGTTCCCAACAACCGTTCCGATGGCCGAAGCGATGAGATTTCCCCTCACGATCGCCGCCACGAGCGCTGCAATGATGAAATGAAGTCCGATGAACGGCAGGAACGAAGCAAAGGCCCCGGCCGCAAAGCCAAGTGCCAGTTTATGGGGACTTGCCCGCATGCGGGCAAGCCGGTGCATCATGTAGCGTGAAGCGCGGACGACCCCGGCCCGCGGCCAAACCCAGTCCCTGACCTTGCTCCATTTGCTTTGCGGGCGTCTTGACCGGAACACGTGTCAAACCTCGAATTCGAAGCACTCGTCCATTCTTGGTGAGCCGACACTTCCATTTGAGCGGCCGCACGAGCCATACAATAACTCAGTTCCGGTCCGCCGGGAAAGTGAAAGCTTGGTTGGAATCCGCTGATCGC
>JAEUMG010000183.1 GCA_016793355.1 Hyphomicrobiales bacterium
GGGCGTCAATATCGCGGCGCGGCTTGAGTCCCTGGCAGAGCCGGGTGGCATTTGTGTTTCCGGCAAGGTGCATGAAGAGGTGCGCGGGAAGACCGACGCGGCTTTCGACGACATGGGCGAGCAGCAGCTCAAGAATATCGAACAGCCAGTGCGAGTCTATCGATCGGGCGCGGAGAAGAGCAAAGGGCCGGTCGCGCCAGCTGTTCACGCAAGGCACGATAAGCCCTGCATCGCAGTTCTGCCATTCGTGAATATGAGCGGAAATACTGAGAATGAGTTCTTCGCGGATGGCCTGACCGAGGACATCATCACCGCTCTGTCACGTTCAATCACACTGTCCGTCATCGCGCGCACATCGAGCTTTGCATACAAGGGTAAGACTGCCAACATCAAGCGGATAGCGGCGGAGCTCGACGTCGGGTATGTTCTCGAGGGCAGCGTCAGAAAGGTGGGAAATCATGTGCGAGTCACAGCGCAGTTGATCGAAGCGGGAACGGGAACCCATATTTGGGCAGAGAAATACGACGGTCCCGCCACCGATATTCTCGCGATTCAAGACCAGATAACCCGCAGTGTCGCAACATCGACGCATACGACCATTTACAGCTCCGCCACAAAGACAGCACGAACGCTCGAACACTTTGCCTCGCCGGCCTATCGTCTGGCCGTGCGGGCGAATTCTTGCCTGTTCGAAATGACGCCTAAATCCTTTGAGAGAGCCGCCGAGCTGGCCGAGGAAGCTCTTACACTCGATCCTGACTTCAGTCTCGCCTATAGATTGCGGGCAAATGTCTTCATCGCTCGACTTGGTACCGGGCTCCTCCCGCATTCGCCGGAGAATATGGAGCGCGGGGTTGTCATGGCACGTGAGGCGTTGCGTAGAGCGCCCGATGACGAGTGGTGTCATTGGCTGATGGCCTTCGCGCTCGCCGAAGCGGGCCGGCTCGATGAGGCCGTGGCGGAATGCGACACCGGGCTCGAAATCAACCCCAATGCCTCGATGATCCTTGGTGACAAGGGCGACTATCTGGTCATGCTCGGCCGTGCCGGGGAAGCAATCCCTTTATGCGAGCTGGCGTTGCGTCTCAACCCCCGCGATCCAATCTGCTACTGGTGGGAAAACAGTATCGCCACAGCGCATTTTATCGAGGGACGCTTTCAGCCGGCCCTCGATCTCGCGCGACGCGTGGCTCTTCGCAAGCCCGATCACGTTCGCGCCATGATCATCTGGGCCGCCTCGGCAGGACAACTTGGGCATACCGAGGAGGCCGGGGAAGCAGTGGGGCGTTGTCTCGCGATGTTCGTCGAGATGCGAGTTGGCAGCGTCATGCCACACTACATTCCTCTGTTCCGGCGCGTGGAAGATCGCCAGCTGCTGATCGACGGGCTGCGCAGGGCGGGTCTGCCGGAATGATCAAATTCACGGTGACGACGCCGGAATATCCGGTCCTGACCGGCCTGGTGATCCTGAGCTTTGCCGCCATCCACATTCTCGGCTCGCGCCTCGAAATGGCGCGCTCGACGCCGCGACGCATCTGGCTTTCGGCGGCGGGCGGCATCTCGATCGCCTATGTGTTCGTTCACATCCTGCCCGAACTCGCCCATCACCAGAAGGCTTTCGACAGGGGCGGGCCTTTCGGCCTTCTCGACGGCAGCGAGCGGCATGTCTATTTCATGGCGCTGCTCGGCCTCGTCTGCTTCTACGGACTTGAACTCGCGGTGCGCGCCTCCGAAAGCCGGCAGGAAGCGGCAAGCGGGGTGAGGCAGGTCTCGACACCGATCTTCTGGCTGCAGCTCGTCTCCTATGCCCTGTACAATCTGATCATCGGCTATCTGCTGCTCGATCGCGAAGAGACGGGTCTGGTGAACCTCGCAACCTATGCGATCGCCATGGGACTGCATTTCGTCGTCAACGATCAGGGGCTGCGCGAGCAGTCGCATCCGGGTTATGACAAGGTCGGGCGCTGGGTCCTGGCCTTCGCCGCCGTTGCCGGATGGTCGCTCGCACTCACCGTCGATCTGCCGCCGGTCGCCATTGCCGGGCTCTTCGCCTTCCTGGCGGGCGGGGTCATTCTCAACGTGCTCAAATATGAGCTGCCCGCCGACCGGCAAAGCGATTTCAGGGCTTTTGTCCTCGGCGCGGCCGCCTATGCCGCGGTTCTGCTCGCTGCGCCATAGCGCGGATGTGTGGCAATTTCGCAATTTTTCGTGAGCAAGTGCCGAAAAACAGGCCCAATTCCGCATCGATCAGCCGCGGCCTCTGGACGCGCGCCCGGCATCCGGCGAATATGGGGTAAGCGGGGGAAGGGGATTCGTCCATGCGCCTTGGAATCATTGCGACATTTGTTTTCATACTGTCCCTGACCGGGGCGTCCTTCGCAACGACGACCGACAGTTCCGATGCAACCGTGCCGGTCATCAAGCCGCCGGCCAAGCCAGCCGCATCATCGACGACCACGCCGACCAAGCCTGCCGCCAAGCCGGCAGCGACAGGCAAGACCACGCCGGCCAAACCCGCGGCCAAGCCGATCACCACGACCACCAAGGCAACGACCACCAAGCCGACGACAGCGAAGGCGACGAAGCCGGCCAGCACAACGCTCTCGAACGTCAACAAGCCGGCCAGCAAAAAGAAAGTCGCGGCCAAGCCGAAAGAGCCCTATGTCGTGATCAACATCAACAAGGCGTCCCAGAAGATGACGGTCACGGTCGGGGGGAGGCAGATGTATAACTGGCTCGTCTCGACGGGTGCGGCCGGCTACACGACGCCAAGCGGCAATTTCAAACCGTTCCGCATGGAGAAGGACCATTTCTCCAAGGAATGGGACGACGCGCCGATGCCGCATGCGATCTTTTTCACCATGGAAGGCCATGCCATTCACGGCAGCCCGTATACCAAGCGGCTGGGAACGCGCGCCTCGCATGGCTGCGTGCGTCTTTCGCCGCAGAATGCTGCGACCCTGTTCGAGCTCGTGCAGAAAGCCGGGATGAGCAATACGCGGGTGATCGTGCGCGGCGGCGGCTTCGATTTCTGGACATCGAGCATGGATACGTCGGGGATCCAGCCGTCGCGCTGGATCCGCAAGGTCGACCCGCTGGACCAGCTGAACCGGATGTTCGACGACTAGAGCGTTTCCCGGCGAAGTGGAATCGCTTCGCCGATAAGGAAACGCGCCAAAAGCCGAATCTATTGGCGCATATCCTTATCGCCAAAGTGCCTACACTTTGGCGGGATATGCGCTAAGCCGGATCGGCCGGCTTCTCGCCGATCCTGTCGAGATTGAGACCGGTGGTTTCAATCCGGTAGCGCCATGTGACGAAGGCTCCGGCAAGCGACGTGACCACCAGAATATAAAGCAGGTTCTGCGTTCCGATATCGGCGAGGAGGATCGGAAACAGGAAGGCCGTCGTGACCGCGCCGATCTTGGCGAAGGCGGCCGCCACGCCGGCACCGCGGGCGCGCATGCGGGCGGGAAAGACCTCGCCGGCGATCAGGTAGGTCTGCGCATTGGGCCCGAGATTGGTCATGAAATTGAACAGCATGAAGCCCGTGTAGATCATCACGGTCTGGGTCATGCCGGCATGATTGAGGGCTTGGGCCGATAGAAGAAGTCCGGCGGCGCAGCCTATGAAGCCCAGGATCTGCAAGGGTATGCGCCCGGCCCGATCGGCGAGCAGCGTCGCGGCCCCGATGCCGAGAATCAGCAGGATGTCGACAAGGGCGGCGCCTTTTGCGGCCAGCAGATCCTTGTCGATAACGGAGGCCAGGCTGTGATGGACCGCAACGCTGTGGCCAAAGGTTGTGGCGAGAATGGTCGGCGTGAAGAGGCCGATGCCATAGGTGCCGAGGTCCTGCAGGAACCAGGGGACCCCGGCCAAGATGGCGGCGCGCCGTTTGGCCGGCGCCAGAACCGCGCGGAAGCCTTCTGGCGCGGCATCGGCCGGGGCGCGCGGCGCCGGGGCGAGGGTGATCTCCTTGGGATAGGGCGGTTCGCGGCGGAGCAGGCGCATGGCCGCGCGCGTCGCCTCGTCGACGCGGCCGCGGGCAAAGAGCCAGGGCGCGCTTTCGGTGATGAAGAAGCGGCCGACCAAAACGACCGCCGCGGGAAGAAGCGCCACCGCGAACATGTAGCGCCAGGCGGTCACTTCCGGAAAATTGTGCAGGATGACATAGCCGGTGATGGTGCCGGCAAGGGCGCCGACCGCCTGAAAACCGAAGGCACCGAGCACCAGCTTGCCGCGGGCGCGGCTGGGAATGCTTTCGGAAATGATGAGGTGAGCGGTCGGATAGTCGCAGCCCAGGGCGAGGCCGACACCCACCATGCAGATCAGCATCCACAGGAAGCCCTGGCTGACCGAGAGCAGGGCGAGAAAGATCATGAAGATGACCATCTCGGCGATGAACACGAGCTTGCGTCCGAAGATGTCCGCAAGACCGCCAAGCGCGAAGGCGCCGATGAGGATGCCGAACAGGCTCGCCGCGCCGACCATGCCGTGCTGCAGCGGCGACATCTGAAATTCCTGGCCGATGAGGGGCAGGGCGACGCCGGTGGTGAAGATGACGAGGCCTTCGAAGAATTTGCCGGCGGCGGCCAGCATCCAGACGCGCAGCTGCATGGGGGTGAGCGGTGCGGCACTGGCCGGCGTTCCATCGGCCCAGCTGGGTGTCTCGTCGATATAGTCCTGAACGCTTTTCGCCGGCTGGGAAGCCGCTTGATCCGCCATTGCCGCCGTCATACTGCCGCTCCCCAATCCCCGCGCATCATGACGGGTTGCACAGGCTTGTAACATCCCCGTTAAAACATTGCTCATCGCGTCTTGCGAGGCTAAGTTACATGTAACGAGGAGTAGTGCATGTCCAGTCCGACCGATCGAAAGGCGACCCGTGCCAGAGTGAGCGCGCACCGGCTCAGGCTGCGGCGGCAGGGCTTGCGTCCGATACAAATCTGGGTGCCGGATACACGGCGCAAGGGATTTTCCGCCGAAGCGGCGCGGCAGGCGCGCGCGATCGCCGAGAGCCCTTTGGCGCATGAAGATCAAGCCTTCATCGATGCCGTCACGGCCGAGCCCGAGGCGTGAAGCGAGGCGAAATCTGGACCGTCTCGGGTGGTGGTGATTTTGCCGGCAAGCCGCGACCGGCCGTCATCATTCAGGATGACAGTTTTGCGGCAACGGGGTCGGTCTCGATCTGTGCATTCACGAGCGATCCGACGGATGCGCCGTTGTTCAGGGTCGCGGTCGCGCCAGGCCCAGAAAACGGGCTCAAGACAGAGTCCCGACTTATGGCGGACAAGCTCACCACGGTCAGCAGAGACAGGCTCGGGAATAAAATTGGCGAATTGCCGGCGGCGGACATGAAGCGGCTGGAACGCGCAATCATGGTTTTCCTCGGATTGGCGCGATAGTCCGCGGGTTGCCGAAGGCCGATCGGTGGGCCATATGAGGGCCAATGTCTCACCTCAAGGAGCCCGCATGACCGCCAAGGCCAATGCCCTCGGAAAACTGCCCGAATGGAACCTCGCCGATCTCTATGACTCGCCGGATTCGCCGCAGTTCAAAGCCGATCTCGAGCGCGGCGAGAAGGAAGCCCGGGCCTTTGCCGAATTGTACAAGGGAACGCTCGGTGCGCTTTCGGGCGAGGGATTGGCCAAGGCGATCAAGGAATATGAGGGATTGTCCGATCTGCTCGGCCGGGTCGGCTCCTATTCGCAGCTCTATTATGTCGGCGACACGACCGATCCGAAGCGCGCCAAGTTCTATGGCGACACCAATGCGAAGCTGACCGACATCTCGTCGCTGCTGCTGTTCTTCGAACTTGAATTGAATCGCATCGAGGACGAGCCGCTCGAGGCGCATATGAAGGTGAAGGCGCTCGCGCACTACAAGCCGTGGCTCGAGAATTTGCGCATGGAGAAGCCGTATCAGCTCGAGGACAAGCTTGAGGAACTGTTCCTTGAGAAGTCGCAGACCGGATTTTCCGCATGGAACCGCTTGTTCGACGAGACGATGGCCGAGCTTCGCTTCGAGGTCCAGGGCGAGGAATTGACGCTCGAACCGACGCTCAATCTGCTGCAGGACCCCGATCGCGACAAGCGGCAGGCGGCGGCGGAAGCGCTGGGCAAGACCTTCAAGCAGAACCTGCGGCTCTTCACGCTCATTACCAACACGCTCGCCAAGGACAAGGAAATCTCCGACCGCTGGCGCGGCTTCAAGGACATTGCGGATGCGCGGCATCTCTCCAATCGCGTCGAGCCCGAAGTCGTCGCGGCTCTCGTCAAGGCCGTAACCGCTGCATACCCTCAGCTTTCGCATCGCTACTACAGGATGAAGGCGAAGTGGCTCGGTCTCGACAAGCTCAAGCATTGGGACCGCAACGCACCCTTGCCGCAGGAAGATACCCGCGACGTGCCCTGGGACGAGGCGCGCGCTACGGTGCTCGATGCCTATCACGCCTTCGCGCCGGAAATGGCGAAGATCGCGGGCAGGTTCTTCGACAAGCGCTGGATCGACGCGCCGGTGAGGCCCGGCAAGGCGCCGGGCGCCTTCGCCCATCCGACCGTTCCTTCGGCGCATCCTTATGTGCTGCTCAATTACATGGGTCGGACGCGCGATGTGATGACGCTGGCGCATGAGCTAGGCCATGGCGTGCACCAGGTGCTCGCCGCACGGCAGGGCGCGTTGATGGCGTCGACGCCATTGACGCTTGCGGAAACGGCATCGGTCTTCGGCGAGATGCTCACGTTCCGCGCGGTTCTGGAGAAGACGAAGGAGACGAAGAAGCGCAAGGCACTGCTCGCCTCCAAGGTCGAGGACATGATCAACACGGTGGTGCGCCAGATCGCCTTCTATAACTTCGAACGCAAGGTGCACACGGCGCGGAAAGAGGGCGAGTTGACGCCGGACCAGCTTTCGGAAATCTGGCTGGAAGTCCAGCGCGAGAGCCTCGGTGATGGCATCGACCTCGGCCCGGGTTACGAGACCTTCTGGGCCTACATCCCGCATTTCATCCATTCGCCCTTCTATGTCTATGCCTATGCCTTCGGCGATTGCCTGGTGAACTCGCTCTATGCGCGCTATCGCGAGAGCGAGGCGGGCTTCCAGGAGAAGTATTTCGAGATGCTGAAAGCCGGCGGCACCAAGCATCACAGCGAGTTGCTCAAACCCTTCGGACTCAATGCGGCGGATCCGGATTTCTGGCAGAAGGGCCTGTCGATCATT
>JAEUMG010000195.1 GCA_016793355.1 Hyphomicrobiales bacterium
CCGCATCTGTGTTTCGCCGGCCATGTCGATGTCGTGCCGCCGGGGCGTTCGGAAGACTGGACGCATCCGCCCTTCGCCGCCGAGATCGCCGACGGCTACATTTACGGCCGCGGCGCGCAGGACATGAAGGGCTCCGTTGCCGCCTTCGCCGCAGCCGCCCTCGGCGCCGCCAGGGACTATGGCGAGGTGTGGCCCGGAACCTTGTCGCTGGTCTTGACCGCCGATGAGGAAGGCCCTGCCGTCAACGGCACCGCGAAAGTGTTCCAATGGATGGCCGAGCAAAGCCAGATTCCCGATCACTGCCTGGTCGGCGAACCCACTTCGGCGGAAAAGCTCGGCGATACGATCAAGATCGGCCGGCGCGGCTCGCTTTCCTTCACCGTCTCGATCTCCGGCGTGCAGGGCCATTCGGCTTATCCCGAGAAAGCCGACAATCCGATCCCCAGGCTCGTGCGCCTGCTCGATCGCCTGGCGGCGACGCGGCTCGACGGCGGCAATGACCGTTTCGACATCGCGCGGCTCGATGGCGGCAATGAACATTTCGGCGCATCGACCCTGGCCATCACCAGTGTCGATGTCGGCAATCCGGCGTCGAACGTCATTCCCGCCCATGCGAGCGCGCGGTTCAACATCCGCTTCAACACGGAACATACGGGTGAGAAGCTCGTCCGCTGGGTTCACGAACAGTGCCGCGCGGTCGAGGCCGAAGCCGGCGGGAAATTCGACATCAAGCATTCGCTGGCGGGCGAAGCCTTCGTCACCGAACCAGGCGCCTTTGTCGGCATCGTTCAGGACGCGGTGTTCCAGGAAACGGGACTCATGCCGGCGCTCTCGACCTCGGGCGGCACTTCGGACGCGCGCTTCATCAAGACCTATTGCCCGGTGCTGGAATTCGGACCCACCAATGCAACGATCCACCAGGTCGACGAACGCATCGCGGTCGAGGAACTGCGCGCCACGCAGCGCATCTACAGCGCGGTGATTGATACTTACTTCGGTTCCGGCCGCGCCTGACCGTCATCGCCATAGTCGACGGCAAGCAGAAACAGGCCATGCGGCGGCGCAACCGGCCCGCAGGCGGCGCGGTCGCGTGCGTCCAGCGCCCGCTTCACATCCGCCGGCCGCCACTTGCCCTCGCCGACGAGTTTCAAGGTGCCGACGATGGAGCGCACCTGATGGTGCAGGAATGAGCGCGCCGAAGCCCTGATCTCGATGGCCTCGCCGTAACGCGCCACATCCAGGCGATCGAGCGTCTTGACGGGCGAGTTGCTCTGGCACTGCGCGGCACGAAACGTCGTGAAGTCATGCTTGCCGGTCAGATGCTGCGCGCCCTCATGCATCGCTCCGGCATCGAGCGGGACGGGATGCCACCAGACATGGCCGCGCTCGAGCGCGGGCGGCGAGCGGCGGTTGAGAATGCGATAGACATAGTGGCGCGCCGTGGCGCTGAAGCGGGCATGGAAATCAGGTGCCGCGAGCGATGCGCTCAAGACCGAAATCGGATTGGGGCGCAGATGCGCGTTAAGCGCACGACACAGAACATCGGCCTGCCATTCCCGTTCGAGATCGAAATGCGCGACCTGGCCGAGCGCATGGACGCCGGCATCGGTGCGCCCGGCGCCATGCACCAATGGCGCCTCGCCGGTGAAGCGCGCCAAGGCTGCTTCAAGTTCCGATTGCACGCTCGGGCCATTGGCCTGGGTCTGCCAGCCGACGAAGGGACCGCCATCATATTCGATGATGAGCTTGTAGCGCGTCATGCCGCTAGACCAGCCTTGTCCCGGGTGCAACCGGGAGCCCACGCAGGAAGGCATCGACACTCATCGCGCCTTTTCCTTCGCGCTGGACTTCGAGAAACCGCACGGCGCCAGAAGCGCAAGCAATCGTCAGCCGGCTATCAAGCACTTCGCCCGGCGCACCCTTGCCGTCCACCGTCTCGCATTTGAGGACTTTTACGCGGACATCGCGCCCACGATCCGCAAACACGCACCACGCGCCGGGAAAGGGCGACAATCCATGAATGTGACTGCGAACCTCACCGGCCGAGCGATTGAAATCGATCCGGGCTTCGGCCTTGTCGATCTTCTTTGCATAGGTCACGCCGTCGGCCGGCTGCGGCACACAGTGCAGCGCATTCGACTCGAGTTTGAACAGGGCTTCGACCATCGCGGCGGCACCCAGGGCTGCGAGCTCATCGTGAAGACTAGCATAGGTCGTCGACGCGGTGATCGGCATGCGCCTGGTCAAACACACGGGACCGGTGTCGAGCCCCTGCTCCATGCGCATGATGCTGATACCGGTCTCGGCATCGCCCGCCATGATGGCGCGCTGGATCGGCGCTGCCCCGCGCCAACGCGGCAGAAGCGAGGCATGAACGTTGAAACAGCCATGGCGTGGCGCAGTGAGAATGGCCTGCGGCAGGAGCAAGCCATAGGCGACGACAACCGCCGCATCGGCATTGAGATCGGCGAAGCGCTTCTGTTCGCTCGCATCCTTGAGTGAGATCGGGGTTCTGACTTCAATGCCGCGTTCGAGCGCGCGCCGATGAACGGGGGACGGTTGCTCGGACTGACCGCG
>JAEUMG010000202.1 GCA_016793355.1 Hyphomicrobiales bacterium
TTCTGGCCGGCCGCCGGCGTTGCCGAGATCGTCGAAGAGAACATGGCCAATGCGGCGCGGGTTCACGCGATCGAGCGCGGCAAGGATATTTCCGCCTGCACCATGATCGCCTTCGGTGGGGGCGCGCCGTTGCATGCCTGCCGGCTCGCGGAGAAAGTCGGAGTCGATACCATTCTCGTGCCCAAGGGCGCGGGTGTGGGCTCGGCGATCGGGTTCCTGCGCGCGCCGATTGCCTATGAAGTGACGCGAAGCGCGGCGATCAGTCTCGACAGATTCGATGCGAAACGGGTGAACGATCTGCTCGATCGCATGACGAAGGACTCGTTGGCCGTGGTCAAGCCGGCCTTGAAAGGCCAGGCGGTCACCATCCAGCGCATCGCCGATTGCCGCTATGTCGGGCAGGGCCATGAAATCCGCATTACCGTGCCGGTGCGGCGATTGACCCAAACCGATGGCGCGAAACTGCGTGCCGAATTCGAGCGCCTCTACCGGCAGATCTACGGCCTCACCATCGAGGGCATGGAAGCCGAGGCGATCACCTGGTCGGTGACGGCGTCATCGCGCGCCGAGCCGGCGAAGCGGGCCAAGCCGGTGAAGGCGGTGGCGGCACCGAGACCAAAGGCCACGCGCAAGGTCTATGACGCGGCGCTCGGCAAGATGGTCGATACGCCTGTCTATTGGCGCTTCGACATGGCGCCGGGCGCGCGCATCAAGGGTCCGGCGATCATCGCCGAAGACGAGACGTCGACTCTTGTCGGCGCCAATTTCAGCGCGCGGATCGACAGTCTCGGTTACATCGTGCTGGAGAAAAAGGGGTGACAAATTTTCGTTATCGTCACCCCAGCGAAAGCTGGGGTCCCCTGAATCGTTTCAGCAATGGCACATTCTCAGGGGATGCCAGCTTTCGTTGGGATGACGGAAAATGAAAAAACGTAGTAAAAAACCCACCAACGCGCTCGCCGCCATTCGCACGCAGGTGATGTGGAACCGCCTCATCGCGGTGGTCGAGGAGCAGGCGCAGTCGCTGCTGCGCACCGCCTTCGGGACGATCACGCGCGAGGCGGGCGATCTTTCCGCCGGCGTCTATGACACCAAGGGCCGGATGATCGCGCAGGCGATGACCGGCACGCCCGGCCATGTAAATACCATGGCGACGGCGGTCAGCCACTTCTTCCGCAAATATCCGGTCTCGTCGATGAAGCCGGGCGATGTCTATATCACCAACGATCCCTGGCTCGGTACCGGCCATCTCTTCGACTATGTCATGATGACACCGGTCTTCATCGGCAAGAAGGCGGTCGCGATATTCGCCTCGACCTGCCATGTGATCGATGTCGGCGGCGTCGGCATGTCGGCCAAGGCCAATTCCTCCTTCGAGGAAGGAACGCTGATTCCGCATCTCATGCTGCGCAAGAAAGGCAGGATCAACGAAGAGCTGATGTCGATCATCCTCGCCAATTCGCGCAATCCGGTCGAAGTGCGCGGCGATCTTCTCTCCCTCATCAGCGCGAACGATACCGGTGCGCGGCGGCTTCTCGACATGATGAAGGAATTCAAGCTGACGACGATCGAGCCGCTCGCCGAACATATCCTGACGCAATCGGAGAAGGCGGCGCGCGAGGCGATCCGGCAATTGCCGGAGGGCGAGTGGCGCTACGAAATGCCGCTCGACGGCTATGAAAGCCAGATCGTGCTGAAGGCCAGGCTCACGATCAGGCGCGGCAAGATCACCATCGATTTCTCGGGCTCATCACCGGCATCGATATTCGGCATCAACAGCCCGCGCACTTATACGCATGCCTATTCGGTGTTTGGGCTCAAGGCGGTAATAGCGCCGCATGTGCCCAACAATATCGGCTCCCTTAACTGCTTCGACCTCGTGACCGAGGCAGGAACGTGCGTGGACCCGACAAGGCCATCGCCGGTCACGGCGCGGCATGTAATCGGGCAAATGCTGGCGGATGCGGTGTTCGGCTGCCTGGCGCAGGCATTGCCCGGCAAGGTGCAGGCGGAAAGTGCCGGGTCGATCTGGATCCTCTCGCTCAACAGCGCGCATGGCCGGGTGCCGGCGGCCGAGACAGCGAAGGCCATGTCATTCGGCGTCATCAATATCGGTCTCGGCGGCATTGGCGGCAGGCCGGGCAAGGACGGGCTTGCGACAACGGCCTTTCCGTCGGGTGTCGGCACCATCCCGGTCGAAGTCACCGAAGGCCAGTGCCCCTTGTGGTTCAAGCGCAAGGAGTATCTGCCCGATTCCGGTGGCGCCGGCGAATGGCGCGGGGGTCTGAGCCAAGTCATCGAGATCGCCAGTCGCGAGACGGCCCCTTTCACGATCTCGGCAGCGACCTTCGATCGCATCCACAACCCGGCGCAAGGCCGCGAGGGCGGCAGGCCGGGGCGCAAGGGCCATGCGCGGCTCGGCTCCGGCAAGGCGCTGGCCGACAAGGGCATCCATATCGTCCCGGCCGGCGACAGCCTGGTGGTGGAACTTCCCGGCGGCGGCGGCTTCGGCGATCCCAAGAAGCGCGAGGGCGCGCTCATCGAAGCCGATCTTGCCGCCGGACTGGTTACGCCCGCCGCAGCGCGAAGCGAGTACGGATATGAGCCGCGATGAGGCCCGCAACATAGGCCTGCCGATCGGCCAGCGGATCAAGGCGCTGCGAAAGGAGCGCGGCAAGTCGCTGGCCGGGCTTGCGGCCCTGGCGGGACTGTCGGAGGCGACGCTCTCGCGTGTCGAGAACGACCAGACGCTCGTCAGCGCGCATCATCTCTACATTCTTTCCAAGGCGCTCGATGTCGATATCACGCGCTTCTTCGGCGAGGATCAGAAGCCGATCGGCAATGGCATCCGCAGCGTGTGCCGCAAGGGCGAGGGCGCGCCGCTCGATACGGCGCGCTACGAGGCCCTGGTGCTCTGCACCGATCTTGCCAACAAGAAAATGCATCCGGCGATCAACACGGTTTCGATCCGCTCTGTCGAAGAGGCGGGCGGATTGTCGCGCCATGCCGGGGAAGAATTTGTCCATGTGATGGAGGGCGTGCTGATCCTGGCGAGCGAATTCTACGAGCCGTTGCGGCTCGAGGCCGGCGACAGCGTCTATTTCGATTCACGCATGGGGCATGCCTATCTGGCGGAGGGCGAGCGGCCAGCGCGCATTCTGGTCGTCAACACGACGGAGCCGCCGAGCGCTGCGGCAGAGGATACGGCATGAGCGCGGGACAGTCGCATATTACTTCGATCGTCGTGGCGCGGCCGGCCGATCAGGTCTTTGCGATCATGAGCGATCCGGCGAAGCTTCATCGCTGGTCTTTCGGGACCTGGGAGACGGAGATCGGCGCGGATGGTCTCGTCACCGGGACGAGCATCTTCGATGGCGGGCGGATACTCGTGCGCATCGATGCCGATGCGGCGCGGCTGTCGATCGACTATAAGCTCGGCAGCAATCCTGAGGCACTCGTGCCGCGCATCCAGGTGCGTGTCGTGCCCGGCGCGCATCTGGGGCTGGATGCCAAACATTGCGTTTTGACCTTCATGGCATGGCGCGCGGCGGCGATGGATGACGATCGCTGGCGCAGGCTCACGGCGTCGCATGAATTCGAAGTCGTGCTGCTCAAGAACTTGATTGAGAATGAGAGGATATAACTTCATCCCCTTTCCCCAAAGGGGCGAGGAGGAAGCGAAGTTCCCTCTCCCCAGCGGGGAGAGGGTTAGGGTGAGGGGGAACCGGCGGTTCCAGATTGACTCGAGCAATCCGACAATGTTCGATCGTCAATCATGCCCACGCACAAGATCGCACGACGGTTACGCCGTGACCAAACGGATGCGGAAGCGCTCTTTTGGGCGAGACTTCGAAATCGGCAAATGTGTAACCGGAAATTTCGCCGGCAAATGCCGATTCTCGGTTATGTCGTCGATTTCGTCAGCATCGATGCGCGATTGATTGTCGAACTCGATGGCGGCCAACATGCCGAGCGCAAAATAGAAGATGAGGCCCGCACTCGCGAGCTTGAGGCTGCAGGCTACGTCGTGGTGAGATTCTGGAACGGGGAAGTGTTTGAGAATATCGAGAGTGTTCTTGAAACAATCCGTTCCCTGATTGAACCGGACCAGTTTGCGCGTGCCCCACAAAGTGACCTGTCGATTATCGGAGACACCTGATCCCCCTCACCCTCCCGTTGCTTCGCAACGGGTCCCTCCCTCGCCCCACCGGGGCGAGGGACTTAGATTGTCCGCAACACCGCCCGCACCGGCGAGGCGTCGAGGTTTGCAAAGCGCAAGGGGAGGGCAATCAGTTCATAGTCGCCGGGCTCGACATGCCTCAGAACGAGATTTTCGAGGATGCGCATGCCGGCGCGCAGAGCGGCGTTGTGGGCGGCCAGGTCCTTCGCGGTTTCGGGATCGACCGAAGGCGTGTCGATGCCGACAAGGCGGACGCCACGCGAAGCCAGCATCCCAATCGTTGCGGCGGAAAGCGCGCGAAAGCCCGCCGGCCAGACATGCGGATCGAAGCCGTCGGTCAGGCGCAGGAGGATGCGCGACGGCGCATCCGCTAAGTCACTTTCGATCTCTTGCGGTTCGCAGAGCGGGCGAGCGCCGCGGGCATCGATCACCCGGCAAGGGCCGATGAACGGTTCGAGATCAAGGGAGCCGATCGGCGTGCCGCCGGCGGCATAGTGCAAAGGCGCATCGGCATGCGTGCCGCAATGCACCGACAGTGAGACGCGCGCGACATTGACCGGACAGTTCGGGCCGATGCGAAAGGTCCGCGCTTCCTCGTAGGCGGCATCGCCGGGAAAGCCCGCCATGCCGGGATCGAGCGGTTGCGAAATATCGATGATGCGGCTCACGTCACGGCCTTGCGCGCCTTGAACTGCGGATCGTCCCACAGTCTCTCATCGAGGATGCGGGTGAGGATCGCGGCGGCGTCCCAGATATCGACGTAACGCGTATAGAGCGGCGTTATGCCGAAGCGAATAATGTCGGGGCTACGGAAATCGCCGATCACGCCCTGCGCAATGAGCGCCTGCATGACGGCATAGCCTTCGGGGCAATGAAACGACACATGCGAACCGCGCTCGCGCATGTCGCGCGGACCCGCAAGCGTCACATGGTGTTTCGCGTTCCTCTTCTCGACCTCGGCGATGAAAAGCTCGCAGAGCGCTTCGGATTTGCGGCGCAGTTCCGCGAGATCGACATCGTCCCAGACGTCGAGCGCCGCATCGAGCGCGGCCATCGCGAGGATGGGCTGGGTACCGCATTGCTGGCGCGCAATACCGGGCGCGGGACGATAGCGGGTATCGAAAGCGAAGGGCGCTTCATGGCCCCACCAGCCGGAGAGCGGCGATTCGATCCGGTCTTGGAGGTCGGGCCGCACATAGAGAAAGGCCGGCGCGCCCGGACCGCCATTGAGATACTTGTAGGTGCAGCCAACCGCGAAATCGGCATTGCAGGCCGCAAGGCCGACCGGGAAAGCGCCGGCGGAATGGGCGAGATCCCAGATCGTGAGAGCGCCGGCCGCATGGGCCTTCCCGGTCAACCGCTGCATGTCATGACGGCGACCCGTGCGGTAATCGACTTCGGTGAGCGAGACAGCCGCGACATCATCGGTGATCGCGGCGCCGACCTCCTCAGGCTCGACCAGGCGCAGTTCGAGATCGCGGTCGAGCAGGCGGATCAAACCCTGCATCATGTAAAGATCGGTCGGGAAATTGCCGGTGTCGGAGAGGATCACGCGCCGGCGCGGTCGCAAACGGATTGCCGCGCCGAGCAGTTTGTAGAGATTGACCGAGATCGTATCGCAGGCAACGACGCTTGCGGGCGGTGCGCCGATCAGCTT
>JAEUMG010000212.1 GCA_016793355.1 Hyphomicrobiales bacterium
GACCTGGCAGCTTTGCCGCTATGCGGGAGACGATTTCGAAGGCATTTACGATGCGCTTGATCGCGGCATGTGGGACTGCGTCGCCTCGGGCGCGACGATTACCCCGGCCCGCGCGGCCAAGGCCGATTTCTGCGCGCCCTATCTCATCTCTGGCCAGAGTCTCGTCTGCAATGTCGCGCGCACGCCAAACATCCGCTCGATCCGCGATCTGAAGGGCACGATTATCGCCGTCCAGCGCGGCAATACGTCGGAACCGGTTGTCGAGCGGCTTAAGGCGGAAGGCGCGGTGGCCGATGTCAGGCTCTATCCCTATGACGGCATCGCCGCGATGCTCGACGACCTTGAAGCGGGCAGGATCGGCGCCATCATGAAGCTCGCCCCGGTCATGCATTGGCTCACGCGGGATCGCCCGCATCTGCGCGTGGTGGAGGAAGGGATCACGGTGGAGAAAATCGCCGTCTCGGTGCGCCGCGGCAATGACGGACTGCGTCAGGCGATCGACCGCGCGCAGCAGACTCTCGTTGCGAACGGAACGCTTGCACGCCTGATCAAGACATGGGTCGGGTCATGACCCGCTGCATCCGCCTGTTCACCGGGCCCGACCGGCGCTCGCATGTCGAGGAGATCTCGCTGCCGCTCGGCGCGCTCGAAAAAGCGAAGGTCGTTCACTTCGAGCAAAGCCAGCCGCATGCCTCCTTCGACTGGCATACCGCGCCCTGCCGCCAATATGTGGTAACGCTGACCGGCACCCTGGAATTCACGACGCGCGACGGCGAGACCTTCACGCTGGCGCCAGGCGATGTCCTGCTCGCCGAGGATACGACCGGTTCAGGCCATCGCTGGCGTCTCATCGACGATGCGCCATGGCTCAGGCTCTATGTGGAGCTGGAGTAGGTCCAACCACCAAAAAACTGACTTGTTCCGGGGATCCACTGTGCCGATACTCCGAATGCGACAGTCGCGGCACGATGGATTGCCGGAACAAGTCCGGCAATGACAATCTCATGTAGGCTATTTACTCCGCCGCTTGCGGCAACGGCTTCGGTCCGGCGCGCTGCGTTTCGCCGATGACGTGCTGTGGCCGCGCCGCGCGCCGGCCGATTACCGCATAGACCGCCGGCACCACGAACAGCGTCAGCACGGTTCCGAGCGACATGCCGCCGACGATCACCCAGCCGATCTGCTGCCGGCTCTCGGCACCGGCACCTTCGGCGATTGCCAGGGGCACGGCGCCGAGGATCATCGCCGCCGTCGTCATCAGGATCGGGCGCAGCCGGAGCGCCGCTGCGCCGATAATCGCCTCGCTGCGTTCCTTGCCTTCATCCAGGAGCCGATTGGTGAAATCGACGATCAGAATGCCATGCTTGGTGATGAGTCCGATCAGTGTCACAAGCCCGATCTGCGAATAGACATTGAGCGTCCCGCCGGTGAGCCACAGGGCGCCGAGCGCGCCTGTCATGGAAAGCGGAACCGTGAGCATGATCATGACCGGATCGCGGAAGCTCTCGAACTGCGCCGAAAGAACGAGATAGATGAAGGCAAGCGCCAGGATAAAGACGAAGGCGAGATTGGAACTCGCATCGCGGAACTCACGGCTCTGTCCGGTGAGATCGGTGATCGTGCCCGTCGGCAGGATTCGCTGCGCCGCCTGCTGCACTGCCGAGATGGCCTCGCCGAGCGTGTAGCCGGGCGCGAGATTGGCCTCGATGGTGATGGCGCGCAGCTGGTTGAAGCGGCGAAGGTCGCGCGGCACCACGGTCTCGTTGAGCTTGACCACATTGGAAAGCTGGATCATCGCGCCGTCCTTGTTGCGCACGAAGATGCGGGACAGGGTATCGGGCGATGCGCGATCGGCGGCGGGCAGGGCGACCGTCACATCATACTGCTCGGTGCCGATCTTGAAAGTCGTCACATCGCGCCCGCCGAGCAGCGTCTCAAGAGTCCTGCCGATCACCGAAATATCAAGCCCCATATCGGCGACGCGGTCGCGATCGATCTCGACTTCGACTTCCGGCTTGTTGAGCCGCATGTCGGTGTCGAGATCGGCGAGGCCGGGATTGTCCTTGAGCTCTTCGACCAGGGCATTGGCGATGGCGTTCAGTTCCTCATAGCTTGAC
Organism: Hyphomicrobiales bacterium; assembly: GCA_016793355.1. Taxonomy (GTDB): domain Bacteria; phylum Pseudomonadota; class Alphaproteobacteria; order Rhizobiales; family Aestuariivirgaceae; genus JAEUMG01. Next base: position 2,118 of record JAEUMG010000212.1, read on the forward strand.
GACGACTGGATCACGAACTGGAACGGCTTGCCGAAACCGCGCACGCCGAGCGAGGCGGGATTGGAGGCGGAGGCCTGGACGCCTGCAACCTTGCGCAACTGCGGCAGGACCTTCTGGACGATCGACTGCTGGCTGACATTGCGCTCGCTCCAGTCCTTCAGCCGGCCGAAGGAGTTGAAGCGCGTGACCTCGCTCCCCCAGCCGACGATCACCAGATAGGACTGAAGCTCCGGGACGCCGCCCAGTATCTCCTCGATCTGCTCGGCATAGCGCTTGGTATAGGCAAAGCTCGAGCCTTCCGGCGCCTGGCCCGAGACGATGATGGTGCCGCGATCCTCTATGGGCGACAGTTCCGATTTGAGCTGCGTGAAAAAATAGCCGCCGACCCCGGCAACGCCCGCCGCCACCAGGAGAACGAGCCACCGCGCCTTGACCGCCAGCCGCAAGGAGCTGCGATAGCCGCGCTCGAGGCCGGCCAGGGCGCCTTCGATGACCCGCGAAATGATGTTGCGTTTCTCGGAATGCTTGAGGAGCTTCGAGCACATCATCGGCGTCAGTGTCAGCGCCACGAAACCCGAAATGATGACGGCCCCGGCGAGCGTGAGGGCGAATTCGAGGAACAGGCGCCCGGTGCGGCCCGGCGTGAAGGCAATCGGCGCGTAGACGGCGGCGAGGGTGAGCGTCATGGCGACGATCGCAAAGGCGATTTCGCGCGAACCCTTCAGGGAGGCCTGAAACGGCTTCATGCCTTCCTCGATATGCCGATAGATATTCTCGAGCATGACGATGGCATCGTCGACCACGAGCCCGATCGCGAGCACCATGGCGAGAAGCGTCAGCGTGTTCACCGTCAGCCCCGCCGCGTACATGATCGCAAACGCGGTGATGAGCGAGACGGGGATGGTCACGATCGGAATGAGCGAGGCTCTGACCGAGTGGAGGAAGATCATGATGATGATCACCACCAGCGCGGTTGCCTCGAGGATCGTCTGGAACACGTTGCGGATCGAGCGGTCGATGAAGATGGTCGAATCATAGCCGACGCTTGCCGACATGCCCTCGGGCATGGATTCATTGATGCGCGGCAGAACCTGCCTTACCGCATTCGAGACATCGAGCGGATTGGCGACCGCCTGCTTGACGATGCCGATGGAGATTGCGGTTTCGCCATTATATCGGCTTTCGCGGCGGATATCGTCGGAGCCAAGCTCGACGCGCGCCACATCGCCGAGCTTCACCTGCAGCCCACCGCCTTCTTTGAGGATGATATTTGCGAATTCCTGCGGCGTCGTCAGCGCGGTGCGCGACAGGACGGTGAATTCGCGCTCGGCGCTCTCGATGCGGCCCGCCGGAATATCGGCATTCTGGTTGCGGATGGCGGTCTCGATATCCTGGACGGTGAGGCCGAGGCCCGCCAGCCGGTCCGCATCGATCCACACCCGCATCGTGTAGCGGCGTCCGCCATTGACAGTGACGTCGGCAACGCCGTCGAGGTTCTTGAAACGGTCGATGACGAAGCGATCGACATAGTCGGTGAGTTCGAGCGCCGTCATGTTGGACGAGCGCATCACGATGAACATGATGGGCTGGGCGTCCGCTTCGACCTTGGAGATGGTCGGCTCGTTGATCTCGTCGGGCAGGGCGCGCCGCACCCGGCTTACCCGGTCGCGCACGTCGCTGGTTGCGGAATCGATATTGACCGAGGTGCGGAACCGTATGGTGATGCGGCTCGACTCGGCGCGCGACGTCGATTCGATCGTGTCGATGCCTTCGATGCCGGCGAGCGAGCCCTCGAGGACCTGGGTCACCTGCGTTTCGACGATCTCCGCGGAGGCGCCAGGATAGTCCGTCGACACCGAGACCTGCGGCTCGTCGATATTGGGGTATTCCCGGATCGTCAGCCGGCTGAAGGCCATCAGCCCGACCAGCACCAGTATCAGGCTGAGGACGGTCGCGAAGACCGGACGACGGATGCAAATCTCGGGAAGGCTCATGCGCCCCTCAATTGGTTACCTCGTCGCGAACGATCTGGATGGCCGCCCCGTTGGTGAGCCGCGTATTGCCGGCCACCACCACCTTGGCGCCGGCCGCGAGGCCGTCGACGATCTCCACCGTGCCTTCGGTGCGCTTGCCGGTGCGCACCTTTGCTTCCTTGACCGTGTTGTCCTCGGCGACGAAGACGATCATGTCCTTCCCGCGCGGCACGATCGCTGCCTCCGGCACCGTCACCGTATCGCGCAGTTCTCCCTTGACGGTGACCCGCACGAGCAGGCCGGGGCGCAATTTGCCGGCGCTGTTGTCGAGATCGGCCCTGACCTTGAGCGCCCGGCCATTGGCGTCGATCGAGGGGTCGATCGCGCTCACCGTGGCGACGAAGGTTTCGCCGGGCAGCGCGTCCGCCGTCACCGCGACCTGCTGGCCGGTCGAAAGCCTGACCAGATCGAGTTCCGGTACCGAGAAGCTGACCTTCAACCGGTCGATCTTGTCGAGATGAACCAGCGCGCTGCCGGCATCGACATAGGCGCCGACCGAAACCAGGCGGAAGCCGAGCGTGCCCGCGAACGGCGCCCTGATGATGAGCTTGTCGAGCTTGACTTCGGCGAGCCTCACTGCGGTGCGCATCAGCTGGAACTCTGTCAGCGCCGCATCATATGTACTCTGCGCCACATTGCCGGATTTGCGCAGGGTTTCACTGCGCTTGAGATTGGCTTCCGCCAGCGCCAGCCGCGAGCTCGCCTCCTCATAGGCGGCACGGATCAGATCGTCGTCGAATTTGAACAGGATGGCGCCCGCTTCGACCGTCTGGCCGTCCCTGAACAGGATTTCCTTGACCCGGCCAGCCGTCTCCGCGGCGATGTCGACGGATTCATCCGGGAGCAGCGTGCCGATCGTATTGATATCGTCGCTGAGTTGTGCCTGCCGGGCCGCCGCGACCTCGACCGGCAGTGGGCCGCGCCCGCCGCCTGCCGCCGGCTTCTGCGCCGTCGCCGCTGGCTGCGCCGGCTTTTCGGCCTGCTTGAGGTAGCTGCCGGCATAAGTGCTGACTTCGCTCCAGGCCGCCTGCAAATGCCCGTTTTTCTGCAGCCAATAGCCCCCGCCGCCGAGCGCCAAAAGCAGAATAAGTGCGATCAGAGACTTCTTCATCCGCCAGCCCGTCCCGGCCTCCCTATGATCAAAATCAATTCATATCCTCATATTCCTTTATCACTATGGCTGGAATATGACGGTGCCCCTTTTTCTGATACCCGGAGAAAGGCGTCTCAAAAGTCCCGCTTCCGTCGGCTGCGGCGGAACCCTAACACGGAAAGACAGATAGGGGGCACGGATGGATCTTCAACTTATCGGCAAGCGCGCGCTGGTCACCGGCGCCACCCGCGGCATCGGCCGGGCGATCGCCAATGGTCTCCATGCGGAAGGATGTTCCGTTTCGATCTGCGCCCGCGACGCCGCTGCCGTCGCCGCCTGGGTCACGGCGCATCCAGGCTCTTGTGGCGAGGCGGTCGATGTGGCGGATGCCCATGCCTTGTCCCGCTGGGTGGAGAGATCGGCCGCTTCGCTCGGCGGCATCGATATCCTCGTCTGCAACGCCTCCGCCCTGGCGGTTGGCGCCACGCCCGAAGCCTTCAGGCAGGCCTTCGAGACCGATCTCATGCATACGGTCGTTGCCGCAAACAGCGCCTTGCCGTTTCTCGAACAATCAAAGGCAGGCTCGATCGTCGCGATCTCTTCGGTCTCGGGGTCTGAGGATTACGGCTATGGCGATGCCGCCTATGGCACGATGAAAGCCTCGCTGCTCTTCTACATCAAAACCCTGTCGCGCCATCTGGCGCCCAGGGGCATCAGGGCCAATGTCGTGAGCCCCGGCACGACCTGGTTCGAGGCAGGCTTCTGGCACAAGGTCGAGCTTGAAGATCCGGAAGACTTCGCCGATGCCATGTCGCGCAATCCCATGGGGCGCATGGCGACGCCGGAGGACATCGCCAATGCCGTCATCTTCCTGTCAAGTGCCGCCGCCTCCTTCGTGACCGGCGTCAATCTCGTGGTCGACGGCGGCCTGACCCGACGGGTTCAGAACTGAGCTACCCCGCCAGGGTGTAGGCCGTTTTCGTTGAAGTATAGAACTCGACCGCCTGGCGGCCCTGCTCGCGGGCGCCGTAGCTTGAGCCCTTGCGGCCGCCGAACGGCACGTGATAGTCGACGCCCGCGGTTGCGAGGTTTACCATTGCGAGTCCGGCCGCCGTGTGCTTGCGGAAATGGCTCGCCGCCTTCAGCGATCTCGTGAAGATGCCGGAGGAGAGGCCGAAGCTCGTATCATTCGCCGTGGCAAGCGCCTCTTCATAGCTGTCGACCTTGATGACCGAGGCGACGGGCCCGAAGATTTCCTCGCGATTGATCCGCATATCGTTTCGCGTCCCGACAAAAAGCGCCGGGGAGAGGTAGTGCCCCTTGGTATCGCGGTTGAGCAATTCACCGCCCCAGGCAAGTTCGGCACCCTCCTTGCGGCCGATGTCGATGTATTTGATATCCTGCGCCAGCTGCTGCTCGTCGACCACCGGCCCGATGATCGTGCCCTCCTTCAAGGCATTGTCGACCTTGAGGCCCTTCATCGCCGTTGTCATTTTCTCGACGAAGGCATCGTGGACTTTCGACTGCACGATGAGGCGCGAGGACGCCGTGCAGCGCTGGCCGGTCTGGTAGAAGGCGCCATCGATCGAAGCCGCGACGGCGGCATCGAGATCGGCATCGTCGAGGACGATCAGCGGATTCTTGCCGCCCATCTCGAGTTGGAACTTGGCGCCGCGCTTGGCGCAGGCCTGCGCCACGCGCGCACCCGTGTCGACTGAGCCGGTAAACGAGATCGCCGCCACGTCGGGTGAGTCCAGCAGTGTCTGGCCGACCACCGACCCGCGGCCCATGACAAGATTGATCACGCCTTTCGGAAACCCGGCGCGCGACATGATTTCGATCAGCATCCAGGCGGTGCCGGGAACCAGATCGGCCGGCTTGAATACCACGGTATTGCCGAAGGCGAGTGCGGGCGCGATCTTCCAGGCCGGGATGGCGATCGGGAAATTCCACGGACAGATGAGGCCGACAACGCCCAGCGGCTCCTTCATGATCGTCACATCGACGCCGGGCCTCACCGATGCAATGGCGACCCCGTCCTGGCGCAGCGCCTCTTGCGCGAAAAACTTGAAAATCTGTGCCGCGCGCATCGTTTCGGCGATGCCATTGGCGAGAGGCTTGCCCTCCTCGCGCGACAGCATGCGTCCGACCTCGTCCTTGCGCGCGAGAAGTTCGACGCCCACGAATTCCAGCGCATCGGCGCGCTGCTGCGGCGTCGTCTGCGACCAGGCGGGGAAGGCGGCCTTGGCGGCGGCGATCGCCGCCTGCGCCTGCGCGGCATCGGCCTGCGCGTAATGCCCGATCACATCGCTCACGTCCGACGGGTTGATATTGTCGCGCTGGTCCTTGCCCTCGACCCACTCACCCGCAATGTAGTTCTTGTGCAGCGTCATGCTCCGCGCTCCCTGAATTTGGCGGCGGAAACTAGCACGCAATCCTTTTGAGACAAGCGGTATTGCTTGTTCTTCCTCCCGCCTGCGGGAGAAGACGTCTGTCTACCTCTCGCGCATCGACTCGTGCCCGATGGTCAGGATCGGCGACAGCACATAGTCGAGCACGCTCTTCTGACCCGTGAGGATATCGACATTGGCGACCATGCCGGGCAGGATCGGATAGCGCTTGCCGTCATTCTCGATGTAATTCTTGTCCGTCTGGACCAGCACCTTGTAGAAGGTACGCTCCTTCTGGTCGGTGAACGTATCGGCGCTGATGCGCTCGACCTTGCCTTCGAGGATGCCGTAGAGCTGATAGTCATAGGCGGTGAGCCTGACGCGCGCCGACTGCCCCGGCGCGATGAAGGCGACGTCGCGCGGGCCGATCTCGACCTCGACGCGCAGCGTATCGTCGATGGGAACGATTTCGACCAGATCGAATCCCGGCTGTACGACTGCACCGATCGTCGTGAAGCCCAGGCGGTTGACGATGCCGCGCACCGGCGCCTTGACCGAGGTGCGCACCACCCGGTTCTGGGCCGAGCGCAGGGACTCTTCGACGATGGCGAGATCGGCCAGCGCCTTGCCGAGATCTTCATGCGCCTCGCTGCGCATCGTGCTGTCGGCGAATTGCACCTTGGCACGCGCTTCGTCGACGGCGGCGCGGGCTTTCGGGATCGAGGCCTCGAGAACCGCGACCTCGCCCTTGGCATCGACCATCTGGCGTTCGAGTCTTAAGAATTCGATCTCCGGCACGGCGCCGGATTTCACGAGCTTGCGCGTCGCATCGACTTCGCGCTGCAGGAGCTCCATCGAGGCGACCATCTTCTCATGTTGCGCTTCATACTCGGCAAGCTCCTGTTCGCGCTGCCGCTGTTGGCTCGCCAGCATCGCCTTGTCCTGTGCGAGTTTGGCTTGCCGCGCGGCGAACGTCTCCTGCTCGGCGCGGAAGGCAACGGGCGCCAGGCTCGCGACATCGGGCGCGTCCTTCATCTGGTTCGAGCCCGCGGCCTCGGCTTCGAGCCGCGTGATCTGCGCCTTGAGTGCGAGCTGTTTTTGCGTGAGCTCGCCAAGCTTCGCCGAGACGTCGGTGTCGTCGATCCGCAGGAGCAGCTGGCCTGGCTCGACCATGTCGCCCTCACGCACGAAGACGTCCTGGACGATGCCGCCATCGAGCGTCTGGACCACTTGCAGCTTGGAGGACGGAATGACCTTGCCTTCTCCGGACGTCACTTCGTCGAGCGTTGCCCAATTCGCCCAGATCGCCGCGATCAGCAGAAAGACGGCGATCGCTGCGAGTTGCATCCACGCCGTTCCGGGTGCCCGCGATTCGATCGCCGCGCGCACGTCATTGGCGAATTCGAGATGATCGCCGGCCTTCATTGCGGCTTGGCCGCTTCGGCCTTGTTGCGATTGAGCATGGCCAGCACCTGGTCGCGCGGTCCGTCCGCCACGATTTTCCCGCCATCGAGCACGATCAGCCGGCTGACGAGAGAGAGAAACAGACCGCGATGAGTGCAGACGATTATGGTGCGATTGGGGCCGGCCCATTGCGAAAGCTGTTTGACGAGCCGCTCCTCGGTCGCCGAATCCATTGAACTCGACGGCTCGTCGAGAAACAGGACCTCGGGATCGCGCAGCAGCATGCGCGCCAGCGCAACCGCCTGTCGCTGACCGCCCGACAGGCCCTTGCCGCGCTCCCCGACCGGCATGTTGAGGCCGAATGGATGGCCGCTGACAAAGGCATCGACGCCGCTGATGCGGACAGCCAGATCAAGCTCTTCGTCGGTCGCATAGGGTCTGCCCATCAGGATGTTCTCGCGGATGGTGCCGCTGAACAGTTCGGGCTCTTGCGGGACATAGGCGACGGAGGCGCGCAGGTCGGCGATGTCGAGGGCGCGCGTATCGGTGCCGCCCACCTGGATCGAGCCGCGGTCGGGTTCGAAAAAACCGGCCGCCAGCTTGCCGAGCGTCGATTTTCCCGAGCCGATGCGCCCGATCACCGCGACCTTTTCGCCGGGCTCGATCGCGAAGTTGATATCGCTGAGCGTCGGCCGGCCCTGGCCGGGATACTGAAAATCGACATGGCGGAATTCGATGCCCCCGCCGCGCCTGACCGGCGCGCTCATGCGGCCCTGCGCGCCTTCGCGCGGCAGGGCCATGAGCTCGTTGATGCCGTGCATGGCGGTGAAGGCCTGCTGGGCGCGCGACAATGTCATCGCGATGTTGCCGAGCGGCGACATCAGGCGGCCGGCGAGGAGATTGGCTGCGATCAGGCCGCCGATCGTCAATTCGCCGTCGCGCACGAGGAAGACTCCGAAAATGATCATGCCGACGCTTACCGCCTGCTGCATGAGCCCGGTGAAATAGGTGGCGAAGGACGACCACATGCGCGCCGATGAACTCGCCCGCGCCGAAGCCGCTACCGAATCCTCCCATTTGCGTTGCATGATGCCTTCGGCATTGGCGGCCTTGACGCTCTCGATGCCGACCAGGCTTTCGATCAGGACCGAATGCCGTCGCGAGCCGTGCTGCTGGCTCAAGCGCACCGAGCGGGCGAGCGGGATCTGGATAAGGAGCGTGACGAGCAGAACGAGGATGACCGCGGTGATCGGCACGAAGACGATGATGCCGACCAGATGCCAGAGCACGAAGATGAATACCCCCATGAAGAGGAGGTCGGTTACCGCGATGATGCTCGCCGAGGTGAAGAAATCGCGCACCGCCTCGAATTCGCGGATCTGGCTGGCAAGCGCCCCGGACGGGCCGCTGCGCCCCGCCATGCTGAGCGCCAGTGCGTGTTCGAACAGCAGCGAGGAAATATGCAGATCGACGCGCCGTCCCGTAATGTCGAGCACCACCGCCCGCAATTGCCGCAATGTGGCATCGAAGAGCAGGGCGATGATGACGCCGATGGCAAGCGCCCATAGAGTCGGGATCGTCATGTTGGGAATGACGCGGTCATACACGATCATCGTGAAGAGGGGGACGGCGAGGCCCAGGAGATTGACGATGAAGGCCGCAAAGAAGATTTGGATCCAGGAAGTCCAGAAGCGCAGGACGGTCGACCAGAACCAGTGCTTGGTCTGGGCTGTTTCCCTGCCGCCCGGTTGGGCCTGGAGCTTGTCCGCGGGCGTCAGCAGGATGACATGGCCGTAATAGTTTCGTTCGAACTCGCTGAGCGGAACCCGGATGGGATCCTTTGACAGGTTCGGCCTGGCGATGAGCAGGTGGTCCTTGCCCTCGCGCTTGAGGATCACGCAGGCGCTGCCGTCGCGCATGAAAGCGACGACCGGGAAGACGACGCCCGGGATTTCGCGGATCTTCATCGGATTGATTTCGGCGCGCAGCCCGGCCTTTTCCGCTGCCCGCTCCGCCAGGTCGGCGGTGAGCTGGGCGCCGCGAACGGGCAGGCCCGCCATGACGCCGCTGCGCGAGAAGGGGAGGCCGAAATAGCGCGCCACATATTCGATGCAATCGAGCAGCGGATCGCCGGCGGCGGCTGCCGGATCGACGGATCTGGCGGCTTCAAGTTTGATGGGTGTTGCTGATGTCACGGCCATTGGGCGGTCGCCGGCCGGTATCGTCTATTCGAGCCGAAGCGGCTCGATATCGACATTGAACGGGCTTGTTTTCGACAGATCGGGAACTTGCACATGGCTTTCTGCCGGAGCCGTGACTCCGAGGCTGTTCAACAATCGTCCGGTTGCCGCCAGCAGGTGATGCGCCGAAAACAACCGAACGGCCTTGGCGCTGGCGAGCTGGAACTGGCTGTTGAACAGGGCCGTTTCGGAATCGAGCAAGTCCAGCAGGCTGCGCTTGGCCAGCTTGTACTCTTCCCGGTACTGTTTCACCAAGCTCTGATTAGAGTTAACCTGCTGCTGGGCGGCCTCCACCCGCTCCTTGCCGATCACATAGGCGGCATAGGTCCGGTCGATGGTTTCGCGGATCTTGCGCGCCGACTCCTCCTGCTGGTAGCGCGCCCGGTTGAATTCCTCGCCGAGCGCCTGGGTCCGATAGCTGGTGGCATTGCCGTTGAACAGGTTCCAGCTCAGAACGACAAGCCCGGTGACGTCGACGTCCTTGCCTTCGACGCCGTCAATGTCATAGCCGTAGCTGGTGCGTCCCTGCAGCGAAATCGTCGGATAATAGCTGCTCTTGGCCTGTTCCTTGGCATAGTAGGCGGCCTCGGCCTCGGCGCCCGCTGCCTGAATGGCGGGATTGTTTTCAAGCGCGGTGTTATAGGCCGTCTGGGGGGAAGCCGGCAGGCTGCGGGGATAGGCGACGGCCTCGAGCTTCTTCGGTTCCTTGCCGATGACCTGGCGAAATTTGGCCTTGGCTTCGTCGAGCGCCTGCTCGATCTGGGCGATGATCGCATCCGCCGCCGCAACCCGCTCGATCGCCTGGTCGACATCGCTGCGCGGCACTTTCCCGCCTGCATTCAGATCGCGCACGAGGCCCAGAATGCTTTGCAGGCGTTTGCGGTTCGTATGCGCAACGCCGAGAATCTGGCCGTGGCGCTGCACGTCGATATAGGCCTCGACGGCATCGAGACCGAGCGCCTCGGAGCGCTCGAGGAGGCGCAGGGCCGCAGCATCGACGGTCGCGGCGCTGCGGTAAATGTCATTCGAGCGGTCCCAGCCGTCGAACAGGACCTGGGTAAGTTCGGCGCTGATCATCCGCCGGAAGTCCCAGCGGTCGTCTTCTTCGGTTGTCAGGTAATTGGGTTGATCCACAAATTGTGCGCCGGCATCGCCCGAGACATCGAGGCTGGGATAGAGCCGGCTCCTCGCCGCCTTGAAATCCCAGATGCGCGCCCGCTCGGCCGCGCGTGCCGCGCCCACGGTGGGGTGAGTCGACACCGCAAGTTGAACCGCGTCGCGGAGCGACATGGCGTAAACAGGCATTGCCGGGCCGATAACGGCCAGAACGCAGGCAACAACCCTCAGTCGCATTCCGTTTCGCCCCCGAATCGCCGGCTTTTGTAATCGCGCGCCGGGCTTTTTGCCCATTGAGCGCATGATTTCGCCGGGTGCTTTCGTATCCCCAAAAAATACTGTAACGTACGGAATTGCTTTAATGAAGGGGTCTGAACCCCCGCCACCGTGCTTTGTCGGGAGAATCGCCAGAAATGCCACAATTGGCGCTTCTGGTGAATTTGACGTCGAACCTCAAAAATAAAGAAGACGCGCCCTGCGCGAGTGAGTGACCAATGGTCAAGGTGGATTACGCATTCGGCGACGCGAGCGCCGCGGCGCTATTGGCTCAAGGCGGGCCGGTCACCGTTCCGGATGCCCATCTGCTTTTCACGGCCGATTTCAGCCGGTCGGGTCACGATCTGCTGCTTACCGGCGAGGATGGCAACACTCTTCTGATCGTCGATTACTTCGGCCCGAACGGACCCGTTGATCTCGTATCGCCGGACGGCGCTGTTCTCTCATCCTCGACCGTCAAGAGCCTTGCCGGCCCCCTTGGGCCCGGCCAATACGCGCAGGCCGGCGATCAGCAGCCGGCGGAAATGATTGGCAAGGTCGTGACGCTTGAGGGCTCGGCCTCGGCACAGCGTACCGACGGCACCGTTGTCGAACTGAGCATCGGCGATTCTGTTGCCCTGGGCGACGTGGTTCAGACGGGTTCCGGCGCCAATCTCGGCATCGCCTTCCTGGATGGTTCCGTTTTCAGTCTTTCCGCCGGCTCGCGGATGGTGCTCGACAATCTGGTCTACCAGGCGGGCGGCAGCGATAATGCGCTGACCTTCAGTCTGGTGCAGGGGACGTTTTCCTTCGTCGCCGGCCAGATCGCGCCGACCGGCGAGATGAAGATCGAAACACCGGTCGCGACCATGGGCATTCGCGGCACGTCCGGTATCGTCAAGGTGGCGAGTATCGATGGTGCCGTCATATTCCGCGTGATTCCCGATCCCGGCAGCGGCCATCTCGGCGCCTATGTGCTCTACAGCCTGATCGATGGAACCATCCTCGCGACGGTTGACGCGGCGGACCTGCAATGGCTGCTCACCTCGCCGACCGGGACGCCGACGACCGAGCCGGCCGATCCCACTGATCAGCAGATCATCGACGATTTGATCCAGGCCTTCGAACGCCGGAATGCCGGACTCGATGACGGCAGCAATGACGGCCAGGATGGCGGGACTCGGGTGGTCACCATTGGCTCGGGCATAGACACCGGCATCGATCCGCTCGATCCGAACTCCGTCGACGCCCAGCTTGTCGATCTCTTTGCCGGACTATCCGACGCCGAAACCGAGGAACCGGACTCTGCCGCGGCCGATACGACAGACACGACCACGGTGATCAATACCGGCAACACGCCGGTCATCGGCAACCAGCCGGCAAGCTTCGCGGGCGATGTGGACGGCGACGCGGTGGAAGACGCCGGAACCGCCACCAGCGGGCAGGTCATCGTCAGCGATCCGAACAGCGGCGAATCGGGCGTCCGGCCGCAGACCAACGCGCAAGGCCAGTTCGGCACCTTTACGATCGACGCCAACGGCAACTGGACTTATGTCCTGAACAACGCCAACCCGGCCGTGCAGGCCTTGCCGGGCGGGGCGACCGCGACCGACAGTTTTGTCGTCACATCCACCGACGGCAGCGCATCGATCACCATCGTCATCACCATCACCGGCACCAACGATGTGCCGACGATAACCGGATCGACGGCCGGCAATGTCGTCGAGGACGGGGCGACCACGGCCAGCGGCGTCATTACCGTGAGCGACCCGGACACGGGCGAATCAACCGTTGCCCCGCAGTCGGGCGTCGCCGGAAATTATGGAACCTTCGCCATTACCGCCGCCGGCGCGTGGACTTATGTGGTGAACAACGCCAATGCGGCGGTCCAGGCCCTGCCTGAAGGCGCGACACTCACCGAAAGCTTCACGGTTTTCTCGGCTGACGGAACAGCCTCCGAAACCATCGTCGTCACCATCAACGGCACCAATGACGGTGCCGAGATCGGTGGCGTGGCGACGGGTTCGGTGACCGAGGATGCCGCCGTCACCGAAGAGGGCGATCTCACAGCGCAAGGGTCGTTGACCATTACCGATCCCGATTCCGGCCAGGCATCATTCGTTGCACAAGCGAGTGTTGCCGGGACCTATGGCACGTTCACGCTCGATGCCGCCGGCAACTGGACCTACACCGCCGATAACAGCCAGCAGGCGATCCAGCAGCTAGGCGCCGGCCAGTCGCTCACCGACAGCTTCACCGCTGTGTCCTCTGACGGCAGCGCCAGCCAGGTGGTCACCGTCACCATCAACGGCAGCAATGATGCGGCGGTTGCCTCGCCGGTCGAACTGCCATCGATGGTCGAAGATGATTACGGCCCAACCATCACGTTGGAAGATGTATTGTCCGGCGTTTCCGATCCGGACGGCCCCTATCTCAGTCTCGTCAATGTAACGATCCAGTCCGGCGAAGGCACGGTCGCGTATAATGGCGAAGGCGGCTGGACCTATACCCCGCCCGAGAACTATTCCGGCGATGTCGTGTTCAACTACACCGTATCGGATGGGAGCCTTGAATCGACGTCCACGGCATCGCTTCACATCGAAGCCGTCGCCGATGCGCCGATCGTGACTGCGGCAACGGTCTCATCCGGATTCGAGACCGGCGACTTCACCGGATGGCTCACGCTTGGCAGTACCTCGGTCCAGACCGTGTTCACCGGATTCGGCGAGCCCTATGATCTCGCCTATCCGGAATATCCGACCGAGGGCAGCTATATGGCGGTGCTCGGCACCGACGGTGCCAGCGAGCAGGAGATCGAAGCCTTTCTCGGCCTCGCGCCCGGTACCCTCGACAATCAGGGCAATGGCGATGCGACGGTGGGCTCTACCGCTGTATTCGAGCTTCAGGTTAGCGCGGGCGATGTCGTCACTTTCGACTGGAACTTCCTCACCAACGACTACCTGCCCTACAATGACTATGCGGTCTTGACGATAAACGGGCAGTTCATCGAGCTCGCGGATGTCGCCTCGCTTGAAAATACGATCGGGAATGTAAGCCAGACCGGCTGGACGACCTACACTTACACGGTCACGCAAACCGGCACGCTGACGATTGGTTTTGCAGTTGTCGATGTCGGCGACGCCGTCGTCGATTCCGTCCTGCTGGTCGACAATGTTCAGGTCAATTCCGGCTCCAGCATCCCGCTCGACATCAATGCCGGCCTTGCCGATACGGATGGATCGGAAACGCTTGCCATTACCATTGCCGGTGTTCCCGAGGATGCAACGCTTTCAGCCGGGACCGATCTGGGCGATGGGGTCTGGTCACTGACGCCTGAGCAGTTGGTGGGACTGTCGATCAAACCGGGAGAGGGCTTTTCCGGCGATATCGATCTGACGGTGACTGCCACGGCGACAGAATCGTCCAATGGCGATACAGCCTCGACAACGGCGACGATCCACCTCACGGTCAATCCAAGCGAAAATTCCAATCCGACGGCGGTGGATGATCACCTGCCATTGACCCTTGACCTTACTGTCTCCCCGCATGGTGAGCCGGTCACGATTGCTTCGGCACAATTGCTGGAGAATGATTCCGACCCGGACATGGACTCGATCTCAATTCTCTCGGTGCCCGCAACGAGCCAGCAGGGCGCGTCGCTCGCTCTCGATAGCAACGGCGACATCGTTTATTCGCCGCCGCCTTCATTCAACTCACTGCACGGCCACGGGAGCATCGCGGATCAGTTCAGCTACACAATTACCGACGGTAGCGGCGGGACATCAGTTGCAACGGTCTATCTTGAGGTATCCGGGAACCAGCAGAGTTTCAGCTTCGCGCTCTTTTCCTCGAGTGAAACTTCGGCACCCGAGGAAACTTTCGTCCCCACCGCGGGCTTCAGCGAGAGCAGACGCCTGACCGAAGGCAAGGGGGCCGGCGAGGCGGCAACGATGCACGCCATTGCCGCTGCCGCGGGCCTTGCCGGCATGGCGCCGCACTGGGCCCATGCGCAGACGCATCACCCGAATCACGATCCAGGCCCCGCGCACGCCCAGGACGGCAATGGCCGCGGTTCGTCTGCCGAACCCGGCGGTCCATGGCAAGCCACCGGCAATCAGCCGGATTTCCATCGTCTGATGGGGCCGTCCGAGCCCGCTCATTCTCCCGGCGCCGACCATCCGGCGTTAAGTCTCTCCGATATCATCGGCCAGCATTTCGAGAGCTTATTGCCGGCGCATGATGCGGCCGGGCCTGAGTCTGAAGGAAAGTCCGGGACCGCGGTTGAGCGGCAGCCCGCCGCCGAGCCGCGCGCTCACGATCCGGGGAACTCATCGCCTCATGCGCCGCAGGCGGAAGGAGTCTCTCAACAGGATGCGCAGTCCGATGCGCAGGACAAGGGCGGCACGGCGAAGCCTGATGTGCCGGGACATCACTTCGATGGCATCGTGGACTTCGCGAATCTTCCAAGCTTCCATGCGCCGGTGAACGATATCGATGCCACGGCACCGCCAATTCCGGACTTGAAGCATGGCGATTTCGCGGGGATAGTCGACTTCAGCCGCGACCTCCTGCCCGAGCCGCAAGCCGGGCCCATGCCGGATCGTGGCGGCTTCAAAGGGGAAAGCTTTGCCCATGCGCCGGTTCACGAGCCCATTCACGTGGCGGTCAATGATGTCATTCAGAGCCTAGCGCATGATGCCGAGGCTGCCAGCCAACATCATCCCCATTGAGTAGCCGGAACCTGGCGGGCGGCGCGATCAACCGATGCCGGGGTGGCTTGCCAGATTCATCCGTCGCAGCGGTCTGACGGCCGGCGGCCGCGTCCTCGGGCTTGCGCTGCTCGCCGGCTTTATCGCCCTCCGCATAGCCGACCCGCAGCTTGTCGAAGAACTGCGCCTGCGCACATTCGATGTCTATCAGCGCCTGTCCATGCGCCCGCCCGGACCGCAGCCGGTCGTCATCGTCGACATCGACGAAGCGAGCCTGCGCGAATTCGGCCAATGGCCCTGGCCGCGCACGGTGATCGGCGATCTCATCAACAATATTGCGCGGGGCAGCGCGGTGGCGGTCGCCTTCGACGTGATTTTCCCGGAGCCCGACCGCACCTCGCCCGCGGTGCTGGCGCGGCACATGCGCGGGCTCGATGCCGAAACCAGGGCGAAGCTCGAGTCTCTTGAAAGCAACGATGCCGCAATGGCGCGGTCCTTCGGCGCTATCCGCACGATTGTCGCGCAGTCGGGCCAGGCGAGGCCCGCAGCCGAGGCTGCGGCGAAACCCGCCGAAACGCCATTGGCCTTGATGGGACCGGACCCCACTCCCTTCATCGTGAGCTTTCCGGGCCTCCTGCAGAACGTCCCCGAGCTGGAGGCCTCGGCCGCCGGACGCGGCCTCTTCACCATCAGGCCGGATCCCGACGGCATCGTGCGCCGCGTGCCGGTGATCATGAAGGCGGAGGGTCTTTTCCGCCCGGCCCTGGCGATCGAATTGCTGCGCGTGGCGACTGGCTCCAACGCGCTCCTGGTCAAGACCTCGCAGACCGGCGTCGACGCCGTCGTGATTGCCGGCGTCCAGATTCCGACCGATGCCAATGGCCGGGTCTGGGTGAAGTTCAACAGGCATGACCCCAATCGTTATGTCTCGGCCGGCGCCGTTCTGCGCGGCGATCCGGAAGCAATAAAAAAGCTGCAGGGCCGGCTCGCCATCATCGGCACGTCCGCCATCGGTCTTCTCGATACCAAGACGACGCCGCTCGAAGCGGTGATGCCGGGGGTGGAAATCCACGCCCAGCTCATCGAAAACATCATGTCGAACCAGCTGCTGTCGCGGCCGGGCTACGCGATCGGCGCGGAGCTTGTCGCCATGGCGGTGACGGCCGGCATCATCATCCTGCTCGTGCCGGTGCTGGGTGCCGCCTGGGTCCTGGCGATCGGCGCGGCCATGGCCGCGATTCTGATCGGCGGCGCGTTTTACCTGTTCGAGCGGTATGGCCTGCTTTTCGACGTGACCTGGCCATTGCTGACGAGCCTCACGGTCTTTCTCGCCCTTGTCTTCACCAATTACTTCCGCGAAGAGGGCCGTCGTCAGCAGATCCGCAGCGCCTTCAGCCAGTATCTGTCGCCTGCTTTCGTCGAGGAGCTTGCCAACAATCCCGACAAGCTCAAACTCGGCGGCGAGACCAAGGAGCTCAGCATCCTGTTCATGGATGTGCGCGATTTCACCAGCATCTCGGAGCGCTACAAGAAGGACCCGCAAGGCTTGACGCGGCTGATGAACCGCCTGCTGTCGCCCTTGTCGCATGAGATCGTCGCGACCCGCGGCACGATCGACAAATATATCGGCGACAGCATCATGGCGTTCTGGAATGCGCCGCTCGACGATGCCGACCATGCTGCGCATGCCTGTGCGGCGGCGCTCGCCATGGCGCGCGCCGTCGAGAAGCTCAATGACGAACGCCGCGCCGAAGAGACCGGCCAGGGCGATGATTTTCTCGAACTCAGGATCGGCATCGGCATCAATACCGGCCAGGGCGTCGTCGGCAATATGGGGTCCGATGTCCGCTTTGATTACACGGTGCTGGGCGACAGCGTGAATCTCGCCTCGCGCGTCGAAGGTCAGACCAAGGCCTATGGCGTGACGACGATCATCGGCTCGCGCACCAATGAACTGGCCGGCGACCGCTTCGCCACATTGCTGCTGGATCGTGTTGCGGTCAAAGGCAAGACCGAGCCCGAGAAGGTCTTTGCCCTGCTTGGATCTTCGGACATGCGCGCCGATGGCGGCTTCGCCCTATTACGCGGCGATCACGAGGAGCTTCTCGCCGCTTATGGAGAACGCCGCTGGGCCGATGCCTTGCGCCTCCTGCGGGACTATCGCGAGCGCTATGTGCAATGGGGATTGACCACGCTATGGTCGATCTATGATGAGCGGGTCAGGCAGTATCTCGAAACGCCGCCGCCTGACGATTGGGATGGCGTCTATCGCCTGAGGACCAAGTAACATGCGGACCCTTTCGATCGGTTTTATTCTGGCGAGCCTTCTCGCTGCGCCCGTCCATGCCCAGGATGCCGCGCGCAGCTTTCTCCACGTTTCCGACATTCATCTCGATCCCTTCACACCCTTCGCCGGAGACAAGCTTGCCCATTATGGCGAGGACACGAATCATGCGCTCCTCGCGATTTCGCTTGCGGCGATCGCCAAGGCGGGGGCTTCCGCCGATTTCGTGGTCGTGACCGGCGATCTGCTCGCCCATGACTTCGAAAAGAAACTCACCGCCGCGCGCGGCGATCCGCCAAGCCAGCCGGCAATCGTCGAGGCCGCCGTCTCGACGAC
>JAEUMG010000252.1 GCA_016793355.1 Hyphomicrobiales bacterium
ATCTGGATGCCGGTGGGCACGCCGTTCTTGGCGCGGCCCGAGGGTACCGAGAGCACGGGGCAGCGGCTCATGGTGTTGAAGGGCGTGGTCATCACCCAGCCAAGGAAGGGGTCGACCTCCTTGCCGTTAATCTTGACCTTCATCCTCGTGTGGTCGAAATCGGCAACCACCGCCGGCAGCGCCGTGGTCGGGCAGACCAGCACGTTATACTTCTCGAGCATCGGCCCGAGTGTTGAATACATCTTGTTCGCGACATCGAGGGTTGCGACGAAATCGGCGGCCTTCGATTTCTGGCCCTTCCTGGCAAAGTCGCGCGCATAGGGCGTCATGAGCCTGCCATGGGTCTTGAGCAGGCGCGACAGCGAGGCGCCGAAGAGATGCTCGAGATAGGTCATGCCGGCTTCGAGCACTTCCGGCGTCCAGCCGAGATCGACCTCCTCGACGGTCGCGCCGAGCGAGCGGAAGACATCAAGCGCGGCGCGCGTGTTCTTCTGGACCTCCTTGTCGACCTCGAAGGCGCCGAGCGTCATCGAGAAGGCGATCTTCCAGCCCTTGATCGGCTTGAACGCGGTCGGGAGCGTCAGCTTCGGCCGGAGCGTCGATATGTCGAGCGGGCTCGGGCCCGCCATGACGTTCTGCAAAATGATGGCATCCTCGACCGTGCGGGCAAGCGGCCCGGTGTGACAGTAGAAATCGAGATTGAAGGGCGGGTCGTCCGGATTGCGGCCATAGGGCGGCTTGTAGCCGACAAGGCCGCAGGTCGAGGCCGGGATGCGGATCGAGCCGCCGATGTCGGAGCCGGTGGCGATCGCCGATGTTCCGGAGGCGAGCGAGGCGGCAGCACCGCCCGACGAGCCGCCCGGCGTATAGCGCGGATTCCACGGATTGCGCGTCACGCCCCAAAGCTTCGACCAGGTGAAACCGGCGCAGGAGAATTCGGGCGTCGCGGTCCTGGCATGGACGATGCCGCCCGCCTTCATGATCCGCTCGTTCATCGGAGACGTATGGCTGCCGACATAGTCCTTCATGATCAGCGAGCCCTGCGAGGTCGGCTTGCCTTCGATGTAGCTCTCATCCTTGATGCCGATGGGCAGGCCTTCCAGCGCGCGGGTGCGGCCGTCGGTCTTCATGTACCGGCTTTCAGCTTTCTTCGCCAAATCCATGGCTTCGTCGAAATGCGTGTAGGTGAAGGCGTTGATCTTCTTCTTCGTCGCTTCGGCGCGGGCGATTACCGCCTTCATCAGGTCGACGGGCGAGAGCGTCTTCGCCTTGAAGCGGCGCAAGGCCTCGCCGGCGGGCAGGTAGCAAAGGTCGAGATCGGTCATGACGGTTCCCCTCAGAGCGCGGCAGCGATGGCGTGAAGCGCCTTCAACGTCGCGATATTGTAGCTCACATTGAGAAAATCGGGCCAGCTCGAAAGCTTCACGGCGACGAGCCGATGGTCCCAGTTGATATAGATGAGCTGGCCAAAGACGCCGCGCGCCATGATCGAACGCGATTGCGGATCCTCGATCCAGAACTTGTTGCGATAGGCACCCTCGGGCAGGGACTGCGTATAGGGCTCGCGGAAGATCGTGTGATCGCCGTTGCGCGTCGCCTCGACCCAGGAGGCGGGGATGACCTCGGCGCCATCGACCTTGCCATGGTCGAGATAGAGCTGGCCGAAGCGCGCATAATCACGCAGACATGCATTGAAGCCGCCATCGGCAAGCGCATAGCCCGCCGGATCGACGGTGAAACTGGCGCTCTCCTCGACGCCGAGCTTCTGCCAGAGTTCCTCGGAGACGATTTGCGGCAGGCGCCTGCCGGTGACGCGCTCCATGGCGAAGGCGAGCACATCGGTCTCGATCGAGCGATAGACGAAGAGCGCGCCATGCGGCCGGTTGGTCTCGGTCAATGTCTCGATCAATTCCCAGATATGATGCGGCCATCGGAATTGCGGATCGGTATCGGGCGGGATGGGTTTCCAGCCATCGGCAACATCGAGCTTGCCGATATCGGAATAGGGATCGGTATACTCCTCGCTGAAGCGCACGCCGGTCGTCATGTCCAGGACCTGCTGCAGGGTGGCGCCGTGCCAGCCGGTCTGTGCGAGTTCGGGGAGATAGTCGGTGACCGGCGCGGCCGTGTCGAGCAGGCCGCGGCCGATGAGCGCTCCGGCGGTTCCCGCAACGATCGATTTGCCGACCGATTGCGACAGATGCAAGGTCCGCTCGTTCATATTGTTGAAGTAGCGCTCATAAACGATGCGGCCCGCCCTGAGCACGATGAAGCCGTCGGTATAGGTCTCATCGAGAAACCCCGCGAGTGTCGAGGGCGTCCCGTCGCTCAAGGCAACGGGAAGACGATCGAGATCGCGTTCGTCACGGGCCAAGACCCGCACGGGTCCGCGGCCGCGCCAGACCTCGGCGGTCGGCACGATTTCGCGGACATGCTGGAAGGACCAGCGGTTCCATGGCGCGCGGTCCCAATCGATGCGCGGCGGGATCAGGCGCGGCGGCGAGCCCTGCATGATCGGCAGGGGCGTGTCTGAATTGCGATAGCTCGGCATGTCAGGTCCTCAAAGCGTCAGCCCGGCGGGAGGATGGTCGGCAAGGCCGGCATCGCGCAATCGCTCTATTCCATCCTGGTGGTTGGGCGGCGGCGAGCCGCAGGCATCGGCGATCACGGCAAGGCAGGAGCCGGCGCGATCGACGAGGCAAGCGCGGTTCATGGCCGGAAGCGAAAGCCCCGGCAGTTTCCTGCCGGGGCGCGATCGCAAGTCTACTTGAGAAGCTCGGTCCAGATCTTGGTATAGATCTCGATGGCTTCCGGCGGGCAGGCATTGAATGTGCCCTTCGCAGCAAATTCGGCCGGAATGACGATTTCCGGCGCGTCCTTCATGTCAGCCGGCATGAACGGCTCCGATCCCTTGATGCCATTGGCATAGCGCGCAAAGGCCGAGATCAGCGCGGCGTTTTCCGGATCCATGATGAAGTTCTGGAAGAGCTTCGCATTCTCGACATTCTTGGCGTCCTTGAGGATCGCAACCGAGTCCATCCACAAGGGGAAGCCTTCCTTGGGATAGCCATAGGCGATGGCCGGATTGGCGAGGCGCATGCGGAAGGTGGAACCGTTCCAGTTGACGCCTGCCCACATGTCTTCCTTGGCGAATTTCTCGATATTGCCGTAATCCATGCCGCCCCATTTCGGCTTGGCGGCAAGCAGCTTGTCGCGCACCTTCTTCAGGACTTCCTTGTCGGTCGTGCAGGGCTCGCCCCCCACATAGGGGATAGCCAGCGACATGACGTCTGACATTTCCGGCACGACATTGATCTTGCCGGCGAGTTCGTCAGGCGGATCCATGAAGATCGCCGACGTGTTGATGTCGCCCTTGTAGTATTTGGTGTTGACCACGACGCCGGTCGAACCCCACTGCCACGGCACGGTATAGTGGCGGCCCGGATCCCAATCGACATTCACCCAGCGCTCGTCGACATTCTTGAAGTTTTCCATCTGGTCGGGACGGCTTTCGAGGAGGAGGCCCTCCTGGATATAGATCGGAACGAAAGGATGGGTCGGAACGACGATGTCGAAGCCGTGGCCGCCGGCCTTGATCTTGGCCAGCGCCGTATCGTTCGAGTCGTAATCGGTGATCGTCACCTTGACGTTATACTTTTCCTCGAACTTCTTGATCAGATCGGGGTTGGTATAATTGCCCCAATTGAAGATGTTGAGCTCGCCGTCGGCCAAAGCGGCGTTCGCCGAAAGAAGCAACGCGCTTCCGGCGAGCAGGCCGAGCATTTTCAGTTTCATGTCAAGTCTCCCTGTTGACGGACCGAGTTTGGACCTAGTTCCGCTTCCGTGTCAAAAAGAAGAACAAGGTCACGATTAAAATCGAGATGCCGAGAAAGACCGCCGAAATGGCGTTCATCTCGGGCGTAACAACCCTTCGGAACTGGCCCAGCATATACGTTGGCAGGGTCTCCTGCCCGGCGGATTTGACGAGTTCGGTAATGACGACGTCGTCCAGCGAAATGACGAAAGCAAGCATCAGGCCGCCAATGATCCCCGGCCACAGCAGGGGCAGCGTGACGCGCGTGAATGCACGCCAGGGCGTCGCGTAAAGATCGGCCGCGGCCGTCTCGAGGGTCAGGTCCATGCTCTCGAGCCGAGCCCTGATCGGCAGATAGGCGAAGGGGATGCAGAAGGCCGTGTGGGCGGCCAACAGGTAGCCCAGGCCGGTATAGCCGGTCGCAACCTTGATCGAGGCGAAGAAGATCAGCAGCGCGATGGCGGTCACGATCTCCGGCACCATCAAGGGCGTATTGACGAAGGCATAGATCGCGGTCAGGCCGCGGAACGGCCGGGTCCGCGTCGTGGCAATGGCCGCCATGGTCGCAAAGGTGGTGGCAACGATCGCAGCGAAGCTTGCGATCTGCAGCGAGCGAAGCGCAGCCTCCTGGACCTGCTCATTGGCCCAGGCCCGCTCGTACCAGCGCCAGGAGAAGCCCTCCCAGATGGCGATCGAGGTTCCCGCGTTGAAAGAAAAGATCACCAGGGTGAGGATCGGCGTGTAGAGCGAGAGGAAGCAGATGATGGCGATGGTCGTGAAACCGGTGAGGCGGCGGACCGAGAAATTGCCGGCGTTAGCCATGCCGCTGTCCGCTTTTCGAGGCCTGGCGAACATAGACGAGCAGGGCCGCCACCACGATGATCAGCAGCGTGATGGAGAGGGCGGCGCCCAATGGCCAGTTGCGGCCCTGGCCGAACTGCAGTTCGATCAGATTGCCGATCATCAGATTCTTGCCGCCGCCAAGGACGCGTGGCGTGACATAGGCACCCAGACAGGGGATGAAGACCAGGATCGAGCCGGCGATGATGCCCGGCTTGACCAGCGGGATGATGATCCGACGCAGGACCTGGAAGCGGTTGGCATAAAGATCATAGCCGGCCTCAACGAGGCGGAAATCGAGCTTCTCCAGGCTCGCATAGAGCGGCAGCACCATCAAGGGCAGGAAGACATAGGTCATGCCCAGCATGATCGCGAAGTCGGTGAACATCATCTGAATCGGCTGCGAGATGATGCCAAGCTTGATGAGAACCGTGTTGGCGATGCCTTCGTTGCGGATCACTTCCTGAATCGCGAAGGTGCGGATGAGAAGATTGGTCCAGAACGGAATGGTGATGAGAAACAGCCAGAGATCGCGCGTGCGCTCGGGTCGCGTGGCAATGAAGAAGGCGGTGGGAAATCCGAAGATCAGCGTCAGGAACGTCGTGATGACCGAAAGCTTGACGGAGCGCCAGAAGATCGACAGATGCGCGTCGGCAAACTGCAGCGTGTCGTCGAAGATGTCGCGCTGGAAAAACACGCTCTCCCAGCCGGCCGTCGAAAACTTCCACACAACGCCGCCATAGCCGCTTTTTTCGAGGAACGAGTAGACCACCATGATGGCCAGCGGGCCGATTCCGGCGAAGAAAATGACCACAAGCGCCGGCGCCGAGAGCAGCCAGCGCTGGCGGATATCCCTGCGCTCGGCGGCCTCGGCGATTTCCCGGGCGGTCGCCATCGATCAGTCCCTCAGGACCTGGGCGGCATCGGGCTCGAAGGCGATGCCGACCTTTTCGCCCACTGCGAAAGCGGATTCATTGCCCCGACTGTTCTGATGGCGGACGATGAATTCGCCACCGGTGTCGAGCGCCACGTGAAAATGCGTGTCGGTGCCGAAATAGACGATGTTGGAAAGGGCGCCGGCAAGCGTTGCGGGTTGTCCGGCCTTGACGATGTCGGCATGTTCGGGCCTGACGACGACGGTGACCTTGCCGGACGGCTTCAGGCCCTGGGGAAGGCCGGCATCGACAGTTGCGCCGCCCGGCAGGCGGACCATCGCGCGGTCGGCCTGGGTGGAGACGGTGTCGCCTTCGAGAAAGTTGGTCTCGCCGATGAAATTGGCGACGAAGCGCTCGGCGGGCCGGTCGTAGATTTCGCGCGGACTTCCGATCTGCAGGATCTTGCCCCTGGACATGACCGCGATGCGATCCGACATGGTGAGGGCCTCTTCCTGGTCCTGCGTCACGAAGATGAAGGTGATGCCGGTCTCGTGCTGGAGCCGCTTCAACTCGATCTGCATTTCCTTGCGCAGCTTGTAGTCGAGCGCCGACAGGGGCTCGTCGAGGAGCAGAACCTTCGGATGCGGGGCGAGCGCGCGAGCCAGCGCGACACGCTGCTGCTGGCCGCCGGAAATCTGGCTGGTGCGCCGGTTCTTCAACTCCTGCATCTGCACGAGCTTGAGCATCTGGTCTACGCGGGCGGCCGTCTCGGCCTTTGACTTGCCCAGCATTTCCAGGCCGAAGCCGATATTCTGGCCGACGGTCATGTGGGGAAACAGGGCGTAGCTCTGGAACACCGTGTTGACGGGGCGCTTATGCGGCGGCAAGGGTGCTATGTCTTCGCCGTAAAGCAGGATTTCGCCTTCGGTCGGAAAATCGAAACCGGCGATCAGGCGCAGCAGGGTCGTCTTGCCGCAGCCCGAGGGCCCGAGGAGCGTGAAGAACTCGTTTTCACGAATCGTGACCGATACGGCGTCGAGCGCGGTGACCCGGTCCTGTGCCGCGCCCTGAAAGACCTTGGAAACATTCTTGGCCTCGATCGCCGGACGGCGATCGGCCTTGTCCACTTCCGGCAAGCCACCCCTCCACACGTCTCTTTAGCGGACGCTCCAAGAGGTATCCTATGGGGAGAAAAGCGTTTTGCCAACCGTCCTCGCAGCCTGCGTCACAGTGACCAGCCGCCGTCGATGACAAAGGTCTGGCCGGTGACGAAGGCGGCCTCGTCGCTCGAGAGGTAGACGACGAGCTGGGCGATCTCCTCGGGCTGGGCCATGCGGCCCATGGGCTGGCGGGCGGTGAAGGCGGCCTTCGCCTTCTCATAGTCGCCCTGGGCCTTCAGCCTCTCGGTAAGCGACGGCGTGTCGACGGTGCCGGGGCAGACGGCGTTGAAGCGCACCCCCCTGGCGGTGAAATCGGCCGCCAAGGCCTTGGTCATGCCGATTACGGCGGCCTTGGTCGCGCCATAGACGAAGCGGTTCGGCACGCCTTTGATCGAGGAGGCGGCCGACGACATGTTGACGACCGCGCCCTTGCCCGCTTCGAGCATGGCGGGGAGATAGGCCTTGATCATGTGGAAGTGGGCTTTGACATTGAGGTCGAAGGAGAAATCCCAGGCCTTGTCGTCGGTTTCGAAGATTGTGCCGGGATGCACAAAGCCGGAGCAGTTGAAGACGATGTCAAGCGGACCGGTGCGGCGGACGGCGGCGGCGATCTCGTCGTCTTTCAGAACGTCGAGCCTGAAGGTCTCGATATTCGGATCGGTCTGTGCCAGCTGGCCGAGCAGATCCTCGCGAATGTCGGTGGCGTAAACCCTGGCACCTTCCCTGGCCATGGCAACCGCCGACGCACGCCCGATGCCTTGCGCCGCCGACGTCACGATCGCTGTCTTGCCTTTGAGCCTGTCGGCCATGGACTTCACACTCCCGGTCAGCCAATCTTCCCGCGCTTGCCTAGCGCCTTCAATCGAGACTTGTCCATGACCAATGATGATCTTTGTTACCTCACCGCCCGCGACGCGCTGGCGCTGTTTTCGGAGCGGACGCTGTCGCCCGTTGACCTGATGAAGGCGGTGATCGCGCGCGCCGAAAGGGTGCAGGGCGCGATCAACTGCTTTGCCGACCGCTATTTCGACGAGGCGATGAAACAGGCGCAGAAGGCCGAGGACCGGTTTGCCAAGGGCCGCAAGCCGCGGGCACTGGAAGGCCTGCCATTGGCGGTCAAGGATGCGCAGCGGGTGAAGGGCAAACGCACGACTCATGGCTCGATCATCTTCGAGAACAATATCGACGATCATTCCGATCCGATGATCGAAAGGCTGAGCAAGGCCGGCGCGATCATCTTCGCGCGCACCACCACACCGGAATTCTGCCTGTCGGGCGTGTGCCGGTCGCGGTTATGGGGCAATACGCTCAATCCGTGGAACCGCGATTACGGACCCGGCGGCTCGTCGGGAGGTTCGGGCGCGGCGCTGGCGGCGGGCGCCGCCACGCTTGCGACGGGAACCGATATCGGGGGATCGATCCGGATTCCCGCCTCGGCCTGCGGCATTGTCGGCTTCAAGCCGCCGCATGGACGCAACCCGGACGGGCCACCGGCCAATTTCGACCGCTTCAATCACTGCGGACCGATGACGCGCAGCGTCGGCGATGCGGCGCTGATGCAGAACGTGACCGCCGGCCCGCATGAGCTTGACCATGATTCCCTGCGCGGGCGAGTTCGCCTGCCGCTCGAAGCGGAATCGATCAAGGGCTGGAAGATCGCCTATTCGACGGATTTCGGCTATGTGCCGGTCGATGCCGATGTCCGGCGCAACCTCCTGGCGGCGCTCGATGTGTTCAGGTCGCTCGGAGCCACGGTCGAGGAGGTCGATCTCGGCTGGACGCGCGACGTCGATAACCTCGCCATGCACTGGTACAATACCATGAATTTCGGGCGGCAGACGGTGTGGTGGAAGAAGACCCATGCCGACGTCATGACCGATTACGCACTCGAAATGGCGGATGCGATCGAGAAGAACACCGGCATCGATGATGTGCACAAGACCTGGGAGATCATCCACAAGATGTATCAAACGCTCGGGCCGGTGCTCGCGCGCCACGATGTGTTTATTTCACCGACCCTCAATCTGCCGGCGGTGAAGGCCGATCACGATCCGTGGGATCAAGATTTCTGCATCCATGGCGAGCGCGTCGATGCCGAATATGGCTGGGTCATGACGCATCAGTTCAACATGCTGCACAACTGCCCGGTGCTGGCGGTGCCGTCGGGCTTTGCCGAGACCGGGGTTCCGACCGGCATTCAAATCGTTGGCAAGACCTGGGACGATGCTTCCGTGTTCCGCGCCGGCCTGGCCTACGAGAAG
>JAEUMG010000273.1 GCA_016793355.1 Hyphomicrobiales bacterium
CTCCATCGCCCCTCTCCCCTCCGTGGGAGAGGGCGGCGTGCGCAAGCACGCCGGGTGAGGGGGCGTTGCCGCGTGTCAATCGACTGCCATGCTGAAACACCCCCTCATCCGGCCGCCGCTTCGCGGCGTCCGCCTTCTCCCACGAGGGGAGAAGGGATGAAGAATAACACCGCGCGGCTGCTTGTTCTCCGTCACCCCAGCGCAAAGCCGGTGTCCCCTGAATCATTTCGGCAACGGCACCGTCTCAGGGGATGCCAGCTTTCGCTGGCATGACGGTCTGTATACGGACTGAGTCCCGCACACCCCTCATCCTTCGAAGCAAGGAGTCGGGACGAGGAGTGTTTCTAGCTTGCCGACACTATTCACTTG
The DNA here is from genome assembly GCA_016793355.1 of Hyphomicrobiales bacterium. GTDB lineage: Bacteria > Pseudomonadota > Alphaproteobacteria > Rhizobiales > Aestuariivirgaceae > JAEUMG01. The sequence goes on from JAEUMG010000273.1 coordinate 370, forward strand.
CCCCTCTCCCCTCGTCGGAGAGGGCGACGAGGGCCGAAGGCCCGAGGCGGGTGAGGGGGCGCATCCACATCACAATCGCACGTCACATTGTATCACCCCCTCATCCGGCCCCCGCTTCGCGGCGTCCGCCTTCTCCCACCAAGGGAGAAGGAAGAAAGAGGTCACGCCGGCATGACGGTGCGTTTACGGATCAAATCCCGCCCTCTCCGCCGGTCGTCACCGGCAGAAAGAAGAATCGCGCTATCCCCGATCCTCCCATTCCACATCGTGGCTGGCGAGATAGCCGTCGACCGCCGTGCCGACCGTCGGGAAGAATGCGGCCTCGCCCATCTCCTGGAACAGCCCGAACCGCTTGAGCTTGTCCTTCACCGGGTCCTTGAGCTCGGCGAAGCGGAAGGCGATGCCTCGCGCCTCGAGCGTATCGATCAGCTCGCTCAGGCTGTCCGAAGCCGTGACGTCGACGCTGGTGACGGGCTCCGCCGCGACGACCACCCAGCTGACCGGCGTCGGGGAATCGGCGACCGCGGCGAGCACGCGATCCTTGAAGAGTTCCGCATTGGCGAAGAAAAGCGGCGCATCCCAGCGGAACAGCACCAGCCCCGGTATGCGCCGCGCCTGCGGATAGCGCGTGATGTCGTGATAGCCCTTGATGCCCTCGGCGCGCCCCAGCACCGCCGAATGCGGCCGCCACCCGTCCCACAGGAATTCGATGACCGCGATGACGATCGCAAGCAGGATGCCGGGTATCGCGCCGAACACCGCGACCCCGACGAAGCATACGATCGACAGCCAGAACTCCCAGCGCTGGATTCGGAAGATGCGCTTTAGATCGGCGATTTCGAAGAGACCGATGGCCGAGGCGATGACGACGGCCGCGAGCGCGGTGTTGGGCAGATGCTGGAGCAGGGTGGGCGCGAAGAGGAGCAGCAGGGCGACGATGATCGCACCGACGATGCCGGTGAGTTGCGTCTTCGAGCCGGCCGCTTCGGCCACCGGCGTGCGCGAGGAACTGCTGCTGATCGGAAAACCCTGGAAGAATCCGGCCGCGAGATTGGCCGCGCCGAGCCCGATCACCTCCTGATTGGGATCGACCCGCTGTCCGAGCCGCGCGGCATAGCTGCGCGAAAGGACGCTGGTATCGGCGAAGGAAACCATGGCGACGGTGAATCCGCCGACCAGCACCGGGACGATATCGGAGGCGTTGATCCACGGGATGTCGAAGGCGGGAAGGCCGTGCGGCAAAGGTCCAAGCACGGACAATTCGGCGCTCTCCGCCAGGTTGAATACCCCAACGGCTATGGTCGCGACCACGACCGCGATGAGGATGCCGGGTATGCGCTTGTAGCGTTTGAGCAGGAGAATGGCGGCGAGTGCGCCGCCGCCGATCGCCAATGCGGCCCAATTGGTCTTGCCGCCGAGCATGCCCTGGATGATCGCCCAGATGTCGTTGAACGGTCCCTGGCTCTCGATCTTGAAGCCGAGCAGTTTCGGGATCTGGCTGATCAGGACGGTCAGCGCGATCCCGTTCATGTAGCCATAGCGGATCGGCTTGGAGATGAGTTCGGTAATGAAACCGAGCCTCGCGATGCCGGCGAAAATGCAGATCAGGCCCGATACCAGCGCCATCGCGCCGGCGAGCGCCACGGCGCGGGCCGGATCGCCGCCCGACAGGGGCAGGACCGTGCCGAGGATGATTGCCGCCAGCGATGAATCCGGACCGAGCACCAGGATGCGGCTTGGCCCGAAAAGCGCATAGACGATGAGCGGGATGATCGTCGCATAAAGACCGTAAATGCCGGGAACGCCCGAGGCCTCCGCATAGGCGATGCCGACCGGCACGAGCATCGTGGCAAGGACGATGCCCGCGATGATGTCGTCCTTGAGCCACGCCGGCCGATAGCGGCGCAGCATCTCAAGGCCAGGCAGCCAGCGCATGAATCCGCGCGGTTCGGCAGTCTCGGACAATTCATTCCCCCGCGCGAAGATGCGCCCACGGCACAGCTCGCGTCAATGAGGCAGTCCCACCTCGCCCTGAGGTGCATCGCGGAAGCGATGCCTCGAAGGGTGCGCGCCTCTCATCTACGCATGGTTCGAGGCTGCGCCTGCGGTGCAGCACCTCACCATGAGGTTTGTGTCGGAATGCCTACTTCCCGCGCAATTTGCTGATCGACGAATAGGCCGATAGCGCCTCGGCGCTCGATTTGACGTGGATGAGTACCGGCCCGTCATGGCCGATCGCCTCGGCAACATTCGCCCCGACATCGTCGCCAGGCGCGATCGTCACCACATGCGCGCCGAACGAACGCCCCCACTGGCTGAAATCCGGATTGACGAGATCGGTTCCGGACACGCGCTCGGGATAATGCCGCTCCTGATGGCTACGGATCGTTCCATAGGTCCCGTTGTCGGACAGCACGATACGCAGCTTGCCGCCATACTGGATGGCGGTCGCAAGCTCCTGGCCCGTCATCAGAATGCCGCCGTCGCCGACGAACACGAAGCACATGCGTTCCGGCGCCTCGAAGCCTGCCGCAACGCCGGCCGGCACGCCGAAGCCCATGGCGCCGGCGATGGCGCCGAGCAGAAGATTATTCGGCGTCATCTTCCAATGGCGATGCACCCAGGTCGAGATGTTGCCGGCATCGGTGGTGATGATCGCATCCTTCGGTGCCTGCGCGGCGATCGCCGTCACCACCTCGCCGAAATCGACCCCGTCTTCCGGCTTCTGCGATTTGAACGCCGCGAAGTCGCTGATGAAGCTTGCGATCGATGTGATCCACTGCTCGCGGCCCGACGAGACCACCCGCGTCGCGCGCCCGAGATCGTCGATGAGGGCCACCGGATCGGCGATGATCCCGAGCTGCGTGCGGAAGAGATGCCCGATCGGGCCGCCATCGGAATAGATATGGACAAGGGCCTGGGCCGGCTCCGGCGCACGCGGGAAATTGTAGTTGAGCGTCGCGATATCGCCGAGCCGCGTGCCGGCCGCGATCACAAGATCGGACTTTGACAGTTTTTCGCGCAGCGCCGCCGGGCTTCCGACGCCGATATGGCCCGCAAAAAGCGGAGACGCATTGTCGAACACATCCTGGTTCTTCCAGGTGACGGCCACCGGCACCCGCTGCGCTTCGGCAAAGCGTGCGAGAGCCTGTGCCCCGGCCTTGCCGCGAAATTCGCCGCCGGCCATCAGAAGCGGCCGTTCCGACGTATCGATCAGCGTCTGCAGGGCTTCCATCTGTTGCAGCGCGTGTTTCGGCCGCGCGACCGGAAAGGGGGCCGGGAACTTGTGCTCGCACTCGTCCTCGAGCAGATCCTCGGGCAGCGAAATCACCACCGGCCCGGGCACGCCCTGTGCTGCGAGGTGGAAGGCGCGTACCAGTGTCTCGGCGACCTTCGAGGCGTCATGAAGCTCGAACACGCCCTTCGCCATCGCACCGAAGAAATGCGAGTAATCGACTTCCTGAAATGCGCCGCGCGTGCGCTCCTCGCGCGATACCTGGCCGATCAGGACGACGAGCGGCACGGCATCCTGCTGGGCCACATGCACCGCGATCGAGCCGTTGGTCGCACCGGGGCCGCGGCTCACCATGAACACGGCCGGCTTGCCCCTCATCTTCGCCTCGGCGACCGCCATGAAACCCGCGCCCGATTCATGCCGGCACACGATCGTCTTGACCGGGCTGTCGTAAAGCGCATCGAGCAGGGCGAGATAGCTCTCGCCCGGCACGCAATAGACGCGGGAGATGGAATGGGCCTCGAAGGCCTTGACGATGAGGTCGGCGACGCGCATGCGGAATCCGTCGGACTTGATTGCTCGATTTGGGCGCTAGCAATGCCCGCACCGGTGCCAAAAGTCGAGAGCGGAACCCTTTGAAGCGAAAGGGCCCCCGCTTGCGTCGGAGGCCCTGGCATTGCGTTTTCGTCTGCGTTCGCGGCGCCGCCTAATTCTGCGGCCAGGCCTCCAGCCGCGCGATTGCATCGCGCGCGGCGGTAACGCCGGCCTGATCGGCCTTTTGGTAATATTGCAGCGCCATCTGCCGGTCGGGCGAAAGTCCCGCCACCTTGTTCGCGGCATAGACCACCGGATCATAGGTCATGCCGACCTGGAGCAGCGTGGTTGGCGCCGCCCCGAGCTTCAGTGCTTCTATGTAGAATTCACGCGCCGCGGCGAGGTCGCCGAGCGACATCAGGTGGTCGCCGCGGCTGATGAGCGTACGAGCCTGGTCATTGTCCGCGCCTGACGCCCCCGCCGCCGGCGTATCGACGGCGGCCGGTAATGTCTCTGGCACAATGGCCTTGGGCTCGGCGACCGCCGCCGGCACGGGATTCAAGGCCGCAGTCGCTTGCGGGGGTGGAACCGCCGCCGGCTGCTCGACACTCTCCGCCGGAAGCTGCTCCACGACGGGCGTCGTCGGCGCCGGAACTGTCTCTTCCGCCAAAACCTTCTCGGTGTCCTTTTTCGGGGCGTCTGGCGCGGGCGGTTCCGCCGCCTGCTCGCCGGGCGTGGCAGACTCAACCGTGACGCTGATTTCCTGCATGGGCGCGACGAGCTCGCCCGTCTTGGCCTCGACCGCCGCCACCGCGAGGTCGAATTCGCCCGATTTCTGCGCCGGCATGACCAGCTTCACAATCGCGGCTTCCGCGGGCTTGAGACTCCATGAAGCCGGTGAGATCCTGGTGCCTGCCGTCAGATAGGCATCCTCGGGAACGCCCGAGACGCGCAATTCGAGATCCTGGCCGGCCTGGCCCGGGACCGCGCGTAGGTCGAGGTCGACAGGGCTATTGGCGACGCCCGCCGCATCCGCCACTTCGAGCTTTGCCGTTGCAATGGGCTTGATGTCGCCCGTCACAAGCGCCTGCTGTTCGGTTGCGGCCGGCTGGGGTGCCGGCAAGGGGTCCGGCGCGATATTCAGCTCGGCTGCCTTGGCCGGGGCTGGCTCGTCGGCCGGCACGATGACATTCGGGACTTCCGCAATGGTCTGGCTCTCCGTGTCTCCGGAGAACGGCGCCATGATGGCCGCCGCGATGGTGCCCCCCGACGCGCGATCGTAGACGGCCGCGCCGGTGATGGTCGACAGCGACAAGGCAAGTCCCGCGGCAATGGCCAGATCGCGCCCCGTACGGCCATGCCGCGACAGGCTCCGCCGCGTCTGCCGCGCCGGAACCGCGTCCGGCTCGTCATCCTGATAGATGTCGTCGTAATCGTCGTGATCGCGGTAGTCATTGCGGCGATAGTCGGCATCGAAGGCCGGATTTGATACCCGCCTTAAGCTGCCGGCCTGATCGTCATGCACGCTGCCCATGGCTTGATGGCGGCTTCGCCAATAGGCGTCGATATGCCGTTTGTCCGGGGTGAGGATGTAGGGCGCGGGCGGCGGCGGCGGGCCGTCGAACCGATTGGCGGGGCGCGGCGCCTCGCTCAGGGCCGGCGGTTTCGTTGGCCATTGCGAGCGAAGCTTCGGCGGCTCGGGGCGCGCGGGTCTGGGCGGCGCTGCCTCCTTCTTGACCGGGGCCTCGGGCATCTCGATCTGTCTCGCGTTCTCGGCCATCGACCCGTCTATCTGTTTGAGGGCAATTCGCCCCGTGCCTGCTGCCATTTCACGAACCTCTCGAACAATGCGTCTTCGCCGCCCTCAGGGGTGTTGGGTGGAAGCCCGGATTCCGCCAAAAAGGCCTTGAAATCGGCTTCCGATGCGAGTGACTCTTCCTCCATTGTCTTCGGTTTTGGCAGTTTGCCGGCCAGCCATTCCTCCGCAGCAATGTATCTCTGCCAGCCTGGCACGCTCGCGGCCAGGTTCACCTCGGCCCAGGCGGCGTGACGGCTTGGCATCCGCAACAGGTCGATCTGCGAATAGAGCGCCTGCGCAAACCGGACCAGCGTGTCGTAGCGTTCCGTGCCTTTGCGCCATTTGAACACGGCCAGCACCGAGCTCACCGACACGGTTTCGGTGGGACCTTGAACCGCCAGCAGTTCCGGATATTCGTCGGGGGTGAGGAGGGCAGGGGAATAGACTGATTTGAGCTTCTCGGTGAGCGGCACCTGCACGATGCTGAGCCCCGTCGCCTGGGAGAGGTAAGGCGATGGCGAGGGTTCGACGAGAAAGACCGCGTCGAGCTTGCCGGCTTTGAGCATGGCAAGTGCGGTCGCGGGATCGCTGTCGTCGGCCGTATAATTAATGCCGGCGTCGTTTAGGATCACATTGGCTGTCACGAAGCGGTCGTCGGTGGCCCGGCCGATATTGATCCGTTTGCCCTCGAGCTGCGCCAAGGTCGTAATTCCCTGGCTTGCCAGGACATGCACCTGGGAAGACCCGAATTTGGCGAGATAGGCGAGCTTGTCAGCGGCCCCCTCGAACAGCGCATTGTCCTCGACATAGGCCAGTACGTCGGAAGGCACGATCCCGGCATCGACACCCTTGAGGTAAATGAGGTCAGTCAGCGTCTGGACCGGACCCTTGCCGATGATCGACAGAATGCGCAGGTCGTTACCTTCGTCCAGAACGTCGGATAAGTCCTGCGCGTAGTTGAGATAGGGCGCTTCGAGAGAACTTGCGATGACGGTGATCGTTCCGGCATTGGCCTTGGCCACGCGTTCTTTCGCACGGCCTTCTGCCTGCGAGCCGGGGATGGCTCCAAGCAAGATGACTAGTGCAAACGCAGCCCGCAAGGCAGTACTCATGCCTTGTCTCCCTCTCTGCCGTCCGTCCCGCACGGTCCCCGCCAGCCCGACATGGGCCGCGTCCATCGTAGTTAAACAAACTCTATTACCTGCGCCGGATTATGGCGAACGTCTGTCATCAATAAGGAATCTGGCCCGCAAAGGCCATTTCTAACAAGCCTATAGGAGATGATGCGGGCTCGGCAAAGCTAAGAATTTTCATAGCTTCCCGGCAAATCGTCATGCCCAACCGGAATGGTTAATCGATTCAAGGACTTTATGTCGCCTGCCGTGGCCAAAATCTGGCGCCTGTTCCGATCTGACGCCGGACCAGGGTCTGCCGGATAGCGCTGCGCCTGCCTGTCCTTTGCCGTATCCGGAGCGAATCGGCCTACTAAACGAATTGCCCCCGCCCGGGTAAAGGCGGGGGCAGGCCGAACTGTTATGCCGATTATCAGTATCGGTCGATTGCTTCTTTCGTCTCCTCGGGATTGCCCTTCATCTCGCTTGCGATTTCCGCGCCCTCCTCGCGGAGCTGCAGATAGTGCCAGCCCAGCCAGAAGACGACCGCGAGGATCACCATGAGCACTTCCGACCCCTGGAAGGGGTAGATTGCACCGACATCCTTGAGATCGACGGCCCAGCTCGTCATTCCGTTTGTAGACATCGTATTTTCCCTCCCGGTTTTACTTCACCATGGCCTTTTCGGCGCTGGTGACGTCGCGGATTGCCGCTTCATAGGCCTGATGATTGCTGAAATCGAGGCCTTCAAGCTCGACCTTGGCAGGCACACGCAGCAGGTTCATGCCGTGCAGGATCTTGGACATGATCCAGGCCGGAATGAAGCCGAGCACGAGGAACATGATGACCGCGCCGATCATGTTGCCGAGCGGATTGATGGTCGCATAGCCCTCATACGGCGAGGACGGCTGCCCCCACAGCAGGAAGCCCGCGATCACCAGGCCGAGGAACCCTGCATAGCCGTGAACCGCGACTGCGCCGACCGCGTCGTCGATCTTGAAACGCCGCTCCACCCAGTAGTGCATCTTGTACGCCACGAAGGCGCCGAGTGCGCCGGCGAACATCGCCTGGATCGGGTGATAGAGGTCGTTGCCCGCCGAGGCCGCAATGACCCCGGCAAGGCCGCCCGAATAGGTCCAGAATGCATCTCCCTTCGAAACGACATAGGCCACCATGAGCCCGCCCGACAGCGACATGAGGAAGTTGAAGGTGATGGCCGACAGCGTTGTCGGACCGAGATAGATGTTTGTCGCAGTCCAGGTTGTGCCGGTGATCTGGCCGGCGATCGTTTCGGGCGAGATGACCGGCACGTTGCACGCCGCATAGAAACCCCAGAAGCCGGTGAAGATCAGGAACAGACCGATCGTCACGAGCCACGGATTGTGCGGCGGGATATCGCGCGCCGTGCCATCCGGCCGGAACTTGCCGAGACGCGGCCCGAGGACCACCAGGACGCCCAGTGCGGTGCCCCCCGCGATGGCGTGAATGACGCCCGAAGCATAGGCATCATGATAGCCAAGCAGCTTCACCATCCAGCCGTCAAAGTGCCAGCCCCAGGCGGCATCGATGATCCACGTCACCGAACCGATCATCACCGCGATGATCCAGAACGCGCCGGAACGGATGCGTTCGATGACCGAGCCCGAAACGATCGACGCGGCCGTCCACGAGAAGAGGAGGAATGCCGCCCAGAAGACGCCGGTCAAACGATCGCCGAGATTGGTGGCCATTTTTTGCGACCATGGCGTGTAATTGTCGCCGCCATAGGCGCCCTCCGTGATCAGCCCCTTGCCTTCGAAAATCCACGGGCCGTTCGGAAAGGCCCAGTAAATCCACCACCCAAAGAGGAAGAACGTGACGGTGACCAATGGGATCACCATCGTGTTCTTCATCAGCGTGTGCATATGGTTGCGCCGCCGCGATGCGCCGACTTCGTACATGCAGAAGCCGACATGAATCAGAAACATGAAGACGACGGTCACCCAGTAGTAGAACTCGGTGAACACCGTTGTAAGCGCACTTAAATTGTCGCCCATGCAGATTTCCCCCAGTTTGGGACGTGTCCCACCCTGCGCCGTCCCGTCGAATCGTTGATTGCAGGGCAATTTTATTTTCCCTGAGGAAACTATGACGAACTGGAAATGTCAAGGCGGCTCCATGACTTGTCCGCAATGCGATTGCTGATTTGCGAGCCGCGAAGCCCGGGCCAAGCCGGCCGTTGCGGAAACGTCACCAAACCTACAACCGATTGCAACATGGGCCTCCGACTAACCCGGCCCGGGAATCAACCCAGCAGAGGACAGCCCATGAAACTCACCCGCAGAGCCGCCTTGGCCGGTCTTGCCCTTTCCGCCTTCATCGCCGGCCAGACGCCCGCCTCGAGCCAGTCTTTGGAAGAAATGGCCGAAGCCGCACGCAAGGAAGGCACCATCGTCAGCCTGGGGTGCCCGGATGACTGGGCCAATTGGGGCGATCAGTGGAAGGCGATCACCGCCAAATACGGCGTCACCCATACCGACACCGACATGAGCAGCGCCGAGGAACTCGCCAAATTCGAAGCCGAAAAGTCGAATCCCAGCGCCGATATTGGCGAAGTCGGCCTCGAATTCGGCCCGATCGCTGCCGCCAAGGGCATCAGCCAGCCCTACAAGACCACCAATTGGGACAAGATCCCGGCCTGGGCCAAGGATGAGGACGGTCACTGGGCGCTGGGTTACACCGGCACTATTGCCTTCCTGATCTCGAAGAAAGTCCAGAATCCGCCCAAGAGCTTCGCCGACCTGGTCAATGGCGACTACAAGGTGGCGGTTGGCGATGTTGGCAAGGCCGCCCAGTCCAACGCTCTGGTGCTCGCCGCGGCGATTGCCGGCGGCGGCGGTGAGGAGAACCTTCAGCCCGCCATGGACCTCTTCGCCAAACTCGCCGAACAGAAGCGCTTGCTGACAATCGGCGCCAATCCCGGCAACATGGAAAAGGGCGAGATCGAAGTCGGCATCGTCTGGGACTTCAACGCGCTCAACTACCGCAACCAGGTGGGCAAGGACAATTGGGACGTCATCATCCCGGCCGACGGTTCGGTAACGAGCGGCTATACGACCACGATCAATGCCTATTCAACCCGGCCGAACATCGCCAAGCTCACCCGCGAATTCATCTTCAGCGACGAAGGCCAGATCAATTTCGCCAAGGGTTTTGCCCGGCCGATCCTCATCGACTACATCACCTTGCCGCCGGAAATCGCCGACAACGTGCTGCCGAAGGAACAGTATGCCAAGGCGCGGCCGGTCAATGCTGCGCTGTGGATGGACTCGGCCAAGCAGCTCTCCAAGATGTGGCAAGAGCAGGTGATGTCCCGGATGTAATCGGGGCCATTCGGGCCGCGGGGGGAGAAATCCTGCGGCCCGATCGCTGTTTGCAAGAAGCGGTCGATGATCGAGATTGGCAAGAAGAGTCGCGCCGCGGCATACGCCTGCGCTTTGCCCTTTCTCGTCGTCGTGTTTCTTTTCGAGATCGCGCCGCTGCTCGCGGTGACAGGCAACAGCCTGTTCAAAGGCGGCGCAGTGTCGCTCGGAAATTACCGCGAGATTCTCACCAGCCGCTTTTACCTCAATGCCTTCAAGGCAAGCTTCGCAATTTCACTGGCGACCGCCGCCATCGGTCTTGTGCTGGCATTGCCAACAGCCGTCATACTGCAGCGCTTACCCGGCCGCATCCAGCAATTCGTACTGATCTGTTCGAATATCGGTGCCAATTTCACCGGCTTTCCGCTGGCTTTCGCCTTCGTCATCCTGATGGGAGTCAGCGGTTCCTTCACGCTGCTTCTGGCGCGCGTCGGCATCCTCAAGGATTTCAACATCTATTCGAACAGTGGTCTCGTCATCGTCTATTCCTATTTCCAGGTTCTGCTCGGCATTCTGCTGATCTTTCCGGGGCTCGGTGCCGTCACGCGGGAAGTGCGCGAGGCCGCGCATCTCATGGGCGCCGGCGGCTACGTCTTTTGGCGACGCATCGGCTTGCCGATCCTCGCGCCAAGCCTCATCAGCGTTTTCATCATGCTCTTCGCGAATGCGATGGGAACATATGCGACCGCCTGGGCTTTGGTCGGTGGCAGCGCCAACCTTGTCACGATCCGGATCGGCGAACTGACCGCCGGCGATGTCTTTTCCGATCCCAATCTTGCCAATGCGCTCGCCATGCTGCTGGTCGTCTGCCTCGCGGTCGTCATCATGATCGAGCAATTCGTGATCAAGCCCAGGTCACGCCATGCTTGATCGCTCCTGGCGGGATTGGTCGTGGATCGGTCTGGTCATATTCCTGCAGCTCCTGCCGATCGTCGCCGTGGCGATGAACAGCTTCGCCACGGAATGGGCGGGCACAGTGCTGCCGGTCGGCTATACCGACCAGTACTGGGCGAAGCTCTTCGCCGATCCGCGCTTCATGGCGGCGCTGCAGAATTCTCTGATCATCGCGGTCAGCTCAATCATTCTGACGCCGCTCGTCTGCGTGCCGGCCATCCTTGTCGCGCATTGCTACTTTCCGGCGCTCGACCGCTGGCTGGCCGGCCTCGTGATCCTTCCCTATGCCGTGCCGGGAATCGTCCTTGCCCTGGGATTGCTCCGGATTTACTCCGGCAATTACGGCATCGTGTTGAACGGCACGCCCTGGGTCCTCATCTTCGGCTATGTACCCCTTGCCGCCTCGCTCTATTACATCCCGATCAAGAACAATCTGCGCGCCCTTCAGCTCGGCGAGATTTTCGAGGCTGGCCGCCTCGTCGGCGCCAGCGATCTTTCGATCATGCGGCGCATCGTGCTGCCCTGTGTCATGCAAGGCCTGATTGTCGGACTGGTAATGAACTTCACGCTTGCCATCAGCGACTTCGTCTACGCCAATCTCCTCGTCGGCGGCCACTTCCCGACCCTGCAGATATTCATCAGCGTGCTTCACGGCGGCAGCGGCCGCCTGATCAGCGCGGTGATCACCGCCTATTTCGCCGTCGTTCTCGTCGCGACCGCGATTGTCATCTGGATCACCGCACGTCCGAGCACCCCATGAGCTTCGTTGAAATCCGCAGCCTCTCAAAGCGATTTGGCGATACGCCGGTCTTCGAGGGTATCGATCTCGCGATCGAACAAGGGACGATCTGCGTGCTTGTCGGACCCTCGGGCTGCGGCAAGACCACGCTCTTGCGGGCGGTGGCAGGCCTCACGAAGCAGGATCACGGCACCATCGCCATTGACGGCAAGGATGTGTCCGCTCTTGAATCCAAGCATCGCGGCATCGGCATGGTGTTTCAGCACTACGCGCTGTTTCCGAACATGACGGTCGAGCAGAATCTCGCCTTCGGCCTCGAACAGCAAAAGCTCGATGCGGCAACGATCGCCAGGAAAGTTTCCGCGATGATCGCGCTGATGGGGCTCGAAGCGCGCGCCAAAGCGCGCCCGCATGCGCTCTCCGGCGGCCAGAAACAGCGCGTTGCCCTGGCCCGCGCGCTGGTCCTCGAACCCAAACTTCTCCTGCTCGATGAGCCGCTCTCCGCGCTCGATGCCCAAATCCGCAAGCGCCTGCGCGAGGAATTGAAGCGGCTGCAGCGCGAGGTGGGCTTCACCGCCATGTTCGTCACCCATGACCAGGAAGAGGCATTGCTGCTCGGCGATCGCATCGCGGTGATGCAGGCAGGTCGCTTCTCGCAGGTCGGCACGCCGGCCGAGATCTACAATCGACCGGCGAACCTCGCCGTCGCGCGCTTCATCGGCGACTTCAACATCCTCGAGCCCGATGCCGTGGAACGAGCCTTTCGCCTCAGGCCCGAGGCCGCCTGGGCCATTCATCCGCAGGCCATCGGCGTTGCCAATGGCAAAATCCCGCCAGGCTTTCACCGCGCCGAGGCCAAGATCACCGCCGTGCATATCCTTGGCGCGATCGTGCGCTATGCGGCCGACGTCAATGGGGTTGCGCTCAAGCTCGACACGCTGAACCGGCCCAATTCCGCCATGCATGCTCCGGGCACGACGATCCCGATCGAGATCGCCGTCGACGACATCTGCACGCTGAACGAATAGCGTGGCGCCTTTCAGGCCTTTGCATCGACGTTGGTGTGCTTGTACTTCTCAAGCACGCGCTGGGGATATTTGAGCGCGTCGCGGCGGAAGGGATCGCCCAGTTCCTGCGTGACCATGACTTCGACCACGGTCGTCTTGCCCTTCTTCTGCGCATCGCAGGCCTTCTCCAGCGCCTCGCCGACATCGCCGAGCTTGTCGACGGTGACACCCTCGGCGCCGAGCGAGCGCGCCACTTCGGCCCAGCTCGGGTTCTTCAGATTCACGCCGAGGAATCGCGTGTCGTAGAAATCGACCTGGTTCTTCTTCTCCGCGCCCCATTGCTTGTTGTGGAAGACGACGGCGGTCACCGGGATGTCTTCGCGCACGCAGGTGAGGATTTCGGGGAAGCTCATGCCCCAGGCGCCATCGCCGACATAGGCGATGGCCGGCCGGTCGGGTGCGGCCACCTTGGCGCCGATGATCGCGGGCAGCGCATAGCCGCAATTGCCGAAGCTCATCGCGGCAAACATCGAGTTCGGCTGCTCGAAGCGCAGATAGGAATTCGACACCGAGCAGATATTGCCGATGTCGGTCGAGACCATCGCATTCTTCGGCATGGCCTTCTCGAGTTCGCGTAGCATTTGGCGCGGATGCATGTAGGGCGAGCCCTTGGCGATCTCGAGCGACCAGGCATCCTTTTCATGCGTCCAGTCGGACAGCTCTTTCTCCCAGGCATCCTTCTCCGCCTTGATCCGCTTATTGCGCTCATCCGCATTGGCCGACGAGGCAAGCTTGCGGTTGGCGAGGCGATAGGAGAGCGCCTTCGCCGCTTCCTTGGCATCGCCGACAATGCCGACCGAAATCTGCTTCACCAGGCCGAGCATGCGGTGATCGCTGTCGACCTGGATGATCTTGGCGTTCTTCGGCCAGTAATCCATGCCGTGCTGGGGCAGGGTGCCGAAGGGCCCGAGCCTGGTACCGAGGGCGAGAACGACATCGGCATCCTTGATGAGCTTCATCGCCGCCTTGGAGCCCTGATAGCCGAGCGGACCGCACCACAGGGGATGGCTTGCCGGGAAGCTGTCATTATGGAGATAGGAGTTGACGACCGGCGCCTGAAGCTGCTCGGCGAGCGCCACGGCTTCCTTCACGCCGTTCGAGAAGATGACGCCGCCGCCCGAAACGATCACCGGGAACTTCGCCTTGGCGAGAAGGTCGGCGGCCTCATCGAGGCTTTCTTCGGAACCCGGGCCGCGGCCGATATTGCGCGGTCTGGCGATCTCGTAGTCGGCCTCGCCATAGAAATTGTCGCGCGGGATGTTGAGCTGCGTCGGGCCGCGCTCGCTCATCGCCATGTCGAAGCAGCGCGCCGTCAATTCCGCCATGCGCGGATGCTTCGAGACATGCGCCTGGTATTTCGTGATCTTGGAAAAGATCGGAAGCTGCTCGGTCTCCTGGAAGCCGCCGAGACCCATGGTGCCCGAGCCGGTCTCCGGCGTGATCACCACGACCGGCGAATGCGCCCAGAAGGCCGCCGCCGTCGAGGTCACGAAATTGGTGATGCCGGGGCCGTTCTGCGCGATGCAGACGCCATGCCTGCCGGACACGCGCGAGTAGCCGTCCGCCATGTGACCGGCGCCCTGTTCATGGGCGGTCGGGATGAAGCGTATGCCCGCCGTAGGGAACAGGTCGAGCGCGTCCATATAGGCCGAACCCACGATCCCGAACACATCCTTGACGCCATAGGCGACCAGCGTTTCGACAAAGGCTTCGGAGGCTGACATTTTCGGCATGGCGGAGTCCTCGAGAATTTCGCTGCCGATGTCCTAGTCGGAGCGCTGGCCCCATGGAAGAACCAGATTGGGGGCGTGGAGAGGCCAGTTTCATTCCGCCCTCCCAAGCTCTTGGTGGGGAGGGAAAGTTCCTTACGTCCACAGCGCCCTAATGCCGAAAAATGCCGTATCCTTGACCCTGCGTGCAACGCCCTGCCAGGCAGAATTCCGAGGATCAGCGCAATAGGTCATGCTCCACACCACGCGCCGCTCGCCTTCGGCGATCGGTGTCACCTTGTGCCGGACGCGCGCGCCTTCAAAGACGATGAGGCGGTTGGGTGGGGTCGCGACTTCGACATCTTCGCCGCCGAGCTTCGCATAGAGCCGCGCCGCCGAGAGGCCCCGATGCTGGCTGTCCCGGTTGATCACCGGGATCAGCACGGTGAAATGCCGGCCCTTGTAGAAATTATGGTCGTAATGCCAGCCGATATGATCGCCCGGTTTCTCATAGAACAGGATTGAGCACGAGCTTTGATCGTGAAGCGGCGTGGGCACCACGGACAGGCCGGTGATCTGCGAGATCAACTCGCGAAGAGCCTCCGACCGGTACAGCGCAACGATTGCCGGCGCCTTTTCAGCCAGCGTTTCATAGGCAACGGTGCCGCCCTTCTTATGCGTCGGCAGGTAGCTGCGCTCCGTCTCGACAAGCGCGTCGACCGCGTTGCGGACCGGCTGCCATTGCGACTCGGGAAGGATCGCATCAACGAACGCAAAGCGCTGGTCGAAAGACGGCAGGCGGTCCGGCAGGTTGAGAATCGGTGTCATCGCAGTCCCGCCCAGCTTTCCCCGGGCAGACTACAGTTCGATGACGGAAGCTTTACCGCTTGATTTCGATCTCGATGAAGGCGTAATCGCCGTCGCTGGCATTGACCACGTCATGCTCGACACCTTCGCTGCGGAAATAGGGCGCTCCCTTTTTCATCTCCGCGAAGGTCTCCCCGCTCGCGCTTACGATCTTGAGCTTGCCGTCCATCAGGGGCACGACCACGTAGTCATGCCCATGGCGGTGCCAGCCGGTATTGGCGCCGGGGGCAAAGCGGTATTCGGTGACAATGACGCGTTCATTGTCGATATGCTTGATCGCCTGGGCCGTGCCGGTCATGTTTTCGTCTCCGGTGCGCTGTTATCAAGATGCTGAGTGGCATTCGAACCGCACCTGCCGGACAAGTCAATGAGACCGAATGCGCGAAGCTGACGCAAGACAAAAGCCCGCCCCGGATGATCCGAAGCGGGCTGTTCGTCTTTAATTGTGTTTGTCAGGCCGCCAGGGCGCGCTCTGCCGGCTCGTAGGAATAACCGAGATCGTCGGCCACCGCCTTGTAGGTCACCTTGCCGCGATAGACATTGAGGCCGTTGCGCAGATGATGGTCTTCGAGCAGCGCCTGCTTGTAGCCCTTGTCCGCGATTTTGAGAGCAAAGGGCAGGGTGACATTGTTGAGCGCGAATGTGGATGTGCGCGCTACGCCGCCCGGCATATTGGCGACGCAGTAATGGATGACGCCGTCGACGACATAGGTCGGATCGGCATGTGTCGTCGCCTTTGACGTTTCCGCGCAGCCGCCCTGGTCGATCGCGACATCGACGAGAACCGAGCCCGGCTTCCAGTCTTTGAGCATCTTGCGCGTGACGAGCTTCGGCGCGGCAGCACCCGGGATAAGGACTCCGCCGATGACGAGATCGGCATTGGCGCATTCATCCTCGACGGCACCTTGGGTGGAGTAGAGCGTCTTGAGCTGCGTGCCGAAGCGCGCCACGAGTTCTTCCATGCGATCGGTGCTGCGCTCGAGCACGACA
>JAEUMG010000280.1 GCA_016793355.1 Hyphomicrobiales bacterium
CTGCGGCTGAAATGGCGGTCAACGTGACCCGAAATGCACGACCGACGCTCAAGACGATTGCCGAACTGACCGGTCTTGGCGTCACGACTGTTTCGCGTGCGCTGAAAGACGGTCCCGAACTCAGCCTGCGCACCAAAGCGCGTGTGCGCGATGTCGCCAACAAGATCGGCTATCTGCCGCACCGCGCCGGCGTGCGTCTCAAGACCGGCAAGACCTTTGTCATCTCCTTCGTGCTCAACCAGGCCGACGACATGGGCGACTATGCCAAATGTCTCATCATGGGCATCAGCGAGGGCTTGCGCGGGACCAATTACCATCTCCAGGTCGTGCCACAGAACATCGACCAGGATCCGATGATGCCGGTCCGCTATATCGTCGAGACTGCCGCCGCCGACGGCCTGATCCTCACCCACACCGAGCCGCAGGACATGCGCGTCAAGCTCATGCTCGAACGCGGCTTCCCCTTCATTACCTTCGGCCAGACCGAACTCGCCACCCAGCACCCCTTCATCGATACGGCGAACTACGACTTCGCCTATCGCGCCACGCGTGCGCTCATCGACCGCAACCGGCGGCGCATCATGTTCTTGTCGCCGCCTTCCGAATTCACCTATGCCGGCCATCAGCGCGGCGGTTACATGCGTGCGCTCTACGAAGCCGGTGCCTCGCCCTCGATCCCCGACGGCCTGCACCTCTACACATCTCCCGAACTCCTGCGCGCCTATGCGAGAGACCTGGGCCGCGACGGCATGGCGCCTGATGGTGTGGTCTGCGGATCGGAAATCCAGGCTCTGGGCCTCATACTCGGATTTCAGGATGCCGGCCTCGCGATCGGTCGCGATCTCGAAGTCGCTGTTAAAAAGACCAGCCGCATATTCGACCTCGTCCAGTATCCCATTCTTCAGTTTACCGAAGACCTCACCGGAATCGGACGCGACCTCGCGCGCTATCTCTTGCGTCATATCGATCGCGCCTCGCCGGTTGGCGATCTCCAGCGCCTCGATACGACTGTCATGACCATTCTGAACTAGCATCAATTTCCGTCGAACTCCGGCTTGCGCTTGCCGCGAAACGCCGCAACGCCCTCCTTCAGATCGGCAGTCGTCGCCGCGAAGGCGCCGGCGGTCATTTCGAGCGCCCGCTCCGCGTCTTCGCCCTGTGCCGCGTTGATCATCGCCTTGACGAGCTGCGTTGCGACCGGCCCGCGCGCGGAGATGCGCAGCGCCCATTCTTGTGCCATCTCCGGTCCGGCATCGCGCAGCACCACCTTGTCGACGAGGCCAAGTTTCAAGGCCTCTTCTGCCGTGAAGGTCTCGCCGAGGATTGCCATGCGGCGCACCACTTGCGCCCCGAAGCGCCGCACCGCGCGCTGCGTGCCCGACCAGCCCGGGATCATGCCGAGCCCCGTCTCCGGCGCGCCGATCCGCACATGCTCCTCGGCGATGCGGAAATCGGCGCAGGCCGCAAGCTCGAGCCCGCCGCCCAGGGCATGGCCATTGAGGACCGCGATCAGTGGCTGCTTGAGGCGCGCCAGGGCGTCGAAGGCGCGGTGCCCGTGCCGGACCCAGGCTTGCCCGAATTCGAGCGGCGTCCGTGCCGCCCAGGCCTCGATATCGCCGCCGGCGCTGAAGGCCTTCTCGCCCTCACCGGTCAGGATCGCGACGCGCACC
Source organism: Hyphomicrobiales bacterium (assembly GCA_016793355.1). Taxonomy (GTDB): domain Bacteria; phylum Pseudomonadota; class Alphaproteobacteria; order Rhizobiales; family Aestuariivirgaceae; genus JAEUMG01. The sequence continues at coordinate 1,671 of JAEUMG010000280.1, forward strand.
GCCGGTGCATCCTCGATCGCCCGGCAGGTGCGCTCGATCGCGAGCACCATCTCCATGTCGAGCGCGTTGAGTTTCTCCGGCCGCGCCAGGGTGATCGCCGCCACGTGATCCGCAATCTCGCAGCGGACCCTCTTATCACCGGTCTCAACCATCGAGTTTCAATCCAAAGGGTTCGGGTCTGAAAAATGCCGCCTCCATCGTTTTGAGATCGGGCGAGACGATCAATGGAAACTCGCACTGCTCCAGCACATGGCGCTGAAGATCGACACCTGGCGCAATTTCCGTCACCACAATGCCCTCCGGCGCGAGCTTCATCACGCAACGCTCCGTGACATAGGTTACATCCTGGCCTTGCAGCACGCCGCGCCGCCCCGAGAACGACACCTGTTCGACCTCGCGCACGAGTTTCCTGACCTTTCCGTCCTGGTCGATCACGAGCCTGCCGTCGGCGATGCGCATCTTGGCGCCGGCATTGAAGAAGCCAGAAAACACGATCTTCCTCGCCCGCGCCGTGATGTCGACGAAGCCGCCCGCCCCCGCCGTGACATGCGGCCTGACGCCGAGCTTCGACACATTCACCGAGCCATGGCTGTCGATCTGCAGGAAGGAGAGCAGCGCGCAATCGAAGCCGGAAGCCTGAAAATAGGTGAACTGCTGCGGTGACGGCACGATCGCTTCGGCATTGGACGAGCATCCGAACTGAAAATCGAGCAGCGGCACGCCGCCGACTGCACCTTGTTCGATCACCCAGGTGGCCTCGCCATGCAGACCCTCTTCGATGAAGATGCGTGGCACATTCGCCGAAACGCCAAAACCCAGATTGACCGCCCAGCCCCGCTTGATCTCTTGCGCCACGCGCCGCGCGATCGGCTTGCCGATCCCCCACTCCATGAGGGCAAAGCTCGCCATCGGCCGGAAGATTTCGCCCGAAATCGCCGGATCGTAAGGCGTCTGCGTCGTCTGCCACTGCTCCGGCGCCTCGACCACATAGTCGATGAGGATGCCGGGCACGCGCACGTCATGGGTCTTGAGCGTGCCGGCCTTGGCGATGCGCTTTACCTGCGCGATGACCTTGCCGCAGGTATTATGCGCCGCCATGGCAAGATCGAGCGCGCCGAGATAGGCGCCTTCCTGCTCGAATGTGAGGTTGCCGCGCTCATCCGCCGTCGTCGCGCGAATGATCGCGACATCCGGCGCAATGGCTGGGAAATAAAGCCACTCCTCGCCCTCGAACTCGACGACCTTGACGATCGGTTGCGCCGCGGCGGCTTCATTCATGGCGCAGCCTTCGCGTCTGGGATCGGCGAACGTGTCGAGTCCGACCTTGGTGAGCACGCCCGGCCGCTTCGCCGCGGCCTCGCGATGCATGTCGAACATGATGCCGGACGGCACATTATAGGCGGCGATCTCGTTGCGCCCGAGCATCTGCCAGATCATCGGCGGCTCCGACGACGACGGGCCCGAGGGATAGGAGCCGCAGATCGCGCGCGCGATCAGTCCAGGCTTGGCAAGGTGATCGATCCCGCGCACGCCGTAAATGTCGCCCGCCGCGATCGCATGCAGCATGGTGAGCTTATTCGGATGCTGCTCGGCATCGAAACGCTCGCCGATCGCCTTCAGCACCGCATCGGGGCAGCACAAGCCGGACGACGAGCTCACCGTAACCACCGCGCCATCGGGAATGGTCTTCGCTGCCTCGGCCGCCGATATAATCTTCACCATGTCTCCACTCAGCGATTTCCCTTGATCATGTCGGACGCCTTCTCGGCAATCGCGATCGCGGTTGCATTGGTGTTGGACGATACCACTTTCGGCATCACGGAACTGTCGCACACCCGCAAGCGGTCTACGCCCCGCAGCCGCAATTGCGGATCGACCACCGCCATGTCATCGACGCCCATCTTGCAGGTACCGACCGGATGATAGGACGAGCGCGCATGGCTGCGCGCCACCGCCTCGTAGTCGGTTCGCGTGCGGCATTGGGGACCTGGGAAATGCTCGGCCGCCACGAAGCGCGAGAAGGACCGGCTGCGGCCGATTTCCTGGCCGATCTTGATGCCGTCGATCGTGCGGTCGAGATCGTAAGGCTCGGCAAGGCTGTTGGGATCGACGATCGGCGGATCCGCCGGATCGGCCGACCGCAGAGTGACGCTGCCGCGCGAGCGCGGCCGCACGAAATATGAATTGAGCGTCGCGCCGTTGCCGCCCGGCACCGAGCCGACGCCTTCCTCGACGCCGGCGCCGGCGAGAAAATGGAACTGCAGATCGGGCGTCGCCGCCGCCCTATCGCCCCACCAGAATGCGCCGCCTTCCACGATGTTCGAGGTCACCGGCCCGGAATTGAAAAGATAATACTGCAGGCCGGCGGCGATCCGCCAATGCAGCTTCTTATACTTGTCGTAGGAATGAGGCCCGTTGAGCTGCCAGATGATGTCGACCGAGAAATGATCGTGGAGATTCTGCCCGACCCCCGGCAGGTCGTGTGACACCGCCACGCCCTTTTCGCGCAAATGCGCCGCCGGCCCGATGCCCGACAGCATCAGCAGTTTCGGTGAACCGATCGCGCCCGCTGTCACGATCACCTCGCGCTCCGCCTCGATCCGCCTGACCTCCCTGCCATCGACGATCTCGACGCCCCTGGCCCGGCCCTTCTCGATCACCACGCGGCGCACCAGGCGATCTGTCATGACCGTCAGGTTGGGCCGCTTCTCGACGGGCTTGAGGAAACCGGCCGCCGTGCTGCAGCGCCGGCCCTTGCGGATCGTCGTCTGATAAAGCGCGCAGCCTGCCTGATTTCCGGAATTGAAATCGGGATTATAGGGCATGCCGATATCCATGCAGCCTTGTACGAAGGCGAGCGACAGGGGACTCGGACTGATGAGATCGGAAACCGCCAATGGCCCGCCCACGCCATGCAGCGGTCCGGAAAGGCGGTTGTTGTCTTCCGATTTGACGAAATAGGCCTTGATCTCGTCGTAAGACCACCCGGTGCAGCCCTCCGCCGCCCAGCCGTCATAATCCGACGGGCAACCGCGCGTATAGATTTCGGCATTGATCGAACTGCCGCCGCCGAGCACCCGCGCCTGCGGATAGACCAGCCTGCGGCCATTGGCATGCCGCGCCGGCGCCGTCTCGAAACCCCAGACAAGCGGCCCGCTGGTCATCTTGTAGAAGCCGACCGGCATGTGGATATAGGGGTCGCGATCGCGCGGGCCGGCCTCGATCAGGAGCACCTTCGCGTCGGCCATTTCCGAAAGCCGCGCCGCCATTACGCAGCCCGCTGTTCCGCCTCCGGCGATTACATAGTCATACATCGGCAAGGCCCCAGCTCCGGCTTCGGTCCGGATCGGCGTCTTATAACTAACCAGTTGGTTATTTCAACAGGGATCTTGTATAAGCTGGTCCCCGCCTAGATCGGAGTCGTCATGAAGAAGCCGAAATCGCGCCCGCGCAACGCCGATGCGACGCAAAAACGCATCCTCGAGGCCGCCAGGCAGGAGTTCGCACGATTGGGCCTCGGCGGCGCCCGCGTCGATGCAATAGCGGCGCGCGCCAGGGCCAACAAGCGCATGATCTATCACTATTTCGGCAATAAGGAGCAGCTCTTCACCGCCGTCCTCGATGCCGCCTATACCGACATCCGCATGGCTGAGCGGGCGCTCGAACTTGAGAAGCTCGACCCCGTCGAAGCCATCATCCGCCTCGTCCGCTTCACCTGGGACTATTACCTCAAACACCCGGAATTCCTCACTTTCGTCAATAGCGAGAATCTCCACAAAGCCCGGCATTTGAAGCATTCCGTGGCGATCCGCGCCTTGAGCCGGCCGTTTGTCGCCATGGTGAAGGCGCTCCTCGACCGTGGCGTTGCCGAGGGCGCATTTCGGCCCGGCATCGATCCCGTCCAGCTCAATATCACCATCGCGGCCATCGGCTATTATTACCTGACCAACCGCTTCACCGGTGCCATTGTTTTCGAGCGCGACATGATGACCAAGACGGCACTTAAGGAACGCCTGGCCTTCAACACCGACACGATCCTCCGCCTCGTATGCACGCCTAAGACGTTGGCGAGGTTGGAGCGTGCCGCTTGACCGCCTCTTTCCACGCCTCTAATAACCGGATGGTTACTTAACTGGGCTCTCTTATGCTTAAGGCTTCCAAAGGCAAGGCCCTCGTCACCGGCGCGCGCGGCGGCATCGGCCGCGCCATCGCGCTGGCTCTGGCCGGCGAGGGCTTCGACGTCGCGGTCTGCGATCTGGCTCTGTCGGAAGACCTGGAGACGGTCGCAAGGCTGGCGGCGGCAAAGGGCGTCAAGGCGCAGGCAGTCGCCGGAGACATTGCCGATATTGCCTCGCATGACGCGTTGCTCGATGAAGCCGAGGCGGCACTCGGCCCGCTGACCTGCCTTATCAACAATGCCGGCGTCTCGGTCATGTCGCGCGGCGATCTTCTCGACGTGACGCCGCAAAGCTATGACCGCTGCCAGGCCGTCAACACCCGCGGCCCCTTTTTCCTGACGCAGGCCTTCGCCCGCCGCCTCCTCGCCCGCGACCGCGACCCGGCGCTCCATCATGCGATCGTCACCGTCTCCTCCGCCAATGCAATCGCCGTGTCGATCGCCCGCGGCGAATATTGCGTGTCCAAGGCCGGCGTTTCGATGGTCTCGAAGCTTTTTGCCGCCCGCCTCGCCGATCGCGGCATCGGCGTCTATGAAATCCAGCCGGGCTTCATCGAAACCGCGATGACGGCACCGTCCAAGGCGAAGTACGACGCATTGATCGACCAGGGCCTCACCGTCATCAGGCGCTTCGGCACGCCCGATGAAGTCGGCCGCATCGCCGCGACGCTCGCCTTGGGGCTTCTTCCCTACACTTCCGGTCAGGCCATCCAGGCCGATGGCGGCCTCCTGACGGTGAGGTATTAGATGGCAACGTCACTCGTCATTTTGTCATCCCCGGGCTTGTCCCGGGGATCCATTGTGCCGACGCTCCGTCTACGGAGTAACTGCTCTGTGGATTGCCGGGACAAGCCCGGCAATGACAATTTTTCGGCTTCCAGGGATTCCGGGAGATGACCGCCCTCCCCCTCCTCACCGACCAATGCACCATCGAGCCCTATCGCCTCACGGGCACGCCGCTCGTCGCGCCCAGGGGCTCGCCAAGCTGGAACCGCACTGCCTTCGCCGCCGCCCACGTCGTCGCCGATCCCTTGAGCAATGCCGATCCCTCCGGCGAGCCGGCGATCGATTGGGACAGGACGCTCGCCTACCGTGCCTATCTCCTCGATCAGGGCTTTTCGATCGCCGAGGCCATGGACACATCCCAGCGCGGCATGGGTCTCGACTGGCCCGGTGCCCATGACCTCATCGCCCGCTCGCTCAAAGCCGCCGGCCCGCGCGCCGGCATGATCTTCTCCGGCGTCGGCACCGATCAGCTCGCGCCATCGGATGTCCGCTCCCTCGACGATGTCATCCGCGCCTATCTCGACCAGCTTCATGCCGTCCAGAAGCTCGATGGCCGCGTCATCCTGATGGCGAGTCGCGCCCTGGCCCGCATCGCCCGCGCGCCCGGCGACTACCTGAAGGTCTATGCCCGCGTTCTGGCCGAGGCCGACAAGCCGGTCATCCTCCATTGGCTGGGCGAGATGTTCGATCCCGCCCTCGCCGGTTATTGGGGCGGCGGCGACTTCGCGCAGACGATGGAGACCTGCCTTGCCGCCATCACCGAGAACCCGGCCAAGGTCGACGGCATCAAGATTTCGCTTCTCGACGATCGGAAGGAAGTCGTCATGCGCCGCCGCCTGCCCCGGGGCGTCAGGATGTATACCGGCGATGACTTCAACTATCCCGAATTGATCGCCGGCGACGCCCAGGGATTTTCGCATGCCCTGCTCGGTATCTTCGACGGCATCGCGCCGGCCGCCGCGATTGCGCTCACCGCTCTCGCGAGCGGCGACCGCGCCACCTACGACAGACTGATGGCGCCCACCGTCCCGCTGTCGCGCCTGATCTTCCGTGCGCCCACCCAGTTCTACAAGACAGGCATCGTCTTCCTGGCCTGGCTCAACGGCTTCCAGGATCATTTCGTGATGATCGCCGGTGCTCAGGCCATGCGCCCGCTGCCCTATTTCTCCGGCATCTTCCGCCTCGCCGATCAGGCTGGGTTACTGCGCGATCCCGAGCTCGCCGCCAAACGCATGCGCGCGTTGAATGCGCTTTACGGCGTAGGCTGAGAAGCGATGCGCGATCTCGCCGGCAGGCCCGATCTCTGCGCCATCAACACCGCGACGCTCGGCTTTCAGGTGCCGATCGGCGAGACCATCGAGGCGATCGCCCGCCATGGCTTCGGCGGCATATCGCCCTGGCGTCGCGAGATCGAGAGTGGCGATGTCGCCGCGATTGCCAGGCAGATTCGCGATGCCGGCCTCAAGGTCGCGAGCTACTGCCGCTCGACCTTCATCCCCGCCGCGACGCCCGCGCAGTTCCGCGCCAATGTCGACGACAACAGGCGCGCCATCCGCGATGCGGCGATCCTCGGCGCGCCCTGCTTCGTCATGGTGGTGGGCGGCCTCGCCGAAGGCTCGAAGGATCTGGCGCTTGCCCGCGTCCAGGTCGAGGAGGCAACCGCCGAGCTCCTGAAATTCGGACGCGAAATGGGCGTGCGCATTTCGCTTGAGCCTTTGCATCCGGTCTATGCCGCCGACCGCTCCTGCCTCAACACCATGGCCCAGGTGTCCGGCATCTGCGACCGGCTCGATCCGGAAGCCTCGGACGACCCGTGGCTTGGCCAATGCCTCGATGTCTATCACGTGTGGTGGGATCCCGATCTCGAGCGTCAGATCGCCCGCGCCGGCCGCCGCATCCACTGCTTTCACGTCTGCGACTGGCGTCTGCCGTCCCGCGATCCCTTGAACGACCGCGCCATGATGGGCGATGGCGTGATCGATATCCGTGCGATCCGCGGCATGGTCGAGCAGGCCGGCTATCGGGGCTTCGTCGAAGTCGAGATCTTCTCCGAGCTCGATTGGTGGTGCCGCCCGATCGATGAGATTCTCTCGACCTGCAAGACCCGCTTCGCCACCGCGTGCTGATCGCTGAGAGAGAGCACATCTTTGCCCGTCACCCCAGCGAAAGCTGGGGTCCCCTGAATCATCTCCGCTAGCGGCAGCGCGTCAGGGGATGCCAGCTTTCGCTGGCATGACGGCAATGCGCAAAGCAGGCTTCGTATTGAGTCTCCCTTGTGGGGAGGGGTCAGGGGTGGGGGTGGTTCCGCGCACACCCCTCCCCTTAGCGGGAGACTGCTCTCCTCGGCGGAACCGGATTTCGGGCCCCGGTCCTGGCCTCTTCTTCACGATGTCAATCAGCGAAGGCACGTCACTTCAATCGGCCGTAGCCTAGTACATATCAGGAACAAATGTCAAGGGATAAATTCTTGTTGCTAGGCAAGAACTTAGAAGGTCCGCGTCACCTTCTTGAGCTTCGGCGGCCTGTCGGGATCGAATCCGCGCCGCCGTGCCAGAGCCTCGGCAAAGACATAGAAGCTCGCGATACGCGCAATATAATCCGTAAACAGATGATCGCTCGCGGCTACCGGCAGAAAGGCAACGCCCTCCGCCTGCCCGCCCGCCAGGTATACCGGCACGCCATCCGCTGCGAGCCGGCTCGCAAGTGCCGCCGGCGTCCGGTCGCTGATACCGCCGGCAAGCACCAGCACCGGAAAATCGGGCCCGGCCAAGGCCACCGGTCCATGCAGCAACTCTGCCGCGCTGTAAGCTTCGGCATGAAGCCCGCACATTTCCTTGAGCTTCAATGCCGCTTCGCCGGCCATGGCGAGCCCCGGCCCGCGCCCGACCACGTAGAGCGACGCTACATCGGTCAGGGCGTCGACCGCAGCGCCCCAATCGCAGGCGATCGCATTCGTAAGCACTTGCGGCAGCCGCTCGAGTGCCGCCAGCAACTCGGCATCCTCGGCCCAGTTCGCCACCAGGGTCGCGCCAAGCGTGGCGGAGGCGATGAAGCTCTTTGTCGCCGCAACGCTCAATTCCGGCCCGGCGCCGAGATCGAGCGATACTTCGCTCGCCTTCGAAAGCGGCGAGCCTCGCGCATTCACCGCCGCAATCGTCATCCCCCCAGCCTCGCCCACCGCCTGCTGCAGCGCGACGAGATCGGGACTGGCACCCGACTGCGAGATGGCAAGGCTGGCCAAGCCTTCCATCCGCAACGGCGCGTGATAGAGCGTCGCAAGCGACGGCCCGAGCGAGGCGACCGGAATGCCCAGCTTGATTTCGCAGAGATACTTGAAGAAGGTCGCGGCATGGTCGGACGAGCCGCGCGCAATCGTGACGACAGCCGGCGGCTGCAAGTCTCTCAACCTTCGCGCCAGCGCCGGCAGTTCCGCGCGATTGACCGCGAGCATGTTTCGCACTGCGTCCGGTGCTGCATAAATCTCTTGCAGCACCTGGGACGCGGTCACGCGAATGCTCCCGCAACTTCATCCGCACGCGGAAGATCGGCGCCGCGCCTTGAACAGGTGATCGCTGCCGCCTTGGCCGCATAGCTGAGCAACGCCGGCAATTCCGCCGGTGAAAGCCCCGTCATGGCCTCCGGCGAAAGCCGCTCCTTGCGCGCCAGCCAGTCGAGCGTCGCCGCCTGGAAGGTGTCACCCGCGCCCACCGTATCGATCACCTTGACCTTCACGCCGGGCACCCGTGCCGATACGCCCCTCGCGGTGAACCCGATCGCGCCCTCGCCGCCGCGTGTGATGAGGACGAGACTCGCGCCACCGGCGATCCAGTCTCCTGCCACCGTCTCGGCATCTCGCCCAGGATAGAGCTTGGCCAGATCCTCATCGCTCGCCTTTATGAGATGCGCCAGGCCCGCAAGCGCCGCGGCCCTGGCGCGCCACAGGTCGAGATCGGGCGCGACCGAATCGCGGATATTGGGATCGTAGGAGATCAACCGCCGGCCACGCTCGCGCGCGACCAGCGCGGCATAGGACGAGGCCGATGGTTCGAGCGCCGTCGAATACGAGCCCCCGATATGGATCGCCTTCACATCGCCCGGCAGCGCCGCCGGAAGCTCGGTCTCGGTGATCGAACGGTCGGCGGTGTTCTCGATATAGAACGAGTACCGCGCTCCGCCCGTGCCATCGAGCGAGACGATCGCCAGTGTCGAGAGCTGATCGGTACGCAGGATCAACCGCGTATCGACGCCTTCATTGGAAAGATGAGCCATGATCCGCTCGCCGAATATATCGCGCGAGACTTTCGAGAAGAAACCGACCTTCTGACCAAGCCGCGAAAGCCCGATCGCCACATTCATCGGCGCCCCGCCGGCGCGTCCGTCGAGCTGGATTACCGCCGGATTGTCGCTCGCTCCGGCGAAGCAGTCGAACAGCGCGTCCCCGCAGCTCAGAAACATCGGTAAACTTCCTTCTCCCCGCCCAGCGGGGAGAAGGTGCCCGAAGGGCGGATGAGGGGCAATCCCTACATCGTCGCGCCGATCTGCCAGGGCACGAATTCGTTATTGCCGTAACCCAGCAATTCCGAACGCGTCTTCTCGCCCGATGCCACCGCGAGAATCTTGGCGAAGATCTCCTTGCCCTTCTCCTCGATCGACACGCCGTCGAGAATGTCTCCGCAATTGATGTCCATGTCGTCGATCATCTTGTTGTAGGTATCGGAATTGGTGGCGAGCTTGATCGACGGCGTCGGCTTGCAGCCATAGGCCGAGCCGCGGCCCGTCGTGAAACACAGGATATTGGCGCCGCCCGCCACCTGCCCCGTCGCCGAGACCGGATCGTATCCCGGCGTATCCATGAACACAAAACCCTTCGCCGTCACCGGCTCGGCATAGCGATAGACCGCCGTCATCGTCGTCGTGCCGCCCTTCGCCGCCGCGCCCAGCGATTTTTCGAGGATCGTCGTCAAGCCGCCGAGCTTGTTGCCGGGCGACGGGTTGTTGTTCATCTCCATCAGGTTGCGCTTGGTGTAGTCCTCCCACCAATGGATGATGTCGACGAGTTTCTCGCCGACTTCGCGTGTCACCGCGCGCCGCGTGAGGAGATGTTCGGCGCCATAGATCTCCGGCGTTTCGGAAAGAATGGCCGTCCCGCCATTGCGGACGAGGATATCGGTCGCAGCGCCGAGCGCCGGATTGGCGGTAATGCCGGAATAGCCATCCGATCCGCCGCATTGCAGTGCAAGTATCAATTCCGAAGCCGGCAAGGTCTCGCGCTTCACCGCGTTCACTTTCGGCAGCATCGCCTTCACCGCTTCGACGCCGGCCGCAACCGTCTTCTTCGTGCCGCCCGTCTCCTGGATCGTCAGGCTGCGGAACGTGTCGCTCTCGGTGACGCCATAGGCTTCCTTGAAGCGCGGAATCTGGAAGCCTTCGCAGCCGAGGCCGACCATCAGGACCCCGCCCATATTGGGGTTGGTCGCATAGCCCCAGCTTGTCCGCTTCAGAATGTCGAAGATCGCGCCCCTGAAATCCATGACACAGCCATTGTCCTGGGTCAGCGCCACGATGCCATCGATATTGGGATAGTCGGCGAGGATGCCGGAGCGCTCGACCTCCTGTGCGATGAAACTGGCGACCGTTGCCGAACAATTCACGCTGGTAAGGATGCCGATATAGTTCCGCGTTCCCGCCTTGCCACTGGCGCGGCGGTAGCCCTCGAACGTCGCCTGCTGGCTGACCGGCAATATCTCTTCCTTGCGTGCATCCTGGCAGAAGGCATAGTCGCGCGCGAACTCGCCCATTTCGACATTCTGCGTGTGCACCCAGCTTCCCGGCTCGATATCCTGGCTCGCAAAACCGATCACCTGGCCGAACTTGCGGATCGGCTCGCCCCTGGCGATTTTGCGGATCGCCATTTTGTGACCTTTCATCACCTTGTCGCGCGCAACGATACCCGCGGAGGTTGCGCCCTTCTCGATGACATCGACGGCCACCACGACATTGTCGGCCGGGTTCAGGCTGAGCGAGCGCGGCTCTTTTCCGGATGTTTGCACGAGTTGCATGGGATGCAGTCCATTTCCGCCCGGACGGGCGTTTGACATTGGGGAGCTACATTCTAACATGTTAGGATGGGCGCAAAAGCAAAAACCTATGATTTCCTGGAAAGCGTCAGGGCGCCCCAGCGCGGCGGGGCCACCGCGCGCGTTGTCGAGGCGCTGCGCGAGGCGATAGCCTCCCTCGAATTGCCGCCCGGCGCCTTCCTCGACAAAGCCGCCCTCTGCGCAAGGCTGGGCGTGTCCCGTTTTCCGGTTTCGGAAGCCTTGAGCCGCCTGCAGAGCGAAGGCCTCGTCCAGATCCAGCCGCAGCGCGGCTCGATCGTCTCCCTGATCCGCCTTGCCGACGCCCGCGAGAACATGTTCCTGCGCCGCTCGCTCGAAGTGGAGGCGGTGCGCATCCTGGCGCCGATCGCCACCGGCGAGCTTTGCGGCCGGTTGCGGACCAATCTCGCCGAGCAGTCAAAGGCTCTAAGCGCCGACGACCGGGTCCATTTCCACAAGCTCGACCTCGACTTCCACGATACGCTGCTCGACGCGCTCGGCTTCCAGAAGGTCAAGCAGGCCTTCGAGGGTGCCCGGATAGGGCTCGACCGCATCCGCCGCATCCTCGCTTCGCCGGATATCGGCGCGGCAACCCGCAATGAGCACGAACGCATTGTCATCGCGTTCGAGAACCGCGACGGCGACGGGGCAGCGGCCGCCATGCGCGCCCATCTCGACGCGGTCATGGTGCGCCTCATGAATCTCGCCGAAAAACAACCGCAACTCTTTTCAGACTGGCCGGAAACCCAATCATGAAAACCAGAACCTTCAAGGCGCCCTCGGGCCAGACCATCCGCTTCACCGAACTGGGCTTCGGCACGGCCCCGCTCGGCAATCTCTTCCGCGCACTCGGCGAGGACGAGGCGCAGGCCGTCCTCAAGGCCCAATGGGATGCCGGCATCCGCTATATCGACACCGCGCCGCTTTACGGCCTCGGCCTGTCGGAGACCCGCATCAATCACTTCCTGCGCGGCAAGCCGCGCGATTCCTACGTCATCTCGACCAAGGTCGGCCGCCTGCTCAAGGTCTGCAAACCGGAGGAGCGCACCGGCATCGGCAAGTTCTTCGACACGCCCGCACGTCAGGAAGTCTACGACTACTCCTATGACGGCGTGATGCGCTCGCTCGAATTCTCCTTCGAACGTCTCGGCATCGACGAGATCGACATCCTCTTCGTCCACGATATCGACGTCTTCAATCATGAGACGGTCGAGCGCCGCGATGCGCACGTCGCCGATCTGATGAAGGGCGGATACAAGGCGCTGGTCAAACTGCGCGACGAGAAAGTGATCAAGGCTTTCGGCGCCGGGGTCAATGAATGGCAGGTTTGCGAAATGCTCGCGCGGCAAGGCGACTTCGATCTCTTCCTGCTCGCCGGCCGTTACACGCTCCTCGAGCAGGAATCGCTCGACACCATGCTGCCGCTCTGCGAGGAGCGCGGCATCGGCATCGTCATCGGCGGCGCTTACAATTCCGGCATCCTCGCCAGCGGTCCCGTGAAGGACACCAATTACAATTACGCGCCGGCGCCGAAGCACATTCTCGACCGCGCCGCGAGGCTTCAGGCGACCTGCGAGAAGCATGGCGTGAAACTGGTCGAAGCGGCGCTTCGGTTCCCCCTGATGCATCCGAGCGTCGTCTCCGTCATCCCCGGCGCATCCAGCGTCGAACAGGTTGCGCTCAACATGCGCACGCTTGGGGTCAAAATCCCGCCCGCGCTCTGGCATGACCTGAAGGCCCAGGGCCTGCTCCACGCCAACACGCCGCATGATGGGTAAGGCAGCCGGGGCAATTTCCGAACTGGGGTGAACTCAAAGCCCCGGCTGTTTGTCAAATAGCTCGGCTTCCTCAGGCAACTCGAGCCATCGATGCCGGCGCGACGCCCAGTAAACCCGCTGTGGCGGCGGGAAATCGGATTCGGCGAAGGTGCCGACGCAGATTCCGATTTCCGGCCCGATCTCGCCCAGGCAGACGACTGTGTTCCCGCAATCCGGACAGAAGACATTTTCGAGCCAGCGCCCGGACTCGCCATGATGGCGCCACGTCTTTCGCTCGCCCTTGACGGTCACGGCATCGGGCGGAAAGATCGCCTGATAGCTGTAACTTGATCCGCTCAGGCGCTGGCAATCGGTGCAGCTGCACAGATAGACATCGAGCGGCTCTCCGCGCACCTCCGCCGAAAGCTGTCCGCAGCCGCAAGCCGCGATGCGAGTCTTCGCCTTCGAATTCATTTCCCTGCACTCCCATGCGCAGCATTCTGCAACGCCGGGACTGCCGCCCCATGCCGCTGCTTGAACAGCCAATCATTTGTAGTATAAAATGCCAAATGACGGCGAACAACTGCGGGTCGGCCTTACGTGGCAAACCCGGCGGGGTTGTTATGTCAAATTTCATGTCCTTCGCCGATCGCGAACTTGTCGTCACCAGAAAACTCGAATACGCCCGCGAATGCGTCTACAAGGCCTGGATCGATTTGCGCCTTGCGCTTAAGTGGTGGGGGTCCGACGGCTATGTTGCGACCCACACCCACATTGATTTGCGGCCGGGCGGCTCATGGAGCGGGCGGTTTCGACGAATGTCTGACGGAACGGAACACCGTTCCGTTGGTATCATTCATGATGTGATCCCTTATACGCGCATCATCTACACCTTTTCGTGGGAGGAGTGCGGCAATCGCGGCCCCGACACGCTGGTGACCCTCTCATTCACCGAAGCGGCGCACTTCGGCACAAAACTCGCCATCCACCAGCGGCCGTTTCGGACCCGGGAGGAACGGGAGGATTACAGGGAAGCCTGGGAGCAGACCCTGGACCGCTTCGCCTTTTTTCTCGCTGAAGACCAGGGCAGGCCATCGACCGCCCAGGCACTATTGGCAGCCGAATAGAATTCCACTTGATCGGCCGCTTAACTCTGGCGAGTATGTGCGCCTCGCTACCATCTCCGCCCCATCGAAAGGAAATATTCATGGCTTATGTAGACGGTTTTGTCGTTCCCGTGCCGAAGAAGAACCTCAAGGCCTACCGCGCCCTGGCGATGAAAACCGCCAAGATCTGGCGCGAGCATGGCGCGCTCGAAATCCACGAATGCGTCGCCGACGACGTCAAACCTGGAAAATGGACGTCATTCCCGCAGAGTGTGAAGCTCAAGCCCGACGAAGTCGTCGTTTTTGCCTGGATTCTTTATAAGTCACGCGCCCAGCGCGACCGCGTCAATGCCAAGGTGATGAAGGATCCGCGCCTGGCAAAGATGGCGGAAGGTAAGATGGAGATGCCTTTCGACGCCAAGCGCATGATCTATGGCGGCTTCAAGTCGATGGTGTCGGTTTCTGCATGAAAATTGAAGCGGCGGGCACGCGGTGACGCTCACGCTCTATTATCATCCGCTCTCCTCTTTCTGCCACAAGGTGCTGATCGCCCTCTACGAGAACAACACGCCCTTTACGGCAAAGATCGTCGATTTCGCGGAAGCGGCCTCGGTCGCAGAATTCAAGGCCGTTTGGCCGGTCGGCAAGATGCCGGTGCTGCGCGACGGGAAGGACGATCGCACCGTTCCGGAATCGAGCATCATCATCGAATATCTCGATAGGCATTATCCAGGGCCAACCCGCTTCCTGCCCGACGATCCCGACCTCGCGCGCCAGACGCGGATGCGCGATCGCTTCTACGATCTCTATGTTCACGTTCCGATGCAGAAGCTGGTCGGCGACAAGATCCGGCCCAAAGGCAAGAAGGATCCCTATGGCGTCGAGGAAGCAAGGAAGATGCTCGACACGACGCTCGGCATGATCGACCGCGACCTCGCCGCCAAGACCTGGGCAATGGGTGACCGTTTCACCCTCGCCGACTGCGCCGCCGGACCGCCGCTCTTCTACCTCAACAAGATGGTGCCCTTGCGCGACCGTTATGCGCATGCCGATGCCTATCTGCAGCGGCTGATGCAGCGGCCGTCTTATGCCCGG
Source organism: Hyphomicrobiales bacterium (assembly GCA_016793355.1). Lineage (GTDB taxonomy): Bacteria > Pseudomonadota > Alphaproteobacteria > Rhizobiales > Aestuariivirgaceae > JAEUMG01. The sequence goes on from JAEUMG010000280.1 coordinate 16,687, forward strand.
GCTCTCAAGGAAGCCGAGCCCTACATGAAACTCTTTCCCGGCTGAACCTAACGTCAACCTACCTCCCCAAATAAATCGTCGAGACCCTGTCGAATTTAACCATCCTCGTTCGACGTGAGGAGGAAGCCAAGCTACGGCGCTGGGCCAAAAAAGGAGAATTCAATGCGTTACATGATTTTCGTCAAGGCGAACAAGGACACCGAGGCCGGCAAGTTTCCGCCCGAGCCGGAATTGACCAGGCTCTTCTCGGCCATGGCCGCCTACCATGAGGAACTCACCAAGGCTGGCGTCCTACTCGATGCCTCGGGCCTGCAGCCGAGTTCCAAGGGCTTCAAGGTGAAGTATTCCGGCGACAAGCGAAGCGTCGTCGACGGGCCTTTTGCCGAAGCTAAGGAACTTGTCGCCGGCTACACGCTGATCCAGGTCAAGTCACATGAGGAGGCGGTCGAATGGGCCCGCCGCTTTCCCAATCCGATGGGCGAAGGCAAGGACGCCGAAATCGAAGTGCGCCGGCTCTATGAGCTCGATGATTTCGAGCCCAATCCCGGCCTCGACAAATTCCGCGAAATTGAACGCCAGGCAAAAGGCTGAGAGTGAGAAAGGAAATTCGAAAGATGCGATTTATGATGCTGATGATTCCCAAGGGTTATGAAACTGCCGCCCCCGGAACCATGCCCGACGCAAAGGCTGTCGAGGCAATGATGGAATACAACAAGGAACTTCAGAAGGCCGGCATTCTCGTGGCGCTGGACGGCCTTCATCCGCCTTCGATGGGCGCCCGCGTAACATTTGCAAGCGGCAAGCCGAAAGTCACTGACGGCCCATTCACCGAAGCCAGGGAAGTGCTCGGTGGCTATTGGATGATCAAGGTGAAGTCCAAGCAGGAAGCCATCGACTGGGCCAAGCGCTGTCCTGCTGGACCGAATGAGATCATCGAAATCCGCCAGGTCCAGGAGATGGACGATTTTCCGGAGGATGTGCAAAAGGCGGCCGCCGGCTTCGGCGAGCTGCAAAACGCTAAGCGCTAAGCGCTCCCTTGCCTTGGACCATGCCGTCCGCCTAGACGGGCGGCATGTCGCAGGCGGAAACCAATCGCGCCATCGAAGCGGTCTGGCGCATCGAGCAGGCAAAGCTCATTGCCGGCCTGATGCGCCTTACCCGCGATGTCGGCCTGGCGGAAGAACTGGCCCAGGACGCACTCGTCGCCGCACTCGAACGCTGGCCCAAGGATGGTTTGCCGGAGCGGCCCGGCGCCTGGCTGATGGCGACAGCCAGGCATCGCGCAGTCGACCGCATTCGCAAACAGAGCCTGCATCAACGCAAGCAGGACGCGATCGCCTATGACATCGTGACGGAAAATGGCGACGGCGATATTGACGCCAGGCTCGATGATGACATTGGCGACGACCTTCTCAATCTGATCTTCATCGCCTGCCACCCGATCCTGTCGACGGAAGCGCGACTTGCGCTCACCCTGCGCCTGCTCGGCGGTCTCACAACGCAGGAGATTGCCCGCGCCTTCCTCACCCCCGAACCCACCATCGCCCAGCGTATCGTTCGCGCCAAGCGAACTCTCGCGCAAGCCCGCATTCCCTTCGAGGTACCCCGCGGTGTCGAACGCGCGGAGCGCATCGCCTCGGTCTTGCAGGTCCTCTATCTGATCTTCAACGAGGGCTATGCCGCGACATCGGGCCATGACTGGATGCGCCCGCAATTATGCGACGAGGCGATCCGGCTTGCCCGCATTCTCGCAGTCCTTGTCCCCGAAGATCCTGAAGTGCATGGACTGCTAGCATTGATGGAAATCCAGGCTTCGCGCTTTGCCGCCCGCACCGCGGCGGACGGCACGCCGATCCTGCTTCTCGACCAGAATCGCGCCCGCTGGGACAGATTGTTGATCCGCCGCGGTCTGGCGGCCCTGGCCCGCGCCGAGGCGCTGAACCGCCGTCCCGGCCCTTACGTGCTGCAGGCCGCAATCGCTGCCTGCCATGCTCGCGCCAATACGGCGGATGCGACCGACTGGACAATAATCGCAAAGCTCTATGGCCTGCTCGCCGAACTTACGCCCTCGCCGGTGATCGAGCTCAACCGTGCCGTCGCTGTCTCCTTCGCCGATAGCCCCGCTGCGGGCCTCGCCATTATCGACAGGATCGCCGATGAGCCGCAGCTCGGATCCTACCATCTCCTGCCCAGCGTGCGCGGCGACCTTCTCGCAAAACTCGGACGCCATGACGAGGCGCGGCTTGAATTTGCGCGCGCCGCATCGCTCGCCACCAACAATCGCGAACGCGATCTGCTGCTCGCCCGCTCCACGGGTGGGAATTAAGATGGCATCTGTGGAAATTTCGGCAGGCTCGGATCGATTCTGTCCCACGGCAGGGCGCGTGACGCGTAGGCCACGACTTGCGGCACGAATTGGGCAGGGTCGTCGAGCGAGCCGACCATGATTCCGATCTTCTCGGGAACACCGGTCGAAAGCCCGACGATCGGCGAGCCGCATTCGGCGCAAAAGCCCCGCGTCGACATGTTGCCGCTATCCGCCTTCACGCCGTGATACTTGACTGCGCCCGTCAGATTGACCGCCGCCTTCGGAAAGACGATGAAGGATGTATGTCCCCCGCCGCTGCGCTTTTGGCAATTGCCGCATTGGCACTGCAGTCCGACGATCGGATCGGCTTCGATTTCGTAGTGAACCTGCCCGCACAGGCAACCGCCGGAATACTTCGTCATGATCAAACCTCCATGGACTGAACGAACCGCTTAGGGTTTCAATAGCCGTACTTCGGACTCCAACCGCCCGACCCTTCGGGCAGGAGCCCGAAGATCGGCCAGACGATGCAGAAATCATCGCCGGGGCTGAACGGCTCGTCGGCCACACGCATGATCTTGCCGTTCTTGCGGGTGAAGATGGAGATGCCGGGCATCACCCGACCGCCCTCCTCATAGCCGCAGTCCTTCGCGAAAGTCGTGCCCTTGGTCGACACCATCGGGAAACGCCAGCCGCGTCCATGCGCAAACTTGGATTGCGATGCGGGAGGATCGGGCGAGGCGACGACGAAGGCGGCCCGGTCCGCGAGATGATCGTAGACGCCGTTGAAGCCGTCGGCCCACAATGTGCAATAGGAACAGCCTGCGCCCATATTGTGGATGACGATGAGATCGGATTTTTCGCCAAACAGTTCGGAGAGCTTCACCTCGCCGCCGCCAGCCCGCTGCAAAGTGTAGTCGCTGAATTCCACAGGCTCTGCCCTGGCGCGGGCGGCTTGTATCTCTTGCCTGAGCTTTGCAATGTCCTGGCGCATGCTGGCGATCTTCTGCGCTGCTTCCTGATACTGCATGTCACTCGCCCCCCGTATCTTGGCCATCGGGCCGGCGCGCCAATTCGTCGAGATAGAGCGCCAGCGTGTCGAACTGGCCCTGCCAGTATTTGCTGTAGCGGTTGAGCCAGAGCGCGGCGCCGAAGATCGGCCCGGCATCGAGCCGGCAGCGGCTGATCCGGCCCGACCGCTGCTGCGTGACGAGCCCTGCCCTGACCAGCACCTGGATGTGCTTCGACACGGCCTGCAGCGAGATGTCGAACGGCTCGGCAATCTCCGAGACGAGCAGATCCTTGCCGTCGAGCTGCTCGAGAATCGCCCGGCGCACCGGGTCTGACAGTGCGGAGAACACCAGATCGAGCCGCTCGCTTTCGAGATCGGTCGCATCATCAACGAGTTTGAGGGCGGGCTTGGCCATTTTCATCAACCTATCGGTTGATAATCAACCATATGATTGAATGTCAGTCAAGCCTTCTCTTCATGGTTCTCTGATCGGCCTCGCCTATACTGGGGCAGACCCAACCATCCGGACCGTGAAATGGCCCTCAAGACCTGGTTTGAATCCGCTCCTCATCTCGTCGATGTCGCCTCTGGCCGCAGCCCTGCGGACACGGTCGTCCGCAATGGCCGCTGGGTGAATGTGCAGTCGGGCGAAATCATCCCTGAGACGAGTCTCGCCATCGCCGATGGCCGCTTTGCCTATTGCGGTCCGGATGCGAGCCACTGCATCGGACCCTCGACCGAAATCATCGAGGCCGAAGGCCGCTACCTGGTTCCCGGCCTTTGCGACGGCCACATGCATGTCGAGAGCGGCATGGTGACGGTGACCGAATTCGCCCGCGCCGTCATCCCGCATGGTACGACCTCGATGTTCATCGACCCGCATGAAATCGGCAATGTCCTGGGGATGCGCGGCGTTCGCCTGATGCATGACGAGGCGATGGGTCTTCCGGTCAGCGTCTTCGTCCAGGTACCGAGCTGCGTGCCCAGCGCCCCGGGCCTCGAGACCGCAGGTGCCGAGATCGGGCCTGAGGATGTGCGCGAGGCGATGACCTGGCCCAATATCATCGGCCTCGGCGAAGTCATGAATTTTCCGGGCGTGATCGCCAACGACCCCAAGATGGTCGGCGAGATCGCCGCGACCTTGGCCCGCGGCAAGACGGTCGGCGGCCACTATGCCTCCTTCGATCTCGGCAAGGCCTTTCATGCCTATGCCGCGGCGGGGCCGGCCGATGATCATGAAGGGACCCGCATCGAGGACGCGGTCGCCCGCGTCCGCCAGGGCATGCGCGCCATGCTGCGTTTGGGCTCCGCCTGGTTCGACGTCGCATCCCAGATCAAGGCGGTGACCGAGCGCGGCCTCGATCCGCGCAATTTCATTCTGTGTACGGATGACTGCTTCGCCGCGACCATCGTTTACGAGGGCCATGTCAATCGCGCGGTAAAGCTCGCGATCGCGCAAGGCCTGAAGCCGGTGACCGCCATCCAGATGGCCACCATCAACCCGGCCCAGCATTTCGGGCTCGACCGCGAATTGGGATCGATCGCGCCGGGCCGGCGCGCCGATGTCATCATCTCGAGCGACCTGCCCGGCCTGCCGATGGAGATCGTCATCGGCCAGGGCCGCGTTCTGGCGCGCGACGGCAAGCTCGTCGCCGATATCCCCCCATACGCCTATCCCGGCTTCGCGCGCGACACCGTGAAGCTGAAAGGTGCCGTGAGCGCCGCAGACTTCGACATCAAGACGCCCTCCAATGTGCCGGAAGTCCGCGTCCGGGTGATCGGCGTGATCGAGAATCAGGCGCCGACCCGCGCGCTCGAGAGAACCCTCGATGCTCGCGATGGCCTGGTCGGCATGGATCGCGCCAATGATGTCTGCCAGATCGCGCTGATCGAACGGCACAAGGGCACCGGCAAGGTCGTCAACGCCTTCGTATCCGGCTTCGGCTATGACAGGCCCTGCGCCGTTGCCTCAACGGTCGCCCATGACTGCCACCACATGCTGGTGGTCGGGACATCCAAGGCGGACATGGCCCAGGCCGCCAATCGTCTGGCCGAAGTCGGCGGCGGAATCGTGGTCATCTCGGAAGGCAGGGAATTGGCACTGGTCGAGTTACCGATTGCCGGGCTGATGTCGGACGAGCGGGCCGAAACCGTTGCTGCAAAAGCGAAGAAGATGGCCGAAGCCATGCAGGCTTGCGGCTGCCGGCTCAACAACGCCATTATGCAGCATTCGCTCCTTACCCTGGCCGTGATCCCGGAATTGCGGATCACCGACCGGGGTCTTGCCGATGTAACCAGCTTCAAGCTGACCGATCTGTTCGTCTGAGCCGGGAAAACACACCCCTTGATTGCTGTTGCACACCGGTTACGCTAGCGCCCGTTAGTGTCAGTTCGGGGAGGCGACTTATGAAGTCTACGGTAATTCTGGTCGGTGCCGACAAGGGCGGCGTCGGGAAGACGACCTTGTCACGCGCCCTTGTCGACTATCTCGGGCGCAAGGGCGTGTCGACCCGCGCCTTCGACACGGAATATCCCCGCGGCACGCTCAAGCGATTTCATCCGGCCATCACCGAAGTCATCGACTTCACCAATGTCGCCGACCAGATGAAGGTGCTCGACACGCTCGATACCTCCGGCGTCCGCGTGACGCTCGTTGATCTGAAGGCCGGCAATCTCTCGATCGCGCTTGACACATTCGATCGCATTGGCGCGCTCGAAGCGGCGCGCACCGGCCAGTTCGACCTCGCCCTCTTCCATGTCATCGGCTCGGCGATCGCGTCTCTCGAAGAGATCAACGAGCTCGCCAAGTACATGAACGGCATCGACTACATCATTGCCCGCAATTTCATCAACGAGACCAATTTCTTCGAGTGGGACCAGAAGACCTACAAGAAGTACTTCGCCAAGCTCAACGCCGCCCATGAGATCGACATCCCGCGTCTCAACGCCATGGCCTATGAGCAGGTCGATCTGGCGGCGGTGCCGTTCAAGGACTTCATCGACAACAAGAACGCCCAGGGCGAAGCGGGGAACTTCTCCTTCGTGCTGCGCGGTTATGTCCGCAAATGGTGCCACGATCTCGACGAGCAACTGGAGAAGCTGAAGCTGATCCAGGGCCTTGCCGCCGCGCCGGCCGCAGCCGGAGCCAAGCGCGCCGGCTAGCAGGAAGGCGCCGCGGAAAGCCGTGCAATGGCGGAAACACGGGCGGCGAAATACAGCATCATTTGCTCCGACCGGCCGCGCAACGGCAAGACGCTCGTCGCGCGGCTGATCGCCGATTATCATCTCCTCTGCCAGCATGAGACCGAGATTTTCGATCTTTCCTCCGACCCGCGCGGATTGACCCTCTATTTCCCGGTGCGCGGCCGCCGCACGGATCTCACGAAGACAGCCGACCAGATGGCGCTCCTCGACCGCGCCCTGACATCGCCGCCGCATGATTGCGTGGTCTATGTGCCGCCGCATCTCAATGGCGAATTCTTCAACTACCTGCATCAGTTCGATTTCAGCGCGGCGGCGCGCGCCCATCATATCGAGATCATCATCTACTATGTGGTGGACAAGGCGAGCGGCTCGCTGTCGGCGGCAGAGGCCGTGCGCGTCGGCAATCCCGACAACCGCTTCATCATCGTCTGGAACGAGGCCTTCCTGCCCAGCGTCCGCGAGGGCTTCGCCACCGGGCTCCTGAATACATTGAAGAAGGACGGCCAGCTCGTCCTGCCGAAACTGCCTCCCAACCTCCTCAAGCCGGTCGAGGATCCCGGTTTCTCCTTCTCCAACTTTGTCCTCTCCGACGAGCCGCGCCTGCCCTCGGCCATGGCCGACCAGCTCAAGGAGTTCCTCGCCGACATCTTCCGTCAGCTGGATGCGATCGAGGAGGCGGGTGAAGCGGCCGCTGATTGAGCAAGCTTGACGGCGAGGAGAACATCTCGCTTCCGGAACGAGAGTGGAATACCCTGCCGGGAAGACCACTCTACTGACGGCGAAAGAGCTTGGTACGGCCATGGAGCGCAGGCTAGCCGCAATTCTCGCTGCCGATGTCGTCGGCTACAGCCGCCTGATGGGCGAGGATGAAGTCGGCACGCTTGCGCGCTTGAAGTCCTGCCGCCGGGAACTGGTAGACCCCGCAATAGAAGAGTTCCATGGCCGCATCATCAAGCTCATGGGCGATGGTGCGCTCGTCGAGTTCGCAAGCGTGGTCGACGCTGTCCAATGCGCCGCCGCCATCCAGCGAAAAATGGCCGGGCGCGACCAGGGCACCGCGGCGGACAGGCAGATCAGGTTTCGCATCGGCGTGAACCTCGGCGATGTCATCGTCGAGGAGAACGATATCTACGGCGACGGCGTAAACATCGCCGCCCGTCTGGAGGCGATGGCGGAACCTGGAGGTATCTGCATTTCGGGAACCGCCTTCGATCACGCCGTGCATAAAGTGGACGTCGGATTTG
>JAEUMG010000157.1 GCA_016793355.1 Hyphomicrobiales bacterium
GGTCGGCAAGTTCTCCTTCCTGGCGAATGGCCGCGCCAAGGCGAACCAGACGACCGAAGGCTTCGTGAAGATCCTCGCCGATGCCAGGACCGACCGGGTGCTCGGCGCGCATATCATCGGGGTGAATGCCGGCGAGATCATCCACGAAGTGGCGGTTCTCATGGAATTCGGCGGCTCGGCGGAGGATCTGGCGCGGACCTGCCATGCCCATCCGACGCTGTCGGAGGCGATCAAGGAAGCTGCCCTAGCGGTAGATGGCCGGGCGATCCATTCCTAGGCTTTCACCGCCCGACTAGGACTCTCGATACCAGGATGCCTCTAGAGACGCCCAGGATGAGCGCCACGTGACTTCGCAGGGTAGGCCGGTAGGGGGGTAGCCGGAAGGGCTTGAAGTCGCTGTGCGGCCAATTTTTCCGGGCTAACGTCGATTTCTATCAGAGGTTTAATTTCCTGGGAAAATATGCCCGCACAGGTTACAGCCCCGTCATCGGCTTGGGGTTGGTGCCGTCGAAATAGCGGACATAGCGGAAGGGCATGGGATCGACGCAAGGAACGGCGCCGGTCACCAATTCCGCCATCAGCCTGCCGGCGCCGGGGCCGAGACCGAAGCCGTGGCCGGAGAAGCCCGTCGCCATGAAGAAGCCGGGCAGGCTCGGCACGGCCGAGATCACCGGTACGGCGTCGGGTGTGGCATCGATGCAGCCTGCCCAGCGCTCGGCAATGCGCAAGCCTTCAAATTCCGGATAGTACTCCTTCAGGCTCGCCGCCGCCTCATCCAGAATATTGTCGACGGGCTTGGGATCGAGCACGCGCACGATTTCGAAGGGCGAGACCTCATCAAGCCGCCACTTGCGCTTGAGCCGCAGCTCGTCGAAGAAGCGCTGGCCGAAGCGCAGGCGCAATCCCTTCCAGTCGAGCCTGAGCGCCGGGAGAAAATCGAAGAACAAGGGAAAGCTGTCGGGCAGGATGTCGGCGACCGAGAGATGCCGGTGGGCGATGGTGTATCCGCCGTCGAGCCTTTTACGGACCGCAAATTTGCCGGCCGAGCAGGAATGCGCAAGCCGGGTTTCGATCGGCTCGGTGCGCTGCACCGAATTGATCACGCTCAGCTGCGGAAAGTCGATGCCGGCATTGGCACAGAAGCGCCGCGACCAGGCGCCGCCCGCCAGCACGACAGAGTCGCAGGCGACCGCGCCCTTCTCGGTGACAATGCCCGAAATTCGCCCGGCGGCTTTTTCAATTCCACGCACAGCGCAATCGGTGAAAACCTGCGCGCCGCGCCTGCGGGCCGCTTCGGCGATGGCCGGCGGCGCCAGTTGCGGTTCGGCGCGGCCGTCATTGGGCGTATAGAGCGCGCCCTTCCATGCCCTGGTCGAGCCCGGCTGCAGGCGATCGGCCTCGGCGCCGGAGACGAGCCGCGTCTCGAGGCCATAGGGCCTGGCATTGGCGTTATACCAGGTCTCGCGCGCTGCGAGTTCCTCATCCGTCTCGCACAGATAGACGATGCCGCATTGGGTGAAGCCGGTCTCGGCCCCGACGCGCTCGTTCATGCCGCGCCAGAGTCTCAGCGATTCGAGGATCAATGGGATCTCGCGCGTATCGCGGCCCATCTGGCGGCACCAGCCCCAATTGCGGCTCGACTGCTCGCCGCCGATGATGCCCTTCTCGAAGAGGGCGACCGAAACGCCGCGTTCGGCCAGTTCCAGCGCCGTCGAAACGCCGGCAATGCCGCCGCCGATGATGGCGACGTCGACGCGTTGGGGCAGGGTTGTATCGGAAACAAACGGCGTGGGAGCAGGCATGAAAAAGG
>JAEUMG010000295.1 GCA_016793355.1 Hyphomicrobiales bacterium
TCGTGCTATCTCATGCTGAAGGGCTGGTCGCTGATGGGCGATGCGCTCGCGCATTCGGTTGTGCCTGGAGTGGCGCTGGCCTATCTGATGGGCGTTCCCTTTGCACTCGGCGCCTTTCTGTCGGGTATCCTGGCCGCGCTCTCCATGGTTCTCGTGCGGATCAAGACGAAGCTGCGGGAGGATGCCGTCATCGGTCTGGTGTTCACCGCTTTCTTCGCGACCGGATTGCTCCTCGTCTCGATCAATCCCGTTGCGGTGAATGTCCAGTCCATCGTGCTTGGCAATATCCTCGGCATTTCGGATGAAGATGTCGTGCAGGTTGTCATCATCGCCAGTGTCAGCCTGGCGATCCTCATCCTTCGCTGGAAGGACCTGATGGTGACGTTCTTCGACGAAAGTCATGCGCGCAGCATCGGCCTCGACCCGTTCCGTCTCAAGATCCTGTTCTTCGTCCTGCTGTCCGCCTGCACGGTTGCCGCGTTGCAGACGGTCGGCGCCTGTCTGGTCATCGCCATGGTGGTGACGCCGGGCGCCACAGCCTACCTCCTCACCGACCGCTTCGGCCGGCTCATTGCCATCGCGGTGGCGATGGGAGTAGTGACCAGTGCGGTAGGCGCCTATCTGAGCTATTATCTCGATGGCGCGACCGGCGGCTTGATCGTCGTGCTCCAGACCGTCATCTTTCTGTTCGCCTTCATCTTCGCGCCCAGGCACGGGCGCCTTGCGGCGCGTCGCGCCGCCAACATCGCCCGGGCTGCAGCGCCATGAGTTTCTTCGAGACGGTTTTTCTCGCGCCCTTCGCGCATGAGTTCATGCTCCGCGCGCTCGTTGCCGCCGTTCTTGTCGGCGCGGTCTGCGCGCTCCTGTCCTGCTATCTCGTGTTGAAAGGCTGGGCACTGATGGGCGATGCCATTTCGCATGCCGTGCTGCCCGGCATCGTGCTTGCCTATGTGGCCGGCTTGCCGCTGGCGCTCGGGGCCTTTGCCGCCGGGCTCGTCTGCGCACTGGGAACGGGATATCTGAAGGAGAACAGCCGCGTGAAGGAAGATACCGTCATGGGTATCGTCTTCTCCGGCATGTTTGCCTTAGGGCTGGTGCTCTTCGTCAAGGTAGAGACGGACCAGCATCTCAATCACATCCTGTTCGGTAATATCCTGGGTGTGTCCTGGTCGGATATCCGCGAGACTTCCCTTATTGCGCTGCCGACGATCGCCATCGTTCTCGCCTTGCGCCGCGACTTGCTGCTTTACTGCTTCGATCCCTCGCACGCCCGCGCCATCGGTTTGCCCGTGCGCCTGCTTCACTTCGGCCTGCTGATCTTGTTGGCGCTGACGATTGTCGCATCGCTCAAGGCGGTGGGCATCATCCTGGTCATCGCCATGCTGGTCGCGCCCGGGGCCGTCGGACTTCTTCTGACGCACCGCTTTGGGCACATGCTTGCCGTCGCCGCCGCGACTGCGATCGGTTCGAGCGTCCTCGGGACCATTCTCAGTTTTCACTTCGACGTAGCGACCGGCCCCTGCATCATAGTCCTGCAGGCCTTTGTGTTTGCCGCCGCGCTCGCCGTCTCGCTGCTGCGGACGCGCACCATGACGAACCAGGCCTGAGGGCGGGCTCAATCCGACTTGTTGGTCGACTGGTGACGGAGATAGCGCTCCATCGCATCGAGCGTGTCGGCGCTGACATGATGCTCGATGCCTTCGGCGTCGATGCGCGCCACATCGGGCTTCACGCCAAGCGCCATCAGGAAGGCCTCGACGATCGCATGCTTGCGGCGGCCATCGGCGGCGAGCTTCTGCCCCGCATCGGTCAGGAAGACCGCGCGATAGGGCTCCTGCCGGATCAATTGCTCGTCCTGGAGGCGCTTGAGGGTCTTCACGACGGTCGCATTGGACACGCCTAGGCGCTGCGCGATGTCGGTGCCGCGCGCTTCGCCGCGTTCCTCCATGAGCTCGGCGATGAGCTCGACATAATCCTCGGCAATCTCCGTTTGATGATCGGCGCGGGTGCGACGGAAGGCGGCCGGCCGGCCGCGGGCGGGGCTTCGGTGGGTCATGGGAGAAATATACGCGCGTAACAATGTTTAGCCAAAGCTAAATAGTGCCGTGAGGAGTGAGGCGTCGCGGGGTCGACCGCAGGGGTTCGATGTTTGAAGCCTGCAGGGAACCCGGATTGCGCGTCAGGCGATAGGACAAGTTACCCTGCGGGAAATGCAGACTTGCAAATCCGCCGTGTTGACATTATGTAGTCGGGCACTTTCGAGGCTCGGCCGGAATGAATTAGGCCCTTGGCGCTCCGCGTCGGACTGACGACCTTCTTCCCAAATCTCGATCGGTAATGATGGCTGACGCGTGGCGTTGGCGAAGTGCAACGCGAACTTAAGAGAAGGGTCAGATGGCTCAAGGTACTGTAAAGTGGTTTAACGACCAAAAAGGCTATGGCTTCATCCAGCCGGACGATGGCAGCAAGGATGTGTTCGTTCACATCAGCGCCGTGGAACGTGCGGGGCTGCGCAGCCTGAACGAAGGTCAGAAGGTGACCTTTGACTTGGTCGCCGATCGCAAGACCGGCAAATCATCGGCGGATAATCTGCGCGCCGGCTGATTGCCGGGCGTTACCTGAAATTGCAATCCCTGACCACGGATGTACTGGCAGGGAAAAAGCGCGCGCCCGGCGCATTCGGGCGCGCGGCAATTCTTTCCTGGGCGACACCGCTCCGTCGTCTCGCGTCTCGTGAGCTGGAGGTTTCGTGCCCAAGGATACCAGAAATTCTTTACTGAAGACTCGCCAGCAGCGTGAGCATCGCCACGATCAATTGACGATAGCGGTGCGCGGCATCGTTCAGCAGGAAAAAGCCGCGCAGGATGCAAAGACTGCGAAATTGCGGGCCCTGCGTCTCGCACGCGAGGCGGAGCAGCCGCCCGAGCCGGAGCCCGCCCCCAGGCGCTCCAGGAGGAAAGCTCCGGCCGGGTAGACTTCCAGTGAAGTCGGCACCCCGCGCGGGGACGCAAGGTGGCTTGCGCCTTCCCCTTACATCTTTGGAAGCAGTACGGCGTCGATGACGTGAATGACACCGTTCGATTGCGCGACATCGGCGATCGTTACGGTGGCGACGGTACCGTTCTCGTCCTTCAGCATGATCATGCCGTCCTTGTAGGACGCGACCAGGTTGCAGCCGCCGAGCGTCGGCACGGTATGCATGCCGCCATCATCGTCGACCATCTTCATGAGATTGCTCGAAAACGCCTTCGTCCCTACCACATGGCAGGCGAGAATCTTGGTCAGTTTGTCCTTGTTCTCGGGCTTGACCAGCATCTCGACCGTGCCCGCCGGCAGCTTTGCGAATGCATCGTTTGTCGGCGCGAAGACGGTAAATGGGCCGGTACCCTGTAACGTCTCGACAAGCCCGGCGGCCTTCACTGCCGCCACGAGCGTCGTATGGTCCTTCGAATTCATCGCATTCTCGACGATATTCTTGTCGGGATACATCGCCGCTCCGCCGACCATCGGGTTGCCGGCGTGCGCAATTGCGGCGCCGAGAGTGATCGCGGCGGTCGTCAGGGCGGCGGTGAGGGTGCGTTTGATCATATCCTGTCTCCTTGGGGACTGCATGGGGTCCATGGCTCGATCGAGCCAGGTGCGCGCAGCTACGAAGATCGGGATCGAAAAGTTTCGGGCGCCGGAAAAATTCTCGTCAGATGTTTCTAAGTTCGCCCATGGCGACCACCGGCCCGGTCGGCCGCCCGGTTGGCGAGCCGCCCTTCGGTTCGAGGCTGATGGCGAGATTGGCCCCCGCCCTGACATGGCCGCGCAGGGCGTCGCCGAGCGCGACACGGACTGCTTCGCCGGGCGGGATGACGCCAATCGACACCGGCGCCTCATCCTTGTTGATGACCCACAGTTCGAAATCGCGGTTTGCTTGTTCGCCAGCGCCGACGCGAGAGAGTGCTACCGAGCCGGTCTGCGGCTCGTATATGGCGAGATAGCTGACGGCGCTGTTTTCGGAATCGAGCAGGGCGACGAGGCGGGGCGCTTCCGGCACGAAAGTGGGGCGCAGCACCGGCACGACAACCAAAAGGACGAGGAGAGCGGCGAGAACGCCCGCAATCGTGCGCCAGGCTGCGAGGCTCTCCCAGAGACCCGAAGGCGGCTGCGCCGCATCTTCGAACAGGCGCCGGTCGACAGCCGTCTTGATGTGGGCAGGCGGTGTGGCCTCGGCGTACTCTTCCGACAGACCACCGAGCCGTGCCTCCCAATCATCCACCAGCCGCGCGAAGCCGCGATCCCTTGCAATACGCTCGACCACGTCTTGCCGTTCGTCCGGAGCCAGCACGCCCAGGACATATTCCGCGGCCAGCGCGTCGTCGCCGGTCAATTCGTCCTGAGCCGTCATCGTCGCAGGCAATCCTTCAATTTCATGAGACTGCGGCGCAACCAGGTTCTCATGGTGTTTAGCGGCACTTCATGGCGCCGCGCCAGTTCCGCGTAGCTCAAGCCGTCGAGATAGGCGCCGCGCACTGCAGCGGCCCGATTCTCTTCCAATTCACCGAGGCAGCGGTCGAGCATCTGTATTTCTCCCGTTGCAATGGCCAGTGCTTCGGGGTCGGGCTGACGCTCGTCGACTATGGTGACGGCATCGGCAAGTTCCGCCGTATGCGGCTTGCGTCTGCGGAGACGATCGATCGCCTGATGCCGCGCTACCGCAACCAGCCAGGTAATCGGGCTCAAATCGGTAACGGCGTAGCCGTCAGCTCTCCTCCAAATCTTGATGAACGTGTCCTGGAGCACTTCTTCGGCTTCGCTCCTGTCGTTCAAGATACGAAGGCACACGCCGAACAGTTTCGCGCTGGTGCGCGCATAGAGCCTGTCAAAGGCGGCGCGATCTCCGAGGGCGATGCGCTGGATGAGACGGCTCAACTCGCTGGCAGCGGCGCGTTGCCGCTGGCGCTCATCGACGTCGTTTTCCTCCGTCCGCAGCTCTGTCTGCCCGGTCATGGTGGTCATCCTAGACCAAGAATGGCGGAATGGCAGGGCCCCAAGAAAGGGAACAGTCACGACCAGGATGCCCCTGGAGGGCGCCAGGAAGGCCGTGGAGAGACCTCGGAGACTTGGCCGGTAGGGAGTAGCCGGGGAACAAAAGGCGAAACTGAACCGGGTAGACAGGGTCAGCGACGGTGTCTATCTCGAGTTGCATAATCTACAATTAAAGATAGCAACCTTGATCTGCCCTTCTATCGGAGCAAGGATGCGCCATGAGCTGGCTCCCCTCTCAAGACCCCATCATGGGCGACACGCAGTCCTGCGACGCCCTCGACCTCGTCATCGTGCCGCGCGCCCGCGATCTGGGCGGCTTCGAGGTGCGCCGGGCGCTCCCCCATGCCCAGCGCCAAATGGTCGGCCCGTTCATCTTCTTCGACCAGTTCGGCCCCGTGCAGTTCCTCGCCGGGCAGGGCATGGATGTCCGCCCGCATCCCCATATCGGGCTCGCCACCGTGACCTATCTTTTCGATGGCCGCATCATGCACAGGGACAGCGAGGGCAACGCCCTCGAAATCTCGCCCGGCGCCATGAACCTCATGACCGCCGGCCGCGGCATCGCCCATTCCGAGAGGACGCCTACGCCTGCGCGCCTGACCGGCCAGGGCATGTATGGCATCCAGAGCTGGATCGCATTGCCCGCCGCGCATGAAGAGACCGATCCCTCATTCCAGCATTTCGATTCGGCGAGCCTCCCCGTTGTCGAGACGCCCGGCATCTGGGCACGCGTCATCGCCGGCAGCGCGTTCGGCAAATCCTCGCCGGTCGGCATGCTGTCCGACTGGCTCTATGCCGAGGCCGTATTGGAGGAGGGGGCATCCGTGCCGCTCGATCCCGATCATGACGAGCGCGCCATCTATGTCGTCGACGGCGAAGTCGAAATCTCAGGGCAAAGCTTTGAGGGCCCGCGCCTTCTCGTCTTCCGTCCCGGCGACCGCATCACGGTCAAGGCAACGCGCCGCGCGCGGATGATGTTTCTCGGCGGCACGGCGATGGAAGGCCCGCGCTACATCTGGTGGAACTTCGTCTCCTCGCGCAAAGAGCGCATCGAGGAGGCGAAGCAGGATTGGAAAACCGGCCGCTTCAAGCCGGTCCCTGGCGAAGATGAGTTCATCCCATTGCCGAACAGCTAGAGCGGCTTGCGGGTGTTGAACGCCAGTTGCGCGGCGAAGGCGCGCTTGTAAGCGGGGCGTTCCTCGCCGCGTTCGACATAGGCGGCGAGGTTCGGGAACTCATCGAGAAGGCCCGATGGCTTCAGCCTTTGCAGCACATGCACCATCATCAGGTCGCCCGCGCTGAACCCGCCATCCAGCCACTCGGCAGCGCCAAGCCGGGCCGAAAGTTGCCTGAGCCGGTCGCGCACGCGATCCGCGATAATCGACAGGCGCTCCTCGTTCCACGGCCTGTCGCTTTCAAGAAGCCTGGCATTGGCATACTCGAGGATAGGCGGCTCGATCGTGTTGACTGCGGCAAACATCCAGGTGATCGCGCGCGCTCGCGAATCGGGCGCTTCCGGCAGCAGGCCCTTATGGCGCCCGGCGATATGGAGGACGATCGACCCCGTCTCGAACAGGACAAGTCCATTTTCCTCGTAAGTCGGGATCTGGCCGAAAGGATTGAGCGACAGATGCGCCGGCTCCTTCAGCGCGCGAAACGCAACGGGGCGAACCTCGTAGGGTTGGCCCACTTCTTCCAGCGCCCAGCGAACGCGCGTATCGCGCGCCAATCCTCTGCCGCCGTCAGGCGAGCGATCAAAGGCGGTGATGGTGATGGTCATCGGACGACTCCTTACAGTGCCGTGTAGGAGAACGCATCATCACGCGGGACGACCGTGCCCACACCCGGAAATTCCAGGTGCGCTCCCGCGACAAAGCAGTGCGGCCGGGCTGCGCGGCGAAGAATCCGCTGCCGTGCCGAGCGTGCCCGCGCCTGATCGTCATCATACTCCCAGGTGATCTCCGGACGTGCGAACTGGATCGACGGCACATGGACGGTGTCTCCCCAGATCAGCAAGGTTTCGCCCGCACTCGTGACCTCGAACACGGAATGCCCGACTTCATGGCCATGGGCCACGACAACCTTTATGCCGGCGTTCAAGTTGAAACCGTCCGCAAACGGCAGGCGGCGCCGGTGAAATCGGGCGAGCCTTTCGATCTCGTCGAACATCGCGATTTCCTCTTGCGGCACCAGCAATCGCTCGAGCTTCGGAAAGGCGTCGGACCCGTCGGCGGCCACCAACCCGTGAACGTGATCAATATGCGTATGCGTGAAGGCCACGGTCCCTATATCGTCCCGCGCGACGCCCGCTTCATTCAATGCGTCGAGCAACAGACCCATCGTCGGGTCCCAGGCATTTGCCGCGCCTGTGTCGATGAGCACGTGCTGGCCGTGACCGATGACCAGATACGCATTGACGGAGAGACGGAGCTTGCCGTCGATCAGTTTGACCTCTTTGGGCAGGTCCGATCCAAAAGGCCGGTCGCCGTCCTGGCGCAAGCGGCTCGGCGGCATGTCGCCATAGCCGTCGCGCAGCGCGACGACGATCAGCTCGCCCATTTCATAACGGGCATAATTGATACCGGATTCAAGTCGCTTCATGCCTGTTCCCCGGGATGGCAGCGTGGTGGAATGATCATACCTTGTCCAGGCAGATCGCATTGACTCGATTGCATGCGCTGTTCAGGCTTGTTCCCGGTCGGCTGCAGAACGGGAGAAAAAGATCATGCGAAAATTCCAGGAGGGCGCCACCATGCAGGTGGCGACGATCGTCCGCGATCTCGATGCCGCGCTGAAGCGGCATTGGGACGTGTTCAGGATCGGGCCTTGGGATATCTGGGATTTCAACCCCTCGACGGTGAACGATTATATCTATCGCGGCAAGCCCGCGACCCATTCCTGCCTCATCGCCTGCGCCTGGAGCGGCGACACGCAGGTCGAACTGATCCAGCCGGTTTCGGGCTATTCGATCTATGACGAGTTTCTGGAGCAGCATGGCGAGGGCCTGCATCACATCAAGCTCTTCTATGCCGACACGAAAAAGGCTGCCGCCGGTTTCGAAGCGCGCGGCTACCCGGTGATCCAGAGCGGGCGCTGCGATGAGGACGAGCATTACTATCTCGATACCGAGAAGGACTTCGGCTATATCCTCGAACTCGGCAATGCGGGCAAGATCAGGCCCGGCATGCGGCGCTATCCCGGGGTGAGCTCGAGTGAGTAGCCCCACCCGTCGCGCTGCCGCGCGACACCCTCCCCGGAGCCGGGGAGGGAAATAGTACTCCCTCCCGTCGCATCAGCGAGGGGAGGGTAGCGCGAAGCGCCGGGTGGGGTTGATCCTTTACGCCGCCGGCTTTGCCACCCGGACGTCGCTGCGCGCCCCTTCCGGCGCCTCGTCAATCCGCGGCAATGTTAGGCGGCGTTGCGCTCCGCGTCGTCTTCCTCGGACTCGTCGTCATCGGAGGGCTTGCCGTCTTCCTCTTCTTCGTCCTCATCCTCGATTTCGGCATAGCCGAACAGGAAGTTGACTTCGCCGGTTGCGGGATCGAACAGAACCTCGGTCGCGTCGCCGAGCATGTCGAGAAGGGTCTCGGCTCCATCGGCACTGTCGACGGAAATCTCCGCCATGCCCGGCTCTTTGGCCAGGGCCAGCGCAAATCTCCAAGTCTGCTCCTTGCTTGCAAAGATGCATTTGTATCCGGTCACACGGTTCATGGGCATGGCCTCTTGTCGGGAGCGCATGCGGCTCGCATGCAGGCTCCCAGACAAGCAGCAGGCAATGACAATGGAATGACCGCCTGACGGCCTATGAAGCGGGCTTTGCCGTCTGGATGTCGCTGAGCGCCTTCTGCAGGGCTTCCTCTTTGTCGTGATCGTAGGAGGTGCGCAGCACCTTGCCGCCGACGCCCTTGAGATCCTCGAGCACCTTGTCGGTGGTCATCTTGCGGATGAGCAGGAACAAAGCCGCATTGCCGCCATCGAGGCTCGCCGCGACTTCCTTCATGAACCTGTCGTCGATCCCGACATCGGTGAGCGCGCCTGACAGGGCCCCCGCACCGGCACCGATCGCCGCGCCCGCCAGCGGCATGAGGAAGATCATGCCGACGAGCGCGCCCCACAAGGTGCCCATCGCCGCGCCGGCGCTGGTCGGATGGAACAACTGGTTGAGCTTGACCTTGCCGTCCGCCTGCTTGGTGGCGATCACCGCATCGCCGAGCTCGATCAGATATTCTTTCTGCATGCCGAGAAGCTTTGTCCTCACTTCCTCGGCCTTGGCCTCCGATGGGAATTCGATCACGACGAGATCGCTCATGTCCTTGCCTCCTGTTTGATTGGCGCGGCAGCTTAGCGCGCCGATCTTATCGCTTCCTTGACGCCGCCCGCTTGCCGATTCGGGGCACGTCCTTTATTGGCTCGCCATGCAAGACCGCATTCTGATCGTCGATTTCGGCTCCCAGTTCACCCAGCTCATCGCCCGCCGCGTCCGCGAGGCCGGCGTCTATTCGGAAATCGTCCCTTTCCAGTCGGCCGAGAAGGCGCTCGACTGGCCCGGCCTTAAGGGCATCATCCTTTCCGGCGGGCCGGCCAGCGTCCATGAACAGGCCAGCCCTAAGGCCCCCGATGCCGTCTATGCGCGCGGCCTTCCGATCCTTGGCATCTGCTATGGCGAGCAGGCAATCTGCGACCAGCTTGGCGGCAAGGTCGAGCCCTCCGACCATCGCGAATTCGGCCGCGCCTATGTCGAGGTCAAGGCGCCGAACGCACTCTTCGACGGCGTCTGGCAGCCGGGCGAGCGCCACCAAGTGTGGATGAGCCATGGCGACCGCATCAGCGCCATCCCGGGGGGCTTCCGCGTTGTTGCGACCAGCGAGGGCGCGCCCTTCGCCGCGATCGCCGACGAGAAGCGCCAGATCTACGGCACGCAGTTCCACATGGAAGTGGTCCATACGCCGGACGGCGCGAGACTGCTGCGCAATTTCGTGCGCGAGATCTGCGGCTGCCGCGGCGACTGGTCGATGGCGTCCTTCCGCGACGAGGCGATCCACAAGATCAAGCAGAAGGTCGGCTTCGACCGGGTGATCTGCGGGCTTTCGGGCGGCGTCGATTCAGCCGTCACCGCGGTGCTGATCCACGAAGCGGTCGGCGAGCAGCTCACCTGCATATTCGTCGATCACGGCTTGATGCGGCAGGACGAGGCGGATGAAGTGGTGCGCCTGTTCCGCGGCCAGCACAATATCCCGCTCGTCCACGTCGATGCCTCCGACATTTTCCTCGAGGCACTCGACGGCGTCACCGATCCGGAACAGAAGCGCAAGACCATCGGCGGGTTGTTCATCGAGGTGTTCGAGCGCGAGGCGAAAAAGATCGGCGGCGCCGCCTTCCTGGCACAAGGCACGCTCTATCCCGACGTGATCGAAAGCGTCTCCTTCACCGGCGGGCCTTCGGTCACCATCAAGTCGCATCACAATGTCGGCGGCCTGCCCGAGCGCATGAACATGAAGCTCGTCGAGCCCTTGCGCGAATTATTCAAGGACGAGGTGCGGGCGCTCGGCCGCGAATTGGGACTGCCCGAACATTTCGTCGGGCGCCATCCCTTTCCGGGGCCGGGGCTCGCCATCCGCATTCCGGGCAAGATCACGCCGTCAAAACTCGATATATTGCGCAAGGCCGATGCGATCTATCTCGACGAGATCAGGAAGGCCGGCCTCTATGATGCAATCTGGCAGGCCTTCGCGGTTTTGCTCCCGGTTCGCACCGTCGGCGTCATGGGCGACGGACGCACCTATGACCAGGTGCT